>JBILDU010000095.1:0-11130 GCA_044352465.1 Bdellovibrionota bacterium
GAGATCGCTCACGACATCGTCTCCCGGGGGATCTGTCTCGCTGGCGGGGGCGCGCTCTTGAAGGGGCTCGCTGAGCGCCTTCACCGAGAGACCGGTGTGCCCTTCCACCGAGCCCAAGACCCGCTGAGCTGTGTCGTGCGTGGGGTGGGGCAGGTAGTCGACAATCTAAAAGATATGCGGGTGGTCTGTATCAACTGACCGCCTTGCTGGGCTTTCCCGCTTCGGCCGGGGAAAGGTGCTGAACGACGTCGGTCGTTCGCCCGATAATCGTATCAGCCTCGTGAAGATATTTTGCCTCGAGCGAGGTGGTGACAGCGAGACAGCGCATGCCCGCGAGTTTGGCGGCGGAGATGCCGAGGGGCGCATTCTCGACGACGAGGCACGCGTGAGGAGATACTCCCAGTTTTTCGGCGCACCGCAAAAAAGGCTCAGGATCAGGTTTGCCCCGCGTGCATTCGTCCGCGGTCACGAGGGCATCGAACGTGTTGAGAAACGGTTCGGTCGCGGGATTGAGCAGGCGGCGGCGCATGCCCCCCGAGACAAGGCCAACCTTGAAGCCTTGGCTGCGAAGTTGAGGTATGAGGGCCTCCACGCCTGGATAGAACGAGAAGTGGTTGTGCGCTTGGTAGTGCGCGTCTTTCGCTGCACCAACGCGCGGTCCAGCCTCGGGATCTTTGCCGTAACGAGCCAAGATAGTGGCGGCGAGTTCCGCGGTTTTCTTGCCCTCGAGGAGGCAACATTCGGTTCGCTCGGGGGCGATACCGTGTTCCGAGAAGGCGGCTTGCCACGCTCGAAAGTTATCGTCGATCGTGTCGCCGATGACGCCGTCAAAGTCGAACAGAATCGCCCGTATCTGCGTTGTCACGAGCCTGCGCGTTGTTAACGGTTTTGCTTCCCCTTGCCGGGAGTGGTTGGCCTTGCGGCCGTCGTGTCCCCGCCGGTGTCTTTCTCTGCTGTCGGCGCTGCGGCGTCGGCGCTTCCGCCTTCGGTCCGTCGGCGGAGTCGGGGGCGAAAGCGAAGACGGCGGTGTTTAATCCGATCGTGGCGAGCCTCGGTCGAGCTCTCCGAGGCATCTTTCGCCGCAGTCTGTTCCTCATCCGCGATCTCATCGAGATCGCCGTCCTCTCCCTCGTCCTCTTCGGGCTCTTCCTTGATCGGTGGCTTCACCGCCGCTGGTGGCGGTGGCGCGACCTCTCCGGGAGCCAGCTTCTTGGACTCAAGCTCAAACTCGTATTCGTCTTGGGTCAGACGTCCGTCAGCGAGGATGTAAATGTGGACCTGATACTTAGCCTCGAGTCGGGCAAGCTCGCCCTTCTTGTTGTTGAGGAGGAACAGGGCTGGGCCGGGGGCGAGGCGCGCTTTCACGAGCGAGACATGTCCGACGACGACCGCTGATTGGATTTTGCGGAGGACCTCAAGCGCCACGAGCTCAGGGTTCTTCACCTTGCCAGTAGCGTGACAGTGGGTGCATCCGAGGTGGCTTTGACTCGCGAGGGAGGCGCGGAGCCGTTGGCGCGACATCTCCATGAGTCCGAACTTCGAGATCCGTCCCAATTCTATCCGGGCTTTGTCGAGTTTTAGTGCATCCCGTAGTTTGCGCTCGACGTTCGCCTTGTGGCGTTTATCGATCATATCGATGAAGTCGATCACGATGAGGCCGCCAAGATCGCGCAGGCGTAGTTGGCGGGCGATCTGATCGGCTGCCTCCATGTTCGTTCGATAGGCAGTGTCCTCGATGTTATGTCCCGCCGTCGCTTTCCCCGAGTTCACGTCGATCGCGACAAGAGCTTCGAGCGAATCGATGACGATGGCACCACCTGAGCGGAGTTTGACCTCTTTCTTCAGGGTGTCGCCGACCTGGTCATCGATGTTCGCATACGCGAAGAGAGGCTGCTCGCTCTCGAATAACTTCACCCGCGAGCGGTAGCGGGGCATCACTTCACCTACGAATTCTTTGACCCGGCGGTATGTCTCCGGATCGTCGATCAAGATCTCGCGAATCTCGGGAGTGAAGTAGTCGCGGATAACCCGGGTCGCCAGATCGCTCTCTTTGTACAGCGTCGCCGGGCTTTGGGCGGTCTGCGCTTCGGTGAGGATGCGCTCCCATAATTTGAGCTGCAACGAGAGATCGCGTGAAAGTTCGCTTAAAGAACGGTCGAGTCCGGCGGTGCGCACGATCATCCCGATGCCGAGTGGCATCTCGAGCTCTTGGGCGAGTCGGCGTAGGCGATTGCGCTGTTCGCTGTCGCTAATCTTGCGCGAAATCCCACCGCGGTCGCTTCCCGGCATGACGACGAGATATCGCCCCGGGAGGGAGAGGTAGGTCGTCAGGGTTGCCCCTTTCAGTTCGCGTTCCTCTTTCACGACTTGGACTACAATCTCTTGGCCAGCCTCGAGGACGTCTTGGATCAACACGCGGCCGTGGCGATCGCCACCCCGACCGTTCCGAAAATATGCCGGATGGATGTCGTTGATCTGCAGAAATCCGTTACGGCTTGTGCCGATATCAACGAACGCAGCCTGAAGGCTCGGCTCGATACGCGAGATGCGCGCCTTGTAGATATTGCCTTTAAGCTTTTTCCCGACGTGGGATTCAATCTCGAGCTCGGTGAGGTTGTTATCCTCGGTAATCGCGATACGGCATTCCTCGGGGTGTACCGCATTGATAAGCATTCGCCGATCCATAAACTTCGCCTTTTAGTGCGAACCAGGAGCCGGCCCTCGGAAAAGTTCCACGACGATAAGCTTTGTCGGAGAGACTTGTATCCGAACCTTGAGGCTGAGTGCTTATCCCCCCGGAGAGCCCTTGTTCGGCTAGTAAATGGGGGAACACGCGGCCTACACCGAAACCCTCGCGATGGAGGGAAAGGGCGTTAAAATAGAGGCCAGCCTGGTTCATGTTAAGTGAACAGTAAACGGGTTATGAAAAATCTTAGTCCGAACGGCTACCTGTTAAAGGGGACGTCTCAACTGAACGATACAACCCTATAGCAGCGACTTCCGAACGTTTTTCCGCGGTGTAACACCGCGGAAACGTAAGGCAGGATAACACAAACCGAGCGGAACTTTCTACTTATATAGACGTCTTGGAGTGTTAAAGGGTGCTTAAATGAGTCCGCTCGAGTAAATCGACCCCTCAAGTCGGTGCAGATGGGGCCGGTTACTAGAACGACGTTTAAAACAAAGTTTAACTTATGGTGGATACCGAGGGTGCAAGGCTTGTGGTTCTTCGGGGGAACTCCGCTGGCAAGAGCTTTGCGATCACTGAGGGCAAGAACCTCGTCGGCCGGTGGGACCCCGAGACCGGGGCATTCCCCGAAGTTGACCTTGAGGCTGAGGATGTCGATGCAAAGGTGTCCCGTAAGCACGCTGTCATCGATCGTCAGGGCTCCGCTTGCTTTATCGAGGATGCCGGGAGCCTCAACGGAACCTACATCAACCGAGGGCCGCGCTTAAAGGCGGGTGAGAGGGTGGCATTAAAGTCGGGTGACGAGGTCGTCATCGGCAAGACCTTCTTACGGTTTGAGATGAACGAGTCTCCTTAATGGCGCGGGAGTCCGTAGCTCGGAGCTCCGGATTGATTTGCGCAGAGAAGGCTCGCTCAGCTTCTCCCTAGGTCGGAAGCCCGTTCTTCGCCAAAAGCGTTTCGACATGCTTTAAGAGCACCGCGGGCTTGCATGGTTTGGTCAGGACGAGGTCACCACCCGCATCCAGCGCTTCTTGATGCACCTCGGGATCGTCGAGCGCCGTGAACGCGACTATCGGCACGGTGATCCCTTTGGCGCGGATCTCCTTAATGCACGACTGGCCGTTCATCTTCGGCATCATGAGGTCGATTAAGATAACATCGGGCGCTACTTCTTCAACACAGCCCAGGGCTGAGATCCCATCGGCACGACGGATTACCTCAAAGCCCTTGTCCTCAAAAAGGAGGTCGACGATGTCGAGCGCTGTCATGTCATCGTCGATAACTAGTATCTTTCGTGCGGTCATATCACCTGCTCCGTACCCCGGTTGATCTGCATTCACCCGCTACCGGAACACGGGAAAAACATTCACATTCAAATGGATGCGCTTTGATGCTTTAACGTAGCACAAGATTTAGCGCCTGAACCGGGGGAGCTTTCGTGCCGAACTTTCGGGGCGCTTATTTTGGTAGGTGAGACGATATTTGGTTCGAACGACAACCTCAGGGCGGCATTACGGGTTGCCCCGATGCGAGAACCTTCGCGGCGCAAATTTCTGGAACTTCTTGGGATATCGTATCCTCCAATAAGAAGGTGCCCTACGTCTGTGTGGGGTGTATGTGCCTACCCGATAGGGGAGCTGCTGGGTTTAACGTGATATGTTCGCGCTCGAGATAAATTTTCAAGATGGGGTATCCCAGCCGGAGACGATCTTTATTCGTCGTCCGCAGGCGCTCATCGGTGCGTCCGACCACGCCCATGTGGTGGTCGAGGATATGCGCGACCTCGATTATCAGATCCGGCTCGTGCGGGATCTGGGGCGTCGCTTTCGGTGTAAGCCGATGATGGCGCGATCTGAAGCACCGCTCCCCGCTTTTAGCGATGAACTGTACGATGGTTCGGCCACCCTCGACCTGGGGAAAGTTCGCCTTCATATTACGGCGATCGATTGCGATCTTCTGCTCAAAGAAAATGAGGCGCCTGATCGAGCGGGCGTGCGGGTTTTACGGCAAGCCTTCGGGGCCGGAGCGCCGGTCTTTCCGGCGGTGGTCGTTCGGGGAGCCCAGCCGATGGTCGTGTCGTTTACTCCGGAACAGCCGATATACATCGGTCGCTCGAAGCAGTGTGCTTTGCGCCTTGATTCGGCAGATATATCGGCGCGGCATGCACGCATGGGCTATGAGCACGGTGAGTTTTGGATCGAGGATCTCGGTTCGACGAATGGCACGTTTGTGAACGACCAGCAGATCTCTGGTCGGGTGAACGTGCCCGCCGGGGAAACGATCGTATTGGGGCGAGAGGTCGCCGTCCTCGGGGTAACCTCCGAGGAGCAGATCGGACGAATGGTGCACGCTCCAACGGTCGTCGCCCGCCCGGTACCGCAGGAGACGGTGCTCTTCCCTGCGCTGGTCTCGCTCTCGCAAGTCGCCCGTCCAGCGCGGGTGCTGCTCAAGCCGGGAACGAAAGTAAGTATCGGACGGGATCCCAGTAGCGACATGTGGCTTGGTGCACCGCATATCTCAAGGCTTCACTGTGCAGTGACGATGACCGATACCGGGTCACTCGCCGTGAGCGACCACAGTACAAACGGGACCGGCTACGATGGCGGGGTGCTGAGGAAAGGGGATCTGCTGAATGTTGGCGCTACCCCCCGGGTGTTTGATTTCGGTGGCGGTGTCACGGTGGGATTATGTTTCACCGAACGTGAGGAAGAGACGTTTCGAGCCGCCGCCGGAAATTTACGGGCGTTCGCGCCACCGCGTGAGGTGGAGCCTCCGGCTCCCTGGGCGAAGGGGGAGGTCGCGGTGCGCCCCCGTGATGCCACTGCGGTTGCAGAGACCGGGGCGACGCAGCTGAAATCGGCTGGATTGTTGCACCGACTCGGTGAGCTTTATCGAGGTGTCGGGCTTGTCGGTAGGCTCGCCATGATTGCGGCGGTCGCGGTGCTGGCCGTCGTTCTCGTGGTGGTGGTGAATCTATTGATCCCGGTATTTAGTTGATTTTTAGAGCAAAGGTTTTCGCCGCTCGTTGCAGCGGTACTTTTTAGGAGCGTTGAATCATGGCTACAGATAGCACAGAGCTGACTTTCGTGCGTTGCCCGTCGTGCCGGAGCCTGGTGCCCGCGGTATCGACTCGGTGCCGAATGTGTGGAGCAACCCTCGATGCGACGGCCGCCGATGAGGGCGATAAAGAGAAGAAGTCAGGGCGGGTGCGTCAACGTACGATGTCGGCACCCGATAGTGAGCTGAGCGCTACCGCAAGTCAGGTTCGTGAGGAGGCACCACCTCCGCCGCCGCCACCATCAAGCTCGGGAGCCTCGGCTGCGACCGACCTTGAGGACGATCCACTCGGTGACTATCTCGATTCTATCGATGAGGTCCCGGCGGTAAAAGCTGAGCCGCCTCCGGCGCCAGTGAAGCCTGCCGCTCCGCCGCCCCCACCGGCTGCACCGCCGGTGACAGCGCCGGTGGCGGAGAGTCGGTCGACGATCGCTGCTGATATCGACCTCGATGACGATCTTGATATTGAAAGCGCGCCCCGTGAGAGCGCGGAGCGCCCCAAGGTTGTTGTTGAGACCGGTGGTAGGCGCCCGTTTGGTCAGGGCAAGCCGGGGGGGCTCTCTTTTAGCCGGCCCCGTGAGGATCGACCGCGCGATGAGCGGCCACGTGAGGAGGTAAAGCCGGTAGCGGCGCGACCCGCGCAGCCACCGCCAGCCCCACCGCGGGCGCCATCTCCCACTCCGGAGCGCGCCGAGCCTCAATCCCGCGAAGTCCAACCGAAGCGACCGGAGAGTCGGCCTGAGCCCCGTCGAGAGGAACGGCGGGAGGAGCGTCGAGAGGAACGGCGAGAGGAACGGCCACGTGAGACAGCGTCTCAAGCCCAACCCCACGGTGGGCGTCCCGCTCAACCTCAGGCTCGTGCGAGCGAAAGCTCCCGGCGGGTTGAGAGTGCCGCTGGAAGGCTGTACGGTTGGCTCGTCAGCTATGCTGACCCGGATGGTAAATCGATTGAGTTACGTGAAGGAAAGTTCTTCGTCACGGGGAATAGCCTCAAAGAGAGCGACCTCATCGTGAATGATAAGAGTATTTCAACCCCACATGCGTTGGTCTCTGTTGGGGGTGAGACCGGTTTGCGAATTCAGGATTTGATGAGCGATCGCGGGGTTTTCCTTCGCCACGGTGAGAGCGGGGCCTATCAGCGCCGCGAGGAGCCGTGTACGGTGGAGCATGGCGACTGGGTACGCTTTGGAGATGTTGAATTTCTGGTGTGCCTGATCGCATATCCAGGCGTACGGTAGCGTACACTGCATAACCACCAAGAGGGATGGGTAATGGTAGTTTGGCGAACGATAGCGATGCTCGTGGTGGCGGTTTGGCTCGCAGCGTGTAGCTCGACGCCGATCGCCCAAGACATCGCCCAAAGTCAGGCCAACGAGATCGTGGCGTTGCTCGCCGACAACGGAATCAGCGCGGTGGCCCACAAAAGTGGGGGTGGGCAAGGCCGCTATACCGTTGAGGTTGCGGCCGAGCACTACACCGCCGCGGTCTCGTTGCTCCATCGCCACGGCTTACCAGGGGAAGTGAAGCGCTCCTTCGCTGATATGGTCGCCCCGCAGGGGCTTATTCCGAATTCCCGCGAAATGGAGGCGCTTCGCCTTGATCGAGCTCTGGGGGTCGAACTCGAGGAGACCTTACTTAATTATCCCGGTGTCGTCGCCGCGCGGGTGATCGTGCGCTCGAGCTTCCTTAAAGAGGGTGCGACGCCAGGGGTATCCGCAGTGATTCAGCACCGCGCTGAAAGCCCGGTGAACGCCGAGGCTTTAAGTGCAGTTATCAGTCGCGCGGTCCCAGGTGTTGCACCGGAGCGAATCCTTGTTGCCCTGGAAGTTGCGGCGCCCCGTGGTGGTGGAGATAGTGGTGTCGAAGGGGCCGTAAATCTTGCGGGTGAGGTGGTACGGATTCCGCTTGTCCCCTTTCTATTCTTACGCGTTCCGAAAGACGAATATAATTATTTCGTTTTTGGATTAGTGGGTGGTCTGCTGGTCCTCGGGATTGTTGGTGCGATCGTCGGCTATTGGTGGGGATTTTACCACCGTGGCAAAGGTGGATTTGAAGAGAATGGGGGAGAGCCCCGACCGCTCCGGCTTGATCGAACGCGCCGGGAGATCCCGGAGATCGAGGGAAGGTAACGGATACCTATGGATACCCAACGGTTTCGAAATCTGCCCCCGCGACAACGCGCCTTGGTGGCGTTAGCGGTACTCCTCGATGGTCGTGAGGGTTCGCTTTATCTTGAGAACGATTCGCTCAACGGCCCGGCTTTGGCGCGCGCCGCGGGGGATCTGTCCGGTCTCGAGCTTGAGCTGCGGTTGCCGTTCGCGGGGACGTTGTTGCGACAGGCTTTACGCGAGGTGAAGTAATCCCCGGTGGTGGACGACGGAGCGAACGGGCAAGAGGAGTTGGGGCGATTACTCGCGGAGCTTCTCGTTGAGCTTGGTCGACGGGAATCGGTTGTCGCTTCGCTGGAGGGAGATCTGCGGCGGTGCGAGGAGCAACTGCGCGAGATGTCGGGAGAGCGCGGCGTGCGGCGGGGGGATGCCCGGCGATTGATCGCCGCGGAACAGCTTCGTCGGAGGCTCACGGGAGATGCCCGTAATCTTCGCAAGCGGCTCGCTGAGGCGGTCGCCGATGTGGAGCGAGCGCGCGAGCGCCGGGCGGTGCTCGAGGCGGATATTGAATCAAGCGTAGCGCTTGAGGAGACGGAATAGGGATGGAGTCGGAAAATCACACCGAGGGCACGAACCTCTCCCCGTGGGAGCCTGGGCGCTTTATGCGTACCGCTTCCGCGAGTGAGGTAAAGTTGTCGCGTGGATTTCTCCGGTGCCGTCCGGAGAGATGGTTTCCTGGGTTCGCGGCGCAGTGGCTCCCGCTGGGTCATTCCCTCGGGGTTGAGATCAAGATGATCGAGGCAAAGCCGGTACTGCATTCTCCTCTTGAGCAGGCGGCAAGCTTTGTCGGTTCGATCGATGGTGAGGCGATCGGATTCTCGATTGATCCCTCCTCCGCGCGAGTCGTGACCGAAGCGATAGCCCCTGGTGTGATGCGTGGAGCGGACGAGGGGGCCGGCTCGGTGGTGCTCGAGTACCTGGCTCGGCGTCTGCTGACGAGCTTAGCCGCCGCGTGGACGGGGCCGCAGTCCTCGCTTGTACGGTTCGAGCCGGAGATGAAGCTCGACGAAGTGGGCGCGGTCGGAGACGTCCGGATAAGCTTCTCCGTGAACGGAACACCGGCATCTGTCGTCGTATCGCTCGGACGCTTCTTGGTTGAGCGGCTCGATAACCTTTGGCGGCGGCAGATCCATTCAACCGCCCGAGCGGTCGAAGCGGGTAGTGTCGTCGCGCTGGAGATCGCGCAGCTCGCTGTGCCCCCCTCGATGCTCGGTGATTACCTCAAGAGTGGCACCCTTATCGACCTTGAAGCGCGGGCGGGTGACACGATGACCCTGCGCTCCGGCACCAAGGCGTGGCAGTTAGTGCGGGGGTGTGTTTCGAATGGCAACTACGCATTCGAGATGATAGCGGCGGGCGGTCCCTTCCCGAGTCTTCCTGAGGGTACGACCCGGCTCTCCTTCAGCCTCGGCGCGACAAAGCTCGACGGCACCGTCATCGCCGAGCTCGGTCAGTCTGGCGCGATGTGGGATACGGCTATCCCCGCGACC
The DNA here is from genome assembly GCA_044352465.1 of Bdellovibrionota bacterium. Taxonomy (GTDB): domain Bacteria; phylum Bdellovibrionota_C; class UBA2361; order UBA2361; family UBA2361; genus JBILDU01. The sequence continues at coordinate 9,405 of JBILDU010000095.1, forward strand.
GATCGGGTTGAGCTCCTTATTAACGGGGAATCGGTAGGGGAGGGGCGACTCGGCCTCTACGAGGGACGCTTTGCCGTGATGGTGGCCTGAGCTCGTTGCGGAAGGATTCCGCATCGCCTGGAACTGCTCAAACCTGCCGCACTTTGGTCGATCGTCCTTGGGCCAAAATAAGGGATAGCCAGCACCGGGAGCGTTCACCTATCATCCTCGATATGGATCTCTCTCCCTATCTTGCTGGTATCATTGCGCTAATTCTTTTCACCGCGTTTGTAAAGATAGCCACCGTGCTGAATATCGTGCGGGTGGGCTTGGGTCTCGACGGGGTCGGGTTCGGCGTTTCGATTCTTGCTGTGGCGATCGCGCTGGCCCTCGTATCCGTTTCCCCCGAAATGAGGGCGTTGGGTGGGATCGATGCGTTCTTCGGGGGGGGCGGGCCGAGCCGACTTTCCGGATTCGAGGAGAAGATGGCGCCGTTTCTTCAGCGTCACGCTGACCCCGGGCTGCTTGAACGTTTAGCCGGTTTGGTTCGTGAGGGACAGCCGCAAGAAGGTGTTGCGCCGCAGAATGGTGGTGTCCTTATTGCAGCGTTTCTTTTGACCGAGCTCAAAGAGGCTTTTGAGCTCGGGCTTATCGTGTTGGTGCCGCTCCTCGTGATCGATCTCCTCGTGGTTCATACGTTGATGTTGTTGGGCGTTACCCAATTGGCGCACGTCGTCGTGGCGCTTCCTCTCAAGATTTTGCTTTTCTTCGCAGTCGACGGTTGGGGGCTCATCGCGGAGAAGCTTTTGAAGACGTATACGGGGGGCTAGGCGGCATGGAACCGATCCTTATCGAGGGCCTCAAAGCGATATTTCTCTCCGCGGTGCCGGTGCTGGTGGTAGTGGTCGTCGCAAGTCTCCTCGTTGCAGGACTGCAGTCGGCCTTGACGGTGAATGAGCCGGCGCTCGGGTATGCGGTTCGAGTTGGCGCGTTAGTCGCGGTAGCATACCTCCTCCTCCCGTCGATTATTGAAACTCTCTCTGCTCTTGCATTACAGGCATGGCGCTAGTGCCCCTTCTTATCGCCATCGGTCTCCTCGGTTTGATGCCGATATGGTTCGTGCCAACGCTGGCTTTGATGCTTGCGTGGTGGAGCATGCATCCCGGTAGCTCGCTCAGCGAGGTGGCGCTCATAGGGGGGGCCGTTGGGCTTGCTGCACCGCTGAGTGTCGGGCTTGCAGGTGCAATCCTCGACCGAGTTTGTGTTGCAGGTGCGTTAGTCCATCGGGGCGGAGTCGCCCCGTTGTTTCGAACGTGTGGACTCGTGCTCGGGGGGGCAATCCTGTTTCAGTCGAGCGCCCCCTTCGAATTAATGGTGATGGTTCGTGATCTGATGGCCCGGGGTGACACACTTGATCTTTGGCGGGTGGTTGCCAAGGTGGGTGCAGTGGTTTGCTTCTGTGGCGGGCTTCTCGCGCTCGTAGCTCTCGGAGCCATCGTTCTTGTTGAGCTTCCGCTGCGGTGGTGCACGTCGGCGTCTCGGGTTGCCCCGCTTGACCTCTCCTTGAGCGCTCTGCGGCCGTTAATCGTCGTGGGGGTGGCCGCGGTTCTTTTTCATCTCGCCACGGCTTTTGTGCTCCGAGAGACGGCACCAGGCCTCCTCGGGGGGATACCATGACCGAGCGGACCGAATGGCCGACCCCTGAGAAGCTCGCACGGCTCCGTGAGGAGGGGATCGTCCACTACAG
>JBILDU010000024.1:0-34988 GCA_044352465.1 Bdellovibrionota bacterium
CAGCATATACCAATTCGCCACAACGATAGAGAGCGCCAGGGTCAGGATCGGAGTGACAGTTCCCCCGAGCAGCGCCGCGATTGGGAGAGGGACGATGAGAGCTGGGGAGAGCGGGTCGATGCTTGCGAGGGAGATGAGGACGACATCGTAGCTTTGCATCAGTGCTGGCAAAAGCAGGAACACCAGAGGGAGGAACCAAGCTAAGGCGTGGTCGCGGGTAAACTCGGCGGCGCGCCCGAGCGCCGGCATGCTCTCGATTCGCTCGACGATAATCACTTCGGGTATGGCGTTGAAAACGAAGGCGAGCCCAAGCCCTAAGAAGAGTAGGAAAGTTTTGTCGATACCTTGGAGGAGTGAGCCTACCACGAATTGGATAATAAAAAAGACGAACGCAACGCTGATGACCGTAAAGAACATTCCGTAATCGAACCCGAGCAGCGAGCGTAGCGAGAGCTTCTCCCGCTCCACCGTCGCAGCAAGCCAGGAATAGTGGAGTGATAGAACAGCTACCTGAGCCATCCCGACCAGCATTCCCCCAGCGATGCCGAGACTCCCGAAGGTGTTTCGGATAACGATGATAAGAATCGCCAGAGCAATAGAGCCGATGAGGATCGGCCAGTTGCGGCGGAGCCCCTGGGTAGCCTCGTATGCCGCTGCACGGTAGAGGGCAAGCAGAGAGCTTTTACTCATGACTCACCCGGCGACGGCGCCGACGACGGCGGTTTTTTTGAGTTTCGTTCTCCTCCGCTAAGGGGGAGAGCTCCGCGGTCTCGCTGCCTGCGGTTGCTTCGTCTGGGGAAGAGCCGCGTCGGCTGCGGCCCCCGCGCCGTCCCCGACGGCGTCCCCGTCCGCGGGGGAACTCGTCGTCGGCGTCCTCGTCGATCTCTGGGCGGAGCGCCTGGGCCGCCTCGATGAGATCGCTGGAGATGGGGGCATATCCGAGCATAAGCAGGAGGGGCTGAAGATCCTCAGCCCCCTCACGGCGGAGCGCTCGCCCGAGTCGTTGGGGCGAGTAAGGTGGTTTGCCAAGGTCAAACCAGATATTCAAAAGATGCTCCACCCTTTCCCGTTCTTTTCGGGGAACCGCAAGCCTCGTAAAGCAACCTTTCATAAACTCAGTCGGTGCATTTTGCGGATCATCGAGCGCGTAAGGATCGGGCCGAGCGATTGCTCCGGAAGAGAAAAGAGCCAGGAGGGCCAATACCGCTGTCGGTGATGGCGCGGTGCCGGCGTGCACAAGCTCGTCAGCCCGTTGGAGGCACTCAGTGAAGCGGCTACCGTATTTTAAGAGCTGACCGTCGTTCGCTTCGATCTCGGGGAGGAGGTGTTGCAGAAGTTGGTGCGCATGGAGAAGTTGGAGGATCGTACAGAAATGGCCACAGACCAGATCTTTCTTAAGCTCCTCGTACACCCGCATCGTTGAGCTCGTGGTGATGAGGTGATGATTTCGTAGGATCGACTCACGGCAAGCTGGATCGATCTGAAAGCCGCTGCGAGCGGCATGGCGTACCACTCGCACGAGCCGCACCGGATCCTCGGCAAAGCGGACGTCGGGATCGCCGATGATCCGAACAATGCCGGCATGAAGATCCCGTACTCCGCCGACGTAGTCGATAATCGAAAACGTCGAGAGGTCGTAAAACAAACCGTTGATCGTCAGGTCGCGCCGGAGCGCATCGGTCGCCTCAGTGCCGTAGCGATTATCTCCGATCGATTTGCGATCGTCGCTCGACTCTCCCTCGGCCGTTTCGTCAACGCTCGCGTCCCGAAACGTAGCTACCTCGATGATTTTGCTCCCCCGAAAGAACACGTGAACGAGCTTGAAGCGGCGCCCAATAATGCGACTATTACTGAATATCGCTTTCACGCGGCGTGGGGTGGCGTCGGTGGCGATGTCAAAGTCTTTCGGCTTCTTGTTGAGCAACAGGTCTCGGACTCCTCCCCCGACGAGAAAAGCCTTGAAGCCGTAGTGAATCAGTCGGTACATGATCTTAATCGCGTCGGGATCGATCATCGACCGTGAGATGTTGTGTTGATTTCGTGAGTAGATGACCGGAGTGTGTGGAGCCGGTGCAGAAGTGTCGCTTGTCATTCGTCGTCTATTGAGGGCGCCAGCTGCTCTCTATTAAGCGCTGTATCGGGGCCTAACCCAACGCCACGATGGGTGTACCATAATAACGCTCTTTCTAGGAGTAGGCCGGGATAAAAAGAGTGATTTAAAGCCTGGCATTTTAAAATGCGTAGCGTAATCAGGCGGTTGCTTTAAGGAGCTTCCCCTTGGCGGTGGGGGAGTAGGTTAAGAAAACTCGCTATGAAGACCGGGCTCAAGCCCGGCGGTCCATCGGTCGAAATAGTTCACTAGAGACGTATGTGTGGTTTTCGGGTGGTGCGAAGTGTGGCGCAGCATCCCGGTGGTAATCCTCGGGAGGATTACCAAACGAGACAAACGAGCCTTTTCTTAGTGAGTCGTAGACGAAGAGGCCTCCGGTTACTTTGCTACGAACTCATGGAGGAGTTTTTATGGGACGACCGCTCTACCCCTATGAACTAGGGGATCCTGATTTTTCTTGGTTGCTTTCAAGTTTTCAAGAGAACAACCCCGGCTGGATTATGATCGAAGCGACGAATCTGCCGGTCGTGTTGCTCCAGTCGGCCACGGGCGCGCTGAGCGTTCCGATAGCGCTGCCCCCAGCGGCGCGTGCTGAGGTAAGCGAAGACGCACTGGAGAAGCCTGAGCCGTAACGCTTGTGGCGGCACCTTGGTTCGCACCGCTGCGAACCAAGGCCTAAGCAACGAGACTCGACTTTATAGACTCTATTTCGCTCGTCACCAAATTTTGGTACTCCGCGAGTCGAGCGGCTGAGTCGGCCTCGAACCGCAGGACCAGCACAGGCTGAGTGTTTGAGGCGCGGATAAGCCCCCAGCCGTGTTCAAAGTTGATGCGGACTCCGTCGATGGTGTTCACCTCGTAGTCTTTAAAACGCTCCTTCGCCCTCTCAGGGATCTTAAACTTCATGTTTTCGGGGCAGTCGACCCGTATCTCTGGGGTCGAGACCGCCTTCGGCAGATCGGCAAGGAGTTGCGACGCAGCTTTGTCGGTGTGACTGAGGATCTCCACGAGCCGGCTGCTCGAGTAGATCGCGTCGTCGAACCCGAAAAAGCGGTGCTTGAAAAAGATATGACCGCTCATCTCGCCACCGAGCTCGCCCTTGATCTCACGGAGCTTATTCTTAATCAGCGAGTGTCCGGTCTTCCACATGATAGCGTTGCCTCCGCGAGCGACCAGATCGGAGAATAGTCGCCCCGAGCACTTCACGTCGCCGATAATAGTTGCGCCGGGAACTTTCTCGAGAATCGAACGGCCGTAGATAAGGAGCAGCATGTCTCCGAATATCACGTTGCCCTGTTCGTCGACGGCACCGATGCGATCCGCATCGCCGTCCCATCCGATACCAAGGTCTGCACCCGTTTTCTTAACCGTGGCGATGAGTTCCTCGATGTTTTCAAGGACGGTCGGGTCGGGGTGGTGATTGGGGAAGCGTCCGTCCGGCTCACAGTACAATTCAATAACCTCGAGTCCGAGTCCTCGTAGTACCTTCGGGCCGACCATGCCGCCCACGCCGTTGCCGGCATCGACGACGACTTTGAGCTTGCGGTTACCCATGTGGGGTTTCGAATTATCGATCAGCGCCTGGATGTATTCCTCTTGAATCTCCAGAGGTTTGATCGTTCCCGGCGTGGCGGCAGGCTTGATGCCGCTGAGCTTCACCATTCGTTGATACAGGTCTTGAATGCCCTCTCCAGAGAGGGTCAATTCACCGAGGCAGATCTTAAACCCGTTCATGTCTGGCGGGTTGTGGCTTCCCGTGACCTGAATCCCTCCACCTAATTTATGGGCAAAGATGGTGTAGTAAAGCTGTGGCGTGGGGCCCATTCCCGTATGCAGCACGTTGAGTCCCTCGTCCGCGATTCCGCGAGCAAGAGCTTGGGCGTACCCGGGGGAGCTTATACGGCAATCGTGACCTACCGCGATATTTTGGCGGTGGTTCTCTCGCGCCAGCGTGCCGTAAGCCCGGCCAAGAAGGTAGGCAAAGTCCTCGCTGAGGTCAGCGCCAACAACACCACGGATGTCGTATTCGCGAAAAATATGGGGTTCGATCTTCATAACGCACTCCGACGAGGGAATTAAATCTTTCGATCCACTGAGTGAGCCTTGTACAGCTCGGTGGTAAAGTAGCTCTCGACCTTCTGGCGAGCTTTTTGCTCCTTGAGCGTCTTCCGAACGTCCTCAAGGAGGCGAGTGCTTTCCTCGGTGTCCGACTCGCTAAAGCGCTCATCGACCCAAAAAAGGTGCCATCCCTGGGCTGTTCGGGTTATTTCCGATACTTCGCCGCTCTTCAGCGAAAACACCGCGTCGAATATCTCAGGGCTCAGGTCCTTCTCGGCAACCACCCCAAGTAATCCTCCCTCGGTTCGATCAATACCCTCCGAAACCTCCGCGGCGACTGCACGAAAGTCCTCGCCACCTTGGATACGTGTCTTGGCGTTTTGAAGTATCTCACGCGCAGCTGCCTCACTTCGTGACGACGGCGAGAGGACGATCTGGCGGAGTTTCAGTTTGGCACCGGCGCGGGCGAATTCAGGGTGCTCTGCTAAGAACTGCTCCACCTCCCGTTCCGTCACTGCCACGCCCGCTTGCATGAGCGAGCCGGTGATCCGTGAACGGAGGATGTCGGTCTTGATCTGACGTCGGTACTCCGCAAAGTCACGTTTCTCTTCGGCGAGCGCAGCTTTAAATGCCTCGATAGACAGATTGTTCCGGTTCGCGATTTCGCCGACGTAACGATCAACCTCAGCATCGCTCGCCGTCATTTTCCGAGCGGCTGCTTCTGCCTCGATCAATCGCTCGAACACCAGGGCGTCAACCGCGCGCTGCGCAGCAACATCGGTCGCAATTTCCTGGAGGGTCAGGGATTTCCGGCCGCCGAGGCGGCGCATAACATCACTGAGCGTAATCGGTTGATCGTTAACACTCGCCACCACTGAGTCGATGACAAATTCGGTGGGAGTTGCCGCTGCGTCACCGGGATGGAGCAGCGGGACGAGCATAAGGACCGAGAGCGTGCGTGCAAGGGCGGTCGGGATGATGAGTCGATAACGTGCCAACATGGCGGTATCTTATTGAAGTCGTGGGGGGATGGCAAGGAATCGGGGAGGGGTGAAGTGGTTGAAAAGTCGGCCTAAAATAGCTTGTGGTCGTCGTCTGAATCGCTGCGAGCGTCAAACTAGACGCCACCCCGTTTTCGCGCGGTGCGCTGTTCGGCCGAGAAGGTGCGGTTCGGCGACAGTCCGTCAGTCCCCAGGGGGCAGTGAAAAAAGCGCCTTTATCGGTCTAAGGGCGGGACAGTGGAGGCCGAGGCACGTCTCTGCGCTCGGCGGCGATAAGTTCGAGGACCTCTTCCGTGAGGGCATGCACCTGACTCGGCTGATCGATCTCCACGACATTGAGCTCGATGGTGAATGTTAAGTTTTTGGAAAACTTATACCGTGCCGGGTTGCGATTGACGAGCGCGAGCATTTTCGTTGCATCGATCGGTGCTCGCGGAGAGAACACCAGCCGCAGCTTACCGTGAGCGAATTCGGCGGTCACGATTCCGTAGGTACGAAGCAACGACCGAAACGCCATGAGTTCGATCAGATTTTGCGTCTCGCGTCCCATCGGCCCAAAGCGATCCTCAATCTCGTCACCGAGGTCGAGCGCCTCTTGGCGTGAAAGAACGGCGGCGAGGCGTTGGTAGAGAACGAGCCGCTCGGAGACATCCGGTACATAGGCATCGGGGATAAACGCCGGCATGCCGAGTTTGACCTCGGGGTCGATGACTTCTTCGATCGCGAGCTCTTCCCCTTTGAGGTTGAGCACCGCCTCTTTAAGGATCTTGCTATACAGGTCGAATCCAACTGAGAGAACGGTCCCACTCTGTTCCTTCCCGAGAAGGTTTCCCGCCCCTCTAATCTCGAGATCGCGAATGGCGAGATTAAATCCTATGCCGAGATCGTCGAGCGATTGGAGCACTTTGAGCCGCTTTTGCGCGTCGGCGCCGAGACTCCGCGCTCCGGGGACAAGAAAATAAGCGTAAGCTTGGCGGGTGCTTCGTCCCACTCGACCACGGAGTTGATAGAGCTGGGCTAATCCGAACATATCGGCCCGGTCGATGACGATAGTGTTCACATTCGGCAGGTCGAGCCCCGATTCGATAATAGTCGTGGTGACGAGGACGTCGAACTCACGTTGCATAAAGCGATGCATAATTTTTTCAAGCTTACCCTCCTCCATCTGACCGTGGGCGAACTCGAATCGCGCCTCAGGGATGAGCTCAGCCAGTCGGGCGGTGACGACAGGGAGGCTATCGATGCGATTATGAACAAAAAAACTCTGCCCGCCTCTTTGTAATTCCCGCACGATAGCGTCCCGAATAATCGAGTCGTTGTGAGTCGCGGTATAGGTTCGCACTACTTTGCGATCGTGCGGTGGGGTGGTGATGACGCTGATGTCACGAATACCCAGGAGCGACATGTGGAGTGTGCGCGGGATCGGAGTGGCGGTGAGGCTCAAGACATCCACCTGCTTCTTCATCTGCTTGAGTCGCTCCTTCTGTTTGACACCAAAGCGGTGTTCCTCATCGATGATGACGAGCCCGAGGTCTTTAAAGACGACGTCCCGTTGGAGGAGCCGGTGAGTTCCCACAATAATATCGATCTCGCCCCATGCTAATTGGTCGAGAGTCGCGCGATTTTCGGCGGGAGAGTAAAAACGGCTCACCGCGCCAACGCGAGCATCGTACCCCATGAGGCGCTCCGCAAATGCGCGGCGATGCTGCTCGACTAAGATCGTGGTGGGAACGAGCACCGCCACCTGCCGGGCGTGTTGCACCGCTTTAAAGCCAGCCCGGAGCGCTACCTCTGTTTTGCCGAATCCCACGTCTCCGCAGACGAGTCGATCCATCGGGCGCTCACTCGCCATATCTCGAACCGTATCTTGAATCGCCGCTTCTTGGTCGGGGGTCTCTTCAAAAGCAAAGCCGTCGGCAAACCGTTCATCCTCAGCACCGAACGGTTCGTAGCGCCATCCTTTGGCAACACTGCGTTGGGCATAGAGTTTGATCAAATCACCAGCGAGAGCGACGACCGATTCGCGGACCTTCTGGCGTGTCTTGACCCAACGGGTTGATCCAAGTTTGTCGAGGACCGGGCGTTGCCCCTCCGCGGCGACAAACTTTTGGATCTTCCCGATATTTTGAACGGGGAGATAGAGTTTGCTGTCAGCATACTCGATATGGAGAAAGTCACTTTCGGCGCCCTCTATATTAAGGTGTTTCAGCCCATGGTAGACCCCGATTCCGTAATCGGTATGGACGATGAAGTCACCTTCAGCGAGTTGGGCGAGTGTCCCCATGATCTTTTTGATGCTGAGGGTTCGCGACTTCGCGCGCCGGTGCGACCGCTCGCTGAATATCTCGCTCTCGGCGATGAAGACGAGTTGCTCACGCGGGAGCTGAAAGCCCGCTGAGAGGGTGCCCTCAATGATCGAAACTCGGGTGCGGTGGGGGGAGTCGATCCATTCGAGCCCGCCGAGCTTTGTCGGGACGGCTTCGATCCCGATATCGAGAAGAAGCTTTTGCAGCCGTTCGGCCCGGTGTGGTGAGCCCACGACAAACGCAATCGAAAATCCGTGGTCGATCCACGTCACCAATTTCTCGCGGAGGGGGAGTAACGCTTTGCCCGAGCCGGCTTTTGATTTGAGGCGAGTGGTGAGTTCGGTTAAAGAGAAGGATTGAATCGAAGTGGGGGGGCGACTGTCGATGCCCTCGCCGCTATCATCAAGAAGCTCAAGCTGATCGATGATCGCGCTCGTGCGGGGAGAGATGTGGGCACGCACTTCAGCTGGCGTGAGGTAAAGGGTCTCGATAGTCGGCACGAGGTAGTGCTCGGCGGCCATTCTCTTGCCCCGCTCCTCGACCAGTTCGTAGTATTCGTCGAGGGCCTGGCGAATTCCGAGCTCGTCGCAAACGATGACAGAGCTTTCCGTCGGAAGGTAGTCAAAGAAGGTTTCATAACCGGGGCTGCCGATCGCTTCGATAAGCTCGAGTGCGGGATAGTCAGTCCCCGTGCGGAGAGCGCTCATCGCCCGAGCGATCTCCCGTGGTGGTGTTTCGAGTTTTTTCCCCCGAGTTTTAAGCCGATCGGTTGCGGAATGCAGGGCGGCACCCGTCAAACGGGGCGGTAGCTCCCGCACCGGAAGGACGGTAATACGATCGAGCGAGTCGGTGGAGCGCTGTGATTCCGGCTCGAAAAGCCGCAGAGCTTGGATTTCCGCCCCGTGAAACTCAATCCGGACGGGGAGGGGGGATGTCGCGGGGAAGAAGTCGATGACTTGCCCGCGTATGGCGAGATCACCGAGATTCTCGACAAGGGAGACCTCTTGATATCCGGCTTGTCGAAAGCGTGGCCCGAGTTCTGCCACCGTGCCGAGTTGGCCGAGCGTCAGCTCAAAACGGAGCTGTTGGAGCGCTGCGCGGGGCACGATTCGCTGGATCAGAGCCTCGGCCGGTGCCACAATTATCTTTGGTGTGGGCATCTCAAGCGAGAGAAGGGTTTCGATGCGCTGGGCTGAAACCTCGGTTTGGGGGGATACCGTCTCAAAGGGGAGGGTATCCCACGCTGCGAGTTGCTTTATCTCGGCACCGCCAAGAAAGAATTTGAGGTCGTGAACGAGATCCTCTCCAGCTGCTCGATCCTTACAGAGGATCACGACGCAGCGCCGATCGCGCACGAAGCGGGCAAGGAGCCACGCCCGCGCAGCGCCGAATAATCCTACATAGCGTTCGATCTCGTTTCTCATTATACTCGCTTCACGATCTCTCCGAATGAGCCCCACGGCGACAAGTGGAGGAGAGGTTCGGTCTTCTAGTTAACTATAGCGAAGAGTTCTGGCTGCGTCAGTCTTTCTAACTAAAAGACCTTTCTAACTAAAAGACCTGTCTGACTAAAAGACTGGTGTGACTAAAAGAGCTTCAGAACCAGGAAAGGGGGCGGTCGTTGTCGGGCCGGCCGTTCCCCGCAAAAGGCTTCCCGTGCAGCCGTGTGCTCGCTGAGCGATTCGAAGTGGGAGACCGATTAAGGTCAGGACTTTATGGTGCGATACAAGGGAGATATCACTCCACAAGATCGGGGCTTTGAGGCGCTCTCGCCCGGTCGTTCGCGCGGCTCGACACTCCTTGAGTACGTTATTCTGGTGGGCTTTGTGGCGCTGGTCTGCGTTGGAGCGATGCAGGTGGTGGGGCGTCGTATGTCCGAATCTTTTAGTCGGGTCGCGAGCGGCTTTGACACAAACCCCTAAGGCGACAGCTCTTCCGCCGGTAGTCAAAAGTTCGTCCGTGCGGTGACCCATAATTTTCTCCTCCGTTTTGATAACAGCCTGGTTTTATTCGCTATCTTCGCGCTTCGGTCGAGTGGGATGGCGGCTTCGGTGTTTATCTCTTCAGCGAGGATGCCGATAAGTAAAGGAGGGCTCTCGGGCGACTCGGCGCGTTCGTTCCGGAGAGGTTCCCTTCCCCCGAATCTCCCGTGCCAATTCGCACCCATCGTGGGGGGCGCGTGAGTTCGTGAATAGCTTTGTGCTTCAACTATGGACATCACGCAGTTACTTCAATTTTCACACCAGCAAGAGGCTTCCGACCTCCACATCAGCGCGGGGGAACCGCCGATGCTACGGGTGCATGGCGACATGAAGCGAATTAAGGTGCCGGCGTTGTCACCGGAAGAGACCGTCAAGATGGTCTACGACGTCATGGGAGATAATCAACGTCGGACCTTCGAGGAACGGAGCGAACTCGACTTTTCGATGCAACTTGGTGAGCTCGCCCGTTTTCGAGTGAACGTATTTCGACAAAATCGGGGCGTTGGAGCGGTCTTTCGAAAAATCCCCACCACAATCCTGAGCCTTGAGGAGCTGGGTATGCCCGCGATACTCGCAGATATCTCCCGTCGGGAGAAGGGGTTGGTGTTAGTTACCGGCCCGACTGGCTCGGGAAAATCGACGACGCTCGCCGGGATGATCGACCTCATCAATTCAGAGTTAGAGGGCCATATCCTCACTATCGAGGATCCGATTGAATTCGTGCATCGCTCTAAAAAATGTCTCGTGAATCAGCGCGAGGTCGGTCCACACACCCAGTCTTTTAATAACGCGCTCCGCGCAGCGCTGCGAGAAGATCCCGATATCGTGCTTGTGGGTGAGCTGCGGGATCTTGAAACAATTCAATTAGCCCTGACCGCTGCTGAGACAGGCCATCTGGTCTTCGGCACCTTACACACCTCGAGTGCTCCGAAAACAGTCGATCGAGTCATCGATGTGTTTCCGCCGAATCAACAAGCTCAGGTGCGGGCGATGTTTGCCGAGTCCCTCCAGGCTGTCATTACCCAAACCCTTTGCAAAAAGACCGGTGGCGGGCGGGTGGCAGCACTCGAGATCATGATCGGGACTACGGCGGTGAAAAATCTCATTCGCGAAGGGAAGATTCATCAGTTGCCGGGAGTCATTCAAACTTCGCAGAACGTTGGAATGCAAACGTTGGAGATGCATCTCCATGATCTAGTTCAGCGCGGGTTGATTAGCCGACAGGCCGCGATTGAGAAATCGGGGAACGCGGAGATGTTTCGAGAAGCCGATCAAAGTCTCGCGGCTCCAGGTCGCCAGGGACGTTAAGGCATGTCGAGACGATAAGGACCCACTATGCTCGATCTGTCCAAACTTCTGGCAGTGATGATCGAACACGATGCCTCCGATCTGTACATCACCGTCGATAGCCCACCGATGTACCGGATTAATGGCGTCGTGCGCCCGGCGGGTAATCGGTGTCTGCAGTCTGCCGATACGGAGGGTCTTGCCAATAGCTTCATGAATGACAAACAGCAACGGGAGTTCCAAGAGAAACACGAACAGAATCTTGCTCTCTACTTCCCCGCGCTCGGTCGTTTTCGGGTGAATATCTTCCGGCAGCGCACCTGTGTCGGGCTTGTCATTCGACAGATTCGCTCGAATATTCGCAGCATCGACGATCTGGCGCTTCCGCCGATTCTGAAGGATATCGCCCTCACGAAGCGAGGGTTGGTCCTTGTTGTCGGAGCGACCGGCGCGGGAAAATCCACGACTCTTGCCGCGCTGATCGATTACCGCAACGAGCAGAGTCCTGGTCATATTATTACGATTGAAGATCCGATCGAATTTATGCATGCGCATAAAAAATCGATCGTCACTCAGCGCGAGGTGGGGATCGATACGAGTAGCTTTCAGATTGGGCTCAAGAACGCTCTGCGTCAGGCTCCTGATGTTATCCTTGTGGGTGAAATTCGAGACGCGGAGACGATGGAGGCGGCGATTGCCTTCGCCGAGACCGGTCATCTCTGTTTGGCGACGCTGCACAGCAATAACGCCGATCAGGCGATGGAACGAATCCTTAATTTCTTCCCAGCGGAACGGCATCCACAGATATACATGCAGCTCAGCCTCAATCTTCGCGCGATCGTGAGCCAACGGCTTTTGCCGACGGTCGATGGCGGTCGGGTCGCAGCGTTTGAAATGTTGCTCGATAGCCCGCGAGTCAAAGACCTCATTCACAAAGGTCAAACCGCGGATTTGAAGGAAGCGATGGAGAAGGGAGCTCCTGTTGGTATGGCCACGTTTGATCACTCGCTTTTCGAGCTTTATCGCGGCGGCCGGATCTCACTAGAGGAGGCGCTACACAATGCCGACAGTGCGAATAACCTCCGTTTGCGCATCAAGCTTTTCGAGGACGGGCAACAGATGAGTGGTGGCGTCGATCCAAATACTTCAAAACTGCAAGTGGATCTGGGCTCATAGGTCCTTGAGGAGAGGCCGATCTACTGCATCATCTGTCGCTGTGGGTCGTGTTCCTTTCCCGAGGGGATTTTCATGTTGGTTCCAGCGTCGTGGGGCTCTCGGATGAGCGCACGCCTCAGGTTCGACTCGACTGAGTTCGCCGAAGTCCCGGCCGAAGTCTGCCCGAAGCGTGGGCGCTGATTGAAGCGATGTGGCGATGCGGCTGGAGGCTTAAAGCGCTGCGTTTTCGACGCCGTGACAACTATTCTGCCACCGCGCGGTTTGTGGTAGGCTGCCCACTATGGATGAAACTACCAAAGCGATTATTGAGAAAATCACGCTCCGCTCGGCGGCCGGGGTTCGCTACAATCTTGCGGCGCTTTCTCCAAATGATCTCGCCCGAATGGCTGCAGAAGCGATCGGAGACCTCCCCGAGGGAACTTTCGATGTTGTCCTCGGAGTCGCTTATCAAGGTATCGTCTTCGCTGCCGCGGTGGCAGGTGGTCATCCCGTTGCGATCCTTCAACATGATGGGGCGATTCACGGACCATCTGTGTCTGGTCGGCGGGTGCTTATCGTCGACGATATGTTTACAGGAGACGACCGATTGTCTGGCGCGCGTGCCGCGGTCATCGCCGGAGGCGGAACGGTTATCGGCGGGGCGTGCATCGTTGATAGCTCGGAGAGCGGGATGTTCGAGGGGCGACTGCCGGTTTGGAGCGCCTTCCAAACGAAGGCTATCGCTGAGGAGAAAAGGTAGGATCTTTCAAGATGGAGCAGTTGACCGACAAAGAGGCTAATCCGTGGAGGACCGAGGGCACTCGGCTCGTCTACGAGAATCCGTGGATTCGTGTCCGCGAGGATCGGGTTATTACGCCCTCCGGGACGCCGGGTATCTACGGAGTTGTTGAGGCACGGATAGCCACTGGAGTGGTGGCGCTGGATGACCGGGGATATGTTCAACTCGTGGGGCAATATCGGTATCCGACCGAGGAGTATTCGTGGGAGATCGTTGAAGGGGGCGCTGAGCCCGGGGAGGATCCTGCACTTGCGATAAGGCGAGAGCTTCGCGAAGAAGCTGGCCTCGAAGCGGCTGAGTGGGATGTCCTCGGTGGGCCAGTGCATCTGAGCAACTGTTTCTCCTCCGAAGTCGCGCATTTATACATTGCTCGGGGTCTCCGTGAAGTGGAGCGCGCCCCGGATGAGACCGAACAGCTCCAATTGCGGCGGGTGCCATTTGCGGAGGCCTTGACTATGGTCGATAGGGGGGAGGTCAAGGACGCCCTCACGATTATCGCCCTGCTAAGGGCTGCCCGGCGAGGCCTATGAAGCCGGCGATGACTCCGCAGCAGGCTTTTCTGTCGGGCGAGAAGAACTCGGCGCTGGCGGTATATCGTGAGCTGGCAGTGGGTCAGGCTTCGCTGCCGTTTTTCCTTTGGTATGAGACGGTGAGCTGTCTCAGCGCGAATCTTCCAGGCTTACCTGGATTCGCGTTACGGAGCCTGTTGTATCCGACGCTGCTGGGTGCCAGTGGGGCCCGGCCGGCGTTTGGGCGTGGTGCTGTCATTCGGAATCCCCGCCGTATTTCCCTCGGTCGGCGAGTCATGGTTGATGACTATGCGGTGCTTGATGTTCGGGGTGTCGAGGGCCAGCTGACGCTCAGTGATCACGTGAGTATCGGGCGCTTCACCACCGTGGCTGCCAAAGGGGGAGTAATCTCCATCGGTGCCGGAGCGAATATCGGGTCGTATTGCCGTGTCGCAACCCAATCGAAGGTTGTTATTGGGGAAAGCGTTCTCGTTGCCGCGTATTGTTATATCGGCCCGGGGAATCATCAAAGCGGCGATGCGGCTACTCCCCTTATCGCTCGGGAGATGGAAAACCGTGGGGGGGTGAACATCGGGGCCCACGCGTGGATCGGGGCACATTCCACGATTCTGGATGGGGTGACTATCGGCGCCGGAGCGATCGTGGGAGCCCACTCGTTGGTACGTGATGATGTTCCACCCGGAGCTGTGGTCGCGGGGGCGCCGGCTCGAATCATTCGTTGTCCCGAGCCCGTCGCTTTGTAGGTTTGTGCTCCGCGCGAAATTCCCTCGGCCTTGACCGTAGGCAAGGCCGCAGTCAAAACGTAGGGGCTTCGCCGGGCAGAGCTTCAAGAGCAATGTTACGGAATTCTAACACAAATAGCTTTGACTCAGCGGTGAGGGCGCTCTAGAACTTCACCAACGGAGCGCCTCGATCGCTATGTGGTAGTTGCGTTCGAGTGATGATCATGAGCGCAGCGGTGATAAGAAATGTCATCTCCGGGCGAGTGAACTTGTCTCCGGTCAATGTCATGACACGATAAGGAATAAATTTATGCGGCGACTATCGGTGATTGCGGCGTTAGCCTGCCTTTTCCCCGCAGTGGGGCAAGCCACGACGTTGGAGGACCTCTTGGTCGAAAAGGGGGTGCTTTCGCGCGGGGAGGCCACTGCGGCCCACGCAGCGGGTGCTTCGAAGATCTACTGGAAGAAGGGTACCCGAATCGAGTTTCCTGATAGTGGCTTTACGGTGGGTATCACCTCGTTTCTCCAGACACGCTACACTTTTACCGATAACGACGCCGATTCCGGCAAGGTGAATACCTCGAGTTTCTCGGTCAAACGCGCACGACTCATCGTCTCTGGCACGGCGCTCAACGAGGAGTTCGCCTATAAGTTAGAGGGAGATTTCGTCGGGGGTAAAGGCTCCGATGGCGCTGCCTCAGCCAACATGAAGGATGGCTATCTTGAGTGGAACGCCTGTGATTGGGCAGGGGTGCGGCTCGGCCAATTTAAGACGAATCTCGGGCGGCAACACCTCAACTCGGATACCGCGCTGCAGTTCGCGGATCGGTCGGTGGTGAGTGATTACTTCACCCTCGATCGTCAAAACGGGGCCATGGCGACCTCGAAGCTTATGGGCGACGAGCTCGTGATGACCGCCGGTATTTTTAACGGAGAGAGCGACGGTGAGTCTGGCCCGAATAAGTCGGGAGTTGATACGAACCACACTGGGATCGTGTCACTCCGGTGGAATCCTCTCGCCAAGATAAATGCCTATGAAGAGGGGGATGTCGATTGGAGCGAAGAGATGGCGCTCTCCTTCGGAGCTTCCTATGGGTTCGCCGACTCCAAGAATGAGATCGGTGGCGCACTTGAGGGGGTAACTCAAAACATTGTGGCTGTTGATGCGAACATGAAATACCTCGGTTGGAGCGTCCATGCCGAGCTCTTTAATAATAACGCTGAAGCAGACGATGTGGATGTAGAGTCGGATCCCTCGGGTTTCTACGCCCAGGTCGGCTACTTCTTTGACCCGAAGACCATGGAGGTTGCGGCCCGATATAGCTACCTCGACTGTGATAACGGAGCTGCGGGTGGTGACTGCTCGGGCAACGATAGCCTCGATGAGGTTACGGTCGGCTTAAACTACTATTGGTGGAAGCACCATCTGAAGGCGCAATTGAACTACGTGCGTCTGGCTGAGGATGCGGTCGCTGGGGAGGACCTGACGACCAATCGTTGGCTCGTCCAGCTATCGGCGACGTTTTAAGGGCACCTCCCCGAATAGACCCGTCGCGAGAAGGTGGAGCTTGGCAAAAATGCAAGGAAGGCAGCGGAGCGAGAGCAGAGGAGGCCTCTTTGGCCGGCGAGCGCTCGCGAAAAGGTTAACGTCGCAGATTCGCCGAGTTTCGCTTTCGTCGTAGGGGATATTTTGTCTGGGTCGCTACGGTAATTTCGATGCATGTAGTTTGAGAAGGGGGGGCATCTGCCCCCCCTTTTTTTGTTTCAATCAGTCGAAGCAGCTCCCCGGCAGGGTTCCAAGGCATGTTTTTTGGAGGAGGCGTCACGATCTGCCGGCGGTCTCAGGCATAGTCTTCGCAGTGATAGGACTTTACCGAAGAGGGAGGGGGCGGTAGCCTGTCGGGTCAGTACTTCGACCGAAGGAATTTTTCAGTCGGAGTGCGCGATGGCGAGGCACCATGGGGACGGTAAAAGAATTTCCGAATAAGGGGGCGCGCAGAGGGCTGGAGCGTGCTCTTCAGGCGCTGGGTGGTCTCGTCACCAGTCGAACACTTCCCCATGTGGTTGCGAGTGGCGCGCTCCTCTTGCTACTGGGGGTGAGCCTCCTCTTGTGGATCGAGATGAAGAAGCGATTTCCGGCGATCGAGCCGGCGAGCTATTACGGAACCATCGAGGGGATCTTTGCCTCGGTTGATGGCTCGCCGAGTCGCTTTTATATTGAGCGCCAGCCCGGCAGTGATGAGATGATCGGGGTGGTGGTGCGAGCAGGGTGGTTGCCGCAAGTCGTCTCCGTGGTGACCCGCAGCGGTCGATCCGGCGGAGATGAATGGATACTCCCCCTCACCATTAATGGTCCTGATGGCACGTTGAGTCTCATTGGAACGCGGGCTGGTCCGGGAGAGTATGTCGGTAGAGCGGTGAACAGCGACACCGGTCGGGAGGGCTCGTGGCAGCTGGCGAAGATCGACGATATGGCTCCCGTGGCCCAGCGAGATGAGCGGGAGTTGACCCTATGGCTTTCGCTGCGCTACGAGCTCCTCGAAGTGCGTGAGCAGATAGCTGGTTTGGAGAAGCAGGTTCCCGCTCAGAAAGCAGAGATCGATAAGCTTTCCGCGTTTATCTCTGAAGGTACCCGTCTTCGTTCGAGTGCTGATGAGAAGTTTCTCAAGGTTAAAGAGCAGCTTCGCGAGGCGCAGCTCGAGCTGAAGCAGCGCCAAGAGGAGGCACGGAAACTTGAGGCACAGCTTGATTTGGCGCAGCGCTTTACCGGGATGGGACGGTTAGTGTCTCTCGCGCGCGAGTCTCTCGAGCGCGAGGGGCGGTGGATCGACTCGATGCTGCGGGGGGATGTTGTCTCAACGCAAAGTGAGATTGAACGCGCTGTGGCTCGAGCTGAGGCGGTCGCTCGAGTAAAGCGCGAGATCCAAAAGCTTCAGCGGGGAACGACCGCGCCCCAAAGCGGTCCCGCACAGGAGGATTCATGAGGCGCATCGGCCGTGGGTTTGTGAGCGGTATTATCTCTGTCGCTGTGTCTTTCGCGCTATCCTGTGCCGTGGCAGTGAGAGCTGAGGCCACCGAAATTTTTATCGATCAGGTCCGTCGCCTGGCCTTTCCCCCGACTGAAGCATTCTTCCTCGTCAGTTTCAGCGACGTTCGAGTAGTCAGGGTGGCTGCAACCCTTGTGCAGCTTGGGGGAAAAAACGGGGATGATGCCCTGAACTCTGTCGTGGGTGCAGTCGCCCGAATCCAGATTCCGGACGAGATCCCTCATCTGACCTATAGCGCGGTTTTTCTTGGTACCGGCAGTCGGCTCGAGTTCGTGGCGCCCGTCAGGGTGAATCTTCATGACGCCAGCCAAAGGGAGGTCTCGGTCGATACGATACGCGAGGAGCTTCTTCAGCATAAAGCGGTTCTCGGAAGTTGGCGGATGCAGGTACAAGCACAAGAGGAGAGCCTGAAGCGACTGCGCTCCGACGCAGAGATTCTCGGTGATTTTGGGCGAATTATCGATAAGCGAGAGGAGCTTGATCGAGCCAAAAGCGATTTAGCCAACGTCGAGCGTGATATTGAAAATCTAACTCGTTTCGTGAAGCTCGCGAAGACACGGCCCGCACCGGCGAATCAGGTGGGACGAGAGGCACAGCTCGTCAAACAGCTTTCCGAGATTACCCAAGTAAGTCATGCGGTCGAACTCACCGAGATTCGCCGCCGTTCCGCAGCTGAGGCGGACTTGCAGAGGAAGCTCGCTCTTATTGAAGCGACCCGGCAAGAGGATTTGGCGGGTCTCACGAGTGAACTTGAGCGATTAAAGCGCGCTCCACGACCCGCGCCATCAAACTCTACATCCGCGGAGAATGCTGAGTGACCGAAACGCAGCCGAACCTTGAGCTCCGCGAGCTCGATTCATTTGCTGACGGCATCGTGCGGCGAGGTCTGACGGTTCCGGCTATTTTTCTTTTGGAGTTACACAAACCTCTCACCGGTATCGGACACCTTGTTGCTGAGGCGTTTGATCCGCTGACGCGGTGTCTTCTTGGTTCCGAGCGGGCGGCGACTGTGTTAAAACTGTTGGAATCTCGAGCTCATGTAGAGTACGTCCTGACTCGCCTCGAAATGACGGCACGGAGTAATCCCCATGGGGGTTGAACACGCCACGCTTGGAATTTTGGTATTGACCCTCGGCATGGTCGTGCCGGTGCTCTATTTTATTCGCCAGGCGCGCCATCGCCCCGACATGTACGTACGCCGTATTCCCGGTGTCGATGCCATCGACGAAGCAATCGGCCGTTCGGCTGAGCTCGGACGACCGGTGGTTTTTTCGACGGGTCTCGCCGCGGTAGGTCCGGTGCTCTATGCCTGCTTAGGGGTGGTCTACTACGTCGCGCGGAAAGTTGCTCGGTATAAGACGAAGCTTCTTCTGCCGCAGAATAATCCTGAGGTCATGGCGATTACCGAAGATGTAGTGCGCGATGCCTATCGAGCTGAGGGGCGGGGAGCCGCGTTTGACCCGGGAACGATTACGTTCCTGTCGGACGAGCAGTTCGCCTTCGCCGCTGGGTACATCGGTCTTGTGCAGCGAGAGCGGGTGGCGACGGCGTTTCTCTTCGGCTCATTCGCGGCCGAATCGCTCGTTCTTGCGGAGGCGGGACAGCAGGTTGGGGCGATGCAGGTCGCCGCGAGTGTGAGTCCGGAGCAGGTCGCCTTCTTTATCTGCGCGTGTGACTATACCCTTATCGGGGAGGAGCTCTTCGCTGCGTCAGCATACCTCACCCGTGAGGAGGTGCAGCTCGGCAGTCTCTACGGGCAAGATCGGGCCAAGCTCATGATTCTTGCCCTGATACTCCTCGGTGTCGTCATCGCGACGATTAATTCGATTTTCCC
Organism: Bdellovibrionota bacterium; assembly: GCA_044352465.1. GTDB lineage: Bacteria > Bdellovibrionota_C > UBA2361 > UBA2361 > UBA2361 > JBILDU01. The sequence continues at coordinate 18,832 of JBILDU010000024.1, forward strand.
AGAGTTGGCTATTCCGAATATCGACCACTTCATTTTATACGAGGTATGGTGAGTGGTCGTCAGCGGAGTTTCGTGGGTTCGTTTGGGCACATGTCGTATCGGCAGAAATTAATCAGGCTCTTTACGTTTCTGGGGGGGGTGTATTTTTTCCTCCAATTCGTTCTGCCCGCCACACTTTTCGGGGTTCGACTCGATGCCTATGATCGGGAGATCTCGGATGGGTTTGTGGCTATCGGAGCGATGGCCGTGGGGCTGGGTTTAATCAATTTGCTCCATGTCCATGGGGGCAAGATCGTTTTCCGGCGGGCCGGCTGGTTTAATAGCTGCGGTCTCATGCTGGGGTTGTGCGTCATGCTTGTGGTCACGGCGTTGGATTGGCGCGCCTCGGCGAGGATGACGACCGATGTGGAAAAGATTTCGCACCTCCGTGATTTCGCAGAGCGGATTGTATCCGATCAACGCGCGGCTACCCCTGGAGTGCGCTCACTCGGGGAGCGGAGTGCGCTCCTCGCGCGGAGCTTTGTTGAGCTCGGGCCCTCACTTGATCCAGCGGGGCTCCGTCCTCCTGGTCAGAATAACGACCCCGAGAGCTTGTGGTTCCGAACGGTGCGAGAGTATACCGAGCTGCTTCGCGGCGCTCAGATAGAGATTGCGCAGCTCTCCGAGAGTGCGACAGCGGAGGGAATCCTCTCGCTTATCCCCAAGCTCAGCGCGCTCAGTGCGGTGCGACGGGATCTCCTCCTGCAGGAGTATCGGGGTTCGACGATCCAGGATACCTACTCGCTTCTCTATGACGGTCTTTTTGTGGCCCTCGGGTCGGCGATGTTTTCGCTCCTGGGATTTTACATCGCTGCCGCTGCATATCGTGCTTTTCGGGTGCGTAGTGCGGAGTCCGCGTTGATGATGACGGCAGCGCTTTTGGTTATGCTGGGACAGATTCCCTTCGGTATTTGGCTATGGGAGGGCTTTCCTGAGGTCCGGCTGTGGCTCCTTTCGGTGCCGAGCACCGCGGCTTTTCGCGCGATTAAGATCGGAGCCGCGGTTGCCGGTTTGATACTCGCTTTTCGCGTGTGGTTCTCTATTGAGTCAGAGAGTTTTTCGCGGGGGAAAAGATGAGATTCGACATCTCCGCGATCGATCGCCGACTGATCTATCTTTTGGTTTTTCTGTCCCTCGCCCTCCCCTTGTCGTGGGGGTATCGGGTCACGCCGGCGCGTCTTGAGAGCGCCGAGAAGTTATATGCGGCGGTTGAGTCGATCGAGCGTCAGCCTGGCCGTATCGCGGTGGTGGCGATGGATTTCGGTCCCAACCTCATCGCCGAAAACGGTGCTCAAACCGAAGTGGTGCTGGAGCATCTTTTCCGACGCCGCATCCCGGTCGTTTTGTTTTCACTCTATAACCAGGCGGAGCCTTTTCTTACCTCGATTCCCGAGGGGGTGGCTGATCGGCTAGCCGCTGAATTTCCCGGTGAGCGGTGGACTTACGGAGTTGACTGGGTGAACGTCGGATTTCAGCCAGGCGGATATCTCTTTGTTCAAAGTCTTCCCAAGGCGGATAATTTTATGGCCGCCCTGGGTAAGGATGTGCGGGGAAATACGATTACGACCCTCCCGATAGCCCAAGGCGTGGGGGGATTTGAGAGCGTGGCGCTCCTGGGACAATTCACCGGCCTCCTGGGGATGTTCGACTTATACATCCAGTTTTTTCAAACAAAGGAGTATCGCCCGATTTTTACCCACGGTTGTACCTCGATCACGATCCCCGAGGCGTTCATTTATCTCGATTCGGGGCAGTTAACCGGTCTGCTTGAGGGAATCGCCGGAGCGGCCTGGTACTCCGAGATGCTTCAGCGTGCGCACCCTGGGCGCAAAGCCGATAGCTCGGGTGCGATTAACACCGGTCTCGGAGTCGCCCACCTTATCATCATTGTTTTCATCCTCCTGGGGAATCTTGGCATGGTGTTTCGGGGGCGGCGTGAGGAGGGACGGTGATGTTGTCAGTTGATCCAGCTGTTCTCACCGTCCTTGTCGGTGGTTTCGCTACCCTGGCGATTTTTAGCTTTCTCGTGAAAGAGAATCCGTTTTATCGTTTCTTTGAGCATGTATACATCGGTATCGCGGCGGGGTTCGGGGTCATTTTGACCTTCAAAAATTTTTTGTGGCCGCGCATCCTCTCTCCCATGGTCGGTCATTCCATCGTCGTCTTCCCCGATGGGACGACGTCGGCACCTTATAACCCTGGATATCTGCTCTATCTCGTCCCGATGGCGTTTGGATTACTGTATTATTTTATCTATTCAAAGAAGCATGGATGGCTCGCCAAACTGGTCATCGGCTTTTCCCTCGGTATGAGTGGTGGAATCGCTCTGAAGGGTTTCTACAATGAGATGATGCCTCAGATCGTGGGTAGCTTTAAGCCGCTCGTTGTCGTCGGTCCGGGTGGTATCGATTGGTGGGGAAGTTTCGAGAATATCGTCTTTATCTTCACCTTAGTTGCGGTGATGTATTATTTCTTCTTTTCTTTTCGGGGTGAAGGTCGTCTCGCGCGCGGGCTCTCCGCTTCGGGGCGATGGCTGATGATGGTCTGTTTTGGGGCCTTTTTCGGCTCAACTGTCATGGCGCGTATGGCGTTACTCGTTGAGCGGGTACAGTTTCTCCTTCACGACTGGTGGGGAGCGCTGCGGAGTTTGTGGATTTAGGCAATGAAGACAGATCCGGCCACCCTTCGTACCGTCTTGGTTACCGATTGCGGTTCAACCACTACCAAAGCGCTGCTGTTCGAGCGGACCGAAATGGGTTGGCGCCAAACGTGTCGCGGGGAAGCTCCGACGACCGTTGAGTCACCCGTCGCCGATGTTACCGTCGGCGCCCTGAATGCTTTTACCGAGGTGCAGGAGCTCTCGGGGCGAACGATTTTATCGGGTGATGCGGGGGCACCGTTCTTGATGACGGCGGCGGAGCCGCGGGAAGGGATCGACCTCTATCTTTCGACGAGTTCAGCCGGAGGGGGACTCCAGATGCTCGTGGCGGGTGTGGTGAAAGAGATGACCACCGAATCTGCAGAGCGGGCTGCTTTAGGGGCAGGGGCGATCGTCATGGATGCGATCTCTGCCGATGATGGTCGAGAGGACTACGAGCGAATTGAACGGATACGCCATCTTCGGCCGGACATCGTGCTTCTCACCGGCGGAGTCGACGGTGGGTCGCGTACCCATGTCGTCGAGGTCGCCGAGATGCTCCTTGCGGCCTCTCCGCGCCCCCGTTTCGGCGAGACATTGAAGCTGCCGATTATCTATGCTGGCAATTGCGATGCGGTCGACGAGGTTCGGGAGATACTCGAGCGATTTGCCCAGCTTTCCGTCGTGGCGAACGTGAGGCCAACTCTTGAAGCCGAGAATCTCGCTCCGGCGCGGGAGGCGATCCATGAGTTCTTTCTCACTCACGTCATGAGCCACTCCCCGGGGTACGGCACCCTCTTGGGATGGTCCCCCGTACCGGTCATGCCGACGCCCGCAGCGGTTGGGTTGATGGTCGAGCGGTTCGCCGCGCGTCAGCGTAAAAATGTACTGTGTGTTGATATCGGCGGTGCAACGACCGACGTGTTTAGCGTCTTTCGCGACCGCTCTGGCACCCCGATATTTAATCGCACCGTGAGTGCCAACTTGGGGATGAGCTATTCGGTAGCAAACGTGCTTATCGAGGCCGGTGTTCCCGCGATTCGGCGTTGGCTCGCTGAGCCGATTGAAGATAGTGAGCTACGTGACCGTCTTCGCAATAAGATGATTCGGCCGACCTCAATCCCTCAGACCTTGCCGGATTTGCGCCTGGAGCAGGCTGTCTGTCGCGAGGCGCTGCGTCTGTCCCTGGAGCATCACCGCTCTCTTGCCGTGGGATTGAGCGGCATGCAGCGGCGTCGGGGTATCGCCGATATCTTTAATCAAGAGGGCTCCCGTTACGAATTGGTTAATATGATGGCGCTCGACGTTGTGATCGGCTCCGGAGGAGTCATAAGTCATGCGCCGGATCGCATGAGCGCCGCACTGATGATGCTCGACGGATTTGAGCTCTGTGGGGTGACCCAGCTCACCGTTGATTCGATTTTCATGTTGCCCCATCTCGGTGTTTTTTCGGCGGTCCATCCCGAAGCAGCGGATGAGATTTTCCAGCACGATTGTATCGTCAATGTCGCCCATGCGATCGCCCCCGTTTTCTCCCGGCGGGTGCGAATCCCGAGTGAGCTCGCGACCGTGACTTTTCGGGGGGCCGTGGTCGGTCGAGTCCTCAAAGATCGTGTCACGGTCATTCGTGATATCGCGGGGCAGCGGGGGGATCTGCGGATCGAGCCGTTGCACACCGCTATCGATGTCGGTGCAGGTCCGGGGCTTGCTTGGGAGCGCGAGGTCGAGGTTGGTCAATGTGGTGTTATTCTTGACGGGCGTAACCGTCCGCTCATCATGGCCGAGGATCCGGCAACGCAAGCCCGACAACAACGCGACATTGAGCAACAGCTCGGCCTTTCGGAGGGATAGCGGCGATTATGGGACAGCTTTTTTCTCCGGGATTACAAGCAAAGCGTATTGCGACTATCCGTAAGGTCCGCGAACTCTCCATTCCAGGCACGGTGACGGTCGGCGTCGGCGATCGGGTGAGGGCTGGTGATATTGTGGCGTATGCTGACCAGGCCGGAGAGGTCCTCATGCTTCGAGTCCCGGAGAAGCTGGGAATTGATCCGAGTGAGGTCGAGCGGGGACTGCGGGTTTCTGTCGGGCAGTCAATCGCCGCAGGGCAGGTCGTGTGTGAGCATGCGGGGCTTTTCGGACTTTTTCGATCAACTTTTATCGCGCCGGCAGATGGAGTTGTTGATTTCGTCACGGCACGCACGGGTCACATTGGATTGCGTTTGCCCTCGAAGCGGCTTGAGTTGAACGCCTATATCGACGGCACCGTCGTCGATGTCGTTCCTGGTAAAGGAGTTACTCTCGAGACGCGCGGTGCGATTATTCAGGGCATCTTTGGAGTCGGCGGGGAGCGGGTAGGCACCTTAGCGGCTCTTCCGATTCCGCCGCATGAGCTGATCTCCGAAGAGCACGTGGCGGGTCTTGCGCCTGGAACGATCGTTATTGGTGGCACTTGTCCGAGCGGTGCGGCGTTACGTGCTGCAGCGGCGCGCGGAGTCGTTGGAATGATCGTTGGATCGATCGATGACCGCGCCCTGGCAGAGTATCTCGGCTACGATCTCGGGATCGCGCTCACCGGAGACGAAGCGGTGTCGATGAGTGTGATTGTTACCGAAGGATTTGGAACCATGCCGATGGCGGAGCGCACCCGGAGCCTTTTAACCGAGTTTGCCGGTCGACGGGCCTCGATCAATGGAGCCACCCAGGTTCGCGCCGGAGCGCTCCGACCGGAGATCCTCGTTCCGCACGGCGAGGGGGGCGACGAGGATGTCGATGCTACATTGCGTGGCTTAGTCGTCGGTGCCCCGATTCGACTCATTCGAGTGCCGTATTTTGGTCTCCGGGGTACCGTGGTTGAGCTGCCCCGGGAAGCTGCCCGAATAGACACCGGCGCCTTCGCGCGCGTTCTTGTCGCCCAGCTCCAAGATGGGCGTCGGGTGGTGGTCCCTCGCGCCAATGTCGAGATAGCACCGGAAAACTGACGAAAAACAGCCGTCATCCCCTGGTTGAAGTTTCCCCTTTTCCTCGATATCCTGGTGCCTTAACGGGCCGAATTTACCAAAAATTTCGCCTGGTCGCCCCTTTTCGAGACCCTCTCGAGGGGCGCGCAGATAAAACTCAGATTGAAGAGCCCAGCAGCAAGCGGCTCCAGTGGGACCGACATGAAACAAGAAGCCGATAATCTCTACAAGATACGTCACTCCCTCGCTCACGTGCTCGCTCAAGCGGTGCTTGAGCTTCGGCCCGGTTCGAAACTCGCCTTCGGTCCTCCGATCGATAACGGGTGTTACTACGATTTCATGTTTGAAACGCCGCTGACGAGCGATGATTTCGCCGATATCGAGAAAAGGATGCGGCGTATTATTGGTGAGCGGCAGGAGTTCGTCGCGTCGAAGCGTTCGGCCGAAGAGGCGCTCCAGTTCTTGAAGGTCAGTGGCCAGAATTTTAAGTACGAGTACTGCGCTGAGCTCGTCTCTCAAGGTGAGGCTGAGATCGGCTTCTACACCAACGGCTCGTTCGAGGATATGTGCGCGGGGCCACACCTCGCGCACACGGGGCAGATTCCCCCCGACTGTTTTGCGATCGATTCACTCGCAGGGGCGTATTGGCGTGGAAGCGAGAAGAATCCCCAGTTAACCCGGATCTATTGCCTTGCCTTCAATAATAAATTTGAGCTCAAGGAGTTTATCGAGAAACGGAAGCTCGCGCAGGAGCGGGATCATCGAAAGCTTGGCAAAGAGCTTGAGCTCTTCATGATCTCAGACCAGGTCGGCCCCGGGTTGGCTTTGTGGATGCCGAACGGGACCGTGGTACGCGAGGCGCTCGAAAACTTTGCGAAGGAAACCGAAGCGCGCCACGGCTATGTCCGGGTCGTCACTCCCCACATCGCCAAGGAGGACCTCTACGTCACGTCGGGGCATCTCCCGTACTATAAAGATGGACTCTTTCCACCGATGGAGATTGAGGGGGAGTCGAACTACTACCTCAAGGCGATGAATTGTCCCCATCACCACATTATTTTCGGACACCGACCACGGAGTTATCGCGAGCTGCCACTGCGGATGGCGGAGTACGGCACGGTCTATCGTTTCGAGCCTTCGGGCACCTTGGCTGGTCTTTTGAGAGTTCGCTCGATCGCGCAAAACGATGCCCATATCTACTGCACTCTTGAGCAGTTGAAGGCGGAGCTCATCGATACCTTCAATATGACCCTTGAGTACTATAAGAAGTTTCGCTTCCAAAATATCAAGGTTCGCTTTTCGACCCATGATCCGCGGAATAAGGAGAAGTTTGTTGATAATCCCGAATTGTGGGAGTTCTCCGAGAAGATAGTCCGTGACGTCATTGACCAAGTTGGTATTGAGCATTTTTTGGGTGAGGGTGAGGCCGCTTTTTACGGGCCGAAGATCGACTTTCAGGCGACGACATTGCTTGGTCGGGAGGAGTCGATTAGTACGACCCAGCTCGACTTTGCCCAGCCACTTCGATTTAACCTGAGCTACGTCGGTGAGGATGGGCGGGAGCACCGGCCGTACGTCGTGCATCGGGCACCGTTAGGTTCGCATGAGCGCTTCTTGGCTTTTCTCATCGAGCATTTCGGTGGGGCATTTCCGACATGGATGGCGCCGGTTCAGGCGTTGGTAATACCGGTCGCGGAGACGTTCGAAGGCTATGCGAATGAAATCGCCGCGACGCTACGCCAAGATCTCTTCCGCGTTGAGGTCGATGCCTCGAGTAATTCTTTTAACAAGCGGATCCGCGAGGGGGTCGTACGTAAGATCCCGAATATCGTCGTCGTGGGAGGGCGTGAAGCGGAGCAACGTACGATCACCCTGCGCCGTTATTGCGTCAAAGAGCAGGAGTCCTTACCGCTCGATCGGTTTATCGGTCGGATGAAGCGTTTAGTCGCGGAGCGGGTGATGGATAATTTCCCTGACGTGATCCTCGGCGATTAGTACTGAGGCCCGCGGGGTAATCAGTATCCAAGGGATTCGCACCTAGGGAGGCCCCACGCCGGGCCTTGGATTTAGCGGTTCCAAGCTGCCTCATTCTGCGTGGGCTCGGGGCCCGCTATTTGACGAAGGATCTCCTCAAGGTGTTCGACAACCAGGAGATGCCCCTCTCCGGGGAACTGGTGATAGCGCGCTGCCGGAATATGCTCGGCGAGATAGCTTCCCATCGCCGGAGGTACGTAGGTATCGGCGAGACCATGCCAGACCGTGACCGGTACTTTGATGCCGTCGAGTGGAAACCCCCATGGTCGAGCGATGATCTCAAAGTCAGCGCTGGGTCCTGTCGGGCCGTGCTCGAAAGCGGTGCGGATATTTTGAAGCATGACATCGCGGACCAGCGGTCGATCCAGAATCTTGCGATCGCACGGTGGCACGAACGCGCGGAACCAGCTGAGACAGAGACGCGGGGAGGCGTGCCACGCCGCTCCGATGCTCCGCACTAACCTCTGCCCGATTCGGGGATTCCGGCGCATCAGCGCAAACATAGCCCGGTTTCCAAAGGCCATGCCCGCGGTCACTCCAGGAAACTCGGTCGAGGCAAGGCCGCTGACGACATGGACTGAGGCGATAAGATCGGGCAGCGCATAGGCGCAGGCGAGTGCGTACGGACACCCCCCGGAAACCCCGATAACCGTCGGGTGAGAGATCGCGAGGGCGGCGCACAGTTTGGAGACGTCGTTGGGCCAATCGAGAAGCTGTCGACCGGTATACCCCGCGGAGGATCCGAATCCGGGACGGTCGGGGGCGAGGACGGTAAGACCCGCCCGCCGCGCGGCTTCATCCCAGAGGACTCCCTCTTCCCGCGAACCGGGGAACCCGTGGAGGTAGATTATCCATCGCTCTCGCGCTGGTGAGCCGTAGAGCGAGTAGGCGAGGTGACGTTGAGACGAGAGGGTAAATATGTAGGGAGTTGCCATGAGTGAACAAGAGCGATGTCAGAGTTTTAAAGAACTCTTTGAACGCTCATGTTAGCTCTTTTTCTTCTTTTTTTGCTTCTCTTTTTCCTTCTGTTTTTTCTTGCGTTCCTTTTCGATCAGCTTCTTCTTTTTGGCCTCTTCTTTCTCTTTCTTCTTTTTGGCTCGGTCGAGTTCGATCTGACGCCGTTTGAGCTCCCGTTCATACTCTTTACCCGCGCGCGAATGGGGCGAGAGCGTCGGCTGCGGGGCGATGAATTGATTGCGGTACTGCATCGGGACTTGATCGATATTATCGACAAAGTAGATATTCCCCGCCTCGTCGACGTAGTTCAGTCCCTGGGCAGAGATTATTCCGGGGATAAGTAAAAGAACTACGAGAGCAAAGCTGGTACGAAAGCGGCGCATGGGGAGTCTCTCTCCAAAACGATGCACGGAGGGGCAACAAACCGCTCCGCTTGATTACCACTGTTATGCTCGTTCGGCCGGACGGTGTGCCGCCTGACGCAGCCTCTCGACGAGTTGGTTAACTGTCTGATTTCGATAGTCTTTTTGGCACTACCCCGAGGCCATCTTCGATGTAGCCCCGTAAAATCTCGGCGACCCCCCAGGCTTGGGCGATCGCTCCGCGAGGGGTATGGGGGGCTTCGCCATCGAAGATCTCGGAAACAGTACCGATGCCACCGTTGAGGAGGTGCGGTTTAAAAAGCTCGACGATCTCTAGTACTCGGGCGCTTCCCCCGGCGCCCCGGTATCGCCTCATCGCGGTCATATAAGGACCTAAGAGCCAGCTCCAGGCCGTCCCTTGATGGTAGGCGCTATCACGGCTATGGGGGGAGCCTTGATAGCGCGGTTGAAAATTCGGGTGACCCGACTCAAGGCTCCGTAACCCAAAGGGGGTGTAGAGACGCTCCTCAACCACGCGTAAAACATGGCGGGCGCGGACCGGCTCGAGAAGCGCAAACGGAAGGGCGAGGGGGATAACTTGGTTCGGGCGAATCGTCTCGTCGGCGTGGCGCTCGTCGATATAGTCGAAGAGCGCGCCCGCCTCCTCGTTCCAAAATCGGTCGTTGAAGCTGCGGAGAGTGTGCGCCGCTTTTCCACGGAGCGTGCGACTGTCATTACTGTCCCCCCATCGATTCGCCAAATCCGCCGCGATCATAAGCGCGTTGTACCACAGCGCGTTGACCTCGACCGCTTTGCCTGAGCGGGGTGTCACCACCCAATCACCGATCTTCGCGTCCATCCACGTGAGTTGAACTCCGGGCGCACCTGCCTTCAAGAGGCCGTCGGCGTCGACTTGAATACCGAAACGGGTCCCGCGCTCGTGCCACCCAATAATCTCGCGGAGGGTCGGCCAGATATTCTTGCGAACAAAGTCCTCGTCGGCGGTGTAGTCGAGAAAGCGATATGTTGCGATAAAAAACCACAACGTCGCATCTACCGTATTATATTCGGGGCGATCGCTGGGGTGGTCAGGAAAACGATTCGGCAACATCCCCTCGCTGCAGTGCTGCGCAAAGGTTTGCAAGATGCTGCGAGCCTCATCGAAACGGCCTGTCACCAGACAGATTCCGGGAAGAGCAATCATCGTGTCGCGCCCCCAGTCGGTGAACCAATGATACCCGGCGATGATGGTGTGACCGTTACCTCGCTTCACGAGAAACTGGTCTGCCGCGAGGGCCAGAGTCTGCGTGAACGGATCGCGAACTGCGATCTTTTGTTTAAGCTCCTCACGCCGGAGACGTTCCCGTTCAAGGAGCATCCATCCGTCCCGGGGTGCGAAGTGGTCGGTGGAAGCCACTACCGCCCACCGTTCCCCCGGCCGCAGCACCCTCTGGATGACTCCGTAGCAGAAAAGATCCTCCTGGAAGTCAAAACCTCGCGCACGCTCCTCCGGATATTCGACGTTATAGAGCCAATACGGAGCGGGGCTGAAGCCACTTGCCGGAGCGTCGAGTGAAAGGTTGATCTCGTCGTAGGGGCTCACGGCAAGTCGGTTTCCCTCCCAATGAGACCCCCAACGCAGATAGGGATTTGCACGATTCAGCGCGTGATAGAGCCGACCGGCCACGATCGGGCGTATCTCCATCGTCACCGCGCCGGGGGCGTCAAGCACTTCATAGCCAACGACGACCGTGTTCTCTCCGTGGATCATCCCGATCGTTTTGCGTACGGTGACCTGGCCACAGCGGAATGTGAAAGTCGGGAAAACCTCGCGCTCGAATCGTTCGAGTAGTTCGAAGCCGCGGGGATGAATCGCTCCGGGATAAAAGTTACATCCGAGCTCGTAGGATACTCCCGCGGAGACCACCGTTTCGTCGAGCCGTGAAAGCACCACGACACGCTCCGTTGGGGGATGAACCGCCGCCACGAGAAGACCGTGATATCGGCGCGTGTGGGCCCCTGAAACTGACGAACTGGCGTACCCGCCCAGCCCGTTGGTCTCAAGCCATTCTCGATGAGAGCTTTCCTCGAGGTGGTGGAGGAGTGCGCGTCCGAGGGAGAGTTCCATGATGGTGCGCTTTATAAGCGAGCAGCGATGTGGCCGGTGCCGTAGGTAGCCGCTTCATCATCCATGATGACGAAGAGCGGTATGGAGCGGACAAATTCGCTGAGCCGTCCTTTATCTCCATAGGCGCGCACCGTTGCTCCCCTCTTCAATTTGTCGATAATTCGAGGGGGCATCCCGCCGCCGAGGTAGACACCGCCGGTCGGCAGATAAGTTAACGCGATGTTACCTGCTTGAGTTCCGATGAGGCTTGCAAGCATATCAAGCGCTTTGACGCACAGCGCGCACTCGCCGGCGAGCCCCACCCGGGTGATCACTACTGCGGCGGGCTCGTGTTCCATGAGCTGAGCGACCGCGGTAGATTCGGCGGCGAACCCGGTGGCACGGAGGAAGCGATATATATTCTCGAGTCCCATACCCGAAATGACCCGTTCCGCACTGACATGGCCAAGTTCGGCTCGCAGGAACCGCATCAGCTCGACCTCTTCGTCCGTCCAGGCCGCGAACTCAACGTGCCCTCCCTCCGAGGCGATGACGTGGTGTTCTCCACCATGGGAGAAAAGACACGCCTGCCCGAGTCCGGTACCCGGAGCGAGCACCGCTCGAACGGAGGCCGCCGGATCCGGAACGCCCTCGTGAAGAACGTGCAATTGCTGGGGAGAAAGGTGAGGAATAGCCGCGGTTGTCGCGGCAAGATCGTTGACGAGTCGCACCTTGGGGATACACAGCGAGGTCGAAAGTTCAGCTTCGCTCATCTTCCACGGAAGATTCGGGGTCCACACCGATCCATTTTTGACCGGCCCAGGAATGCCGAAGCACGCACTCTCGATCTTCACCGGATGTTTCTCGAGAAACTGACGCACTAGGTCTGTGAGGCTTTCAAAGGAACGGCTCTCGAATTTTTCGACCGTATTCCGCTCGATGCCTCGACCCGTTCGCTCAAAAAGGGCTAACTTCGTTTTGGTTCCACCGACATCGCCACCGAGTAACATGGTTGAGCTCCTCGTCACCAAAGAAACGGCGGTCAGTGTGTCACACCGGCTCGTGAGGTCAATCAGATTCGGGGGGCGGGGATAACCCGGTACTCTTTGTGGACAATGCGGTCAGTGATCTGTATAATCCACTGAATTTTCGATGCTTTTTTCTAGCCAGAGCGTTCTTAACATCTGTGGATAACTTGAGCCCATGAAGGTCTTCATGTTGGGGTGGGAGTACCCCCCACATATTAGCGGTGGCCTCGGCACGGCGTGTGAGGGCCTTACTCGTGCCCTCGCTGAGAACGGGGTCTCGATTGAGTTCGTGATGCCGCGTCTCCCAGGGGGCGAGGTCGCCCCGCACATGGAGTTGAAAACCGCCGTTGCGCAGCGCTCAGCTCAGTCAGCCGCTCCCATGACCCCGCCGCTTCCTCCAAGCTTGACGCTCACTCCCATCGCTGCCCCACTCAGGCCGTATCAAAGTCCGGCTGACTACGCGGCGCTCCGGGAAGCCCAGCTTCATCAAGGCTTTGGATCGGTCGATCCGACGCTCCTCAAAAAAATTGTTGCCGTGACAGCCGGAGAAGGGACTCCCACGGCGAGTTACGGTGAAGACATCTTTGCGGAGGTAGCCCGTTACGCTCGACAGGTCGAGGCGCATGGGCTGACGGCGTCGTTTGACCTCATTCATGCCCATGACTGGATGACCTTTCCCGCAGCGGTGTCGCTCAAAGAAAGAGTCGGTAAGCCACTTATCGTCCATGTTCACAGCCTCGAGCACGATAGAAGTGGAGGTGATGGGGATCCACGCATTGAGGAGATCGAACGCCTCGGTCTCGTGCATGCCGACCTCATCATCGCGGTGAGCTACCTTACCCGCGCGATGATTCACCAACATTACGGCATCTCACTAGATAAGATCTTTGTCGTGCATAACGGCGTCTATACCAAAGAGGTTACCCAGTCGTATCGCCGAGCACGGGGGTGGCCAGCCAAAGTGGTGCTCTTTCTCGGTCGAATGACTTTGCAAAAAGGTCCGGATTATTTTGTCGAAGCTGCAGCGAAGGTGCTCCCCCATGTCCCTGACGCCTTATTTGTCATGGCCGGCACGGGGGATATGCTTCCCCGGATGCTGGAACGGGTGAAGCAATTAGGGCTCACCGAGCATTTCTATTTCCCCGGATTTTTACGTGGCCAAGAGGTCGAGCAGATATTTTCGCTGGCGGATGTCTATGTGATGCCGTCTGTATCCGAGCCATTTGGAATCGCAGCTCTCGAGGCGATCAGTTTCGACACCCCCGTCATTATCTCGCGTCAATCGGGGGTCGCGGAGGTTCTCAAAAACGCTTTGAAAGTCGATTTCTGGGACACCAATCGTTTAGCCGATCTGATCATCAATTCTCTGCTCCACAGCGAGCTTAGGGGTGAAATGGTTGAGCTCGCACGGGAAGAGTTAACCCGGCTCCGCTGGAGCGCTGCGGCGCTTAAGACGATCGATTTTTACCGGATGGTCGTTTCTGAGTAGCGGTGAGCGATCGCAGCGCTGATTTTTACCCCTTCGAGGATGTTTGCGGTAATGACTAGGGCCACGAGACCGTCACGCTCGCTCACCCTTATCTTCAAGGTTCATGAACCTTTTCGCCTGCGATCGTGCTCGGTGGTTGCTCCACCAGCTGATGGCGTCGTCTTCGAGGAACAGGTAACCGCCGCGCAACTTCGCGCGCTCTCCGAGCGATGGTTCCTCCCGGCGAATCGAAAGCTGCTTGAACTCGTGTCGCGCCACCGTAGTTTTTTTCGATGTGCATTTTTCCTGAGTGGTCCGCTGTTAGCGCAGCTCCCGAGCGCGGCGCCTGGTGTCGTCGCTTCTTTTCGCGAAATCGTGAGTTCAGGCAACGTCGAGCTTCTCGGAGGTACTTCGCATCATACGTTTCCCTCTATCCTTGATAGTGACGAATTCGCGACCCAGATTTCTCTATATCAAGAGGAGCTTCGCCGGTTTTTCGGCGTTGCCGCGGAGATCTTTGTCAGTCCTGAACTCAACTATCCCGCGGCCCTTAGCCCCGTCCTCGCACGAATGGGATTTCGGGGAGTTGTGAGCTCGGCCCCAGCCCGGTCTTTTGACCGAACGGGCGTTGATTTTTTAGGGCTCAGCGGAGCGGTGCCTCCGCTCCTTATCGCCGATCGGACTCTTTCAACGGTGCTGACAAGCCAGCTCCGTGAGGTCGAGTGTCCCTTACACGGAGCCGAGCAGATGTTACGACAGCTCGAGGCTGTTGTTCCGAGTGGGCGCGGGGCGATTGTATGCATCGATTATGCGGCACTCGCGGGAACGGATGATCATGTGCTGAGAGCCCTTGAATCGCTCGGCGCCCTGATCGAGTTGCTTGCGGGACAGACCGATTGGTCTTTCACCTCGCTGACAGAATGCCTTCACCGGGTACAAGCCCCGCCGGCAGGTAAAAACGGTACGCCGCTCACGGGAGTTCATGCGTGGGGCGCTCACGGCGAGACACCGCTCAACGAAATGCAGCGCCGTGCGCTTCGAGAGCTCCGCGAGTTAGCCCCATTTCTCAAGCGGTGGGGGGACGCGCCGGCCCTGGAGACGTGGCGACGATTTTTGTGCTGTGATCATATCGAGTATATGCGCACCTGTGTCGAAGCCGGGTGCGTCGACACCCTGTGCCAGGGGCCGTACGAAAGTCCTTACGACGCCTTTATCAACTTTATGAATGCGCTACGAGCGTTTCGCCGGCACATCTCTATTGCGGCTGGGGAGAGTATCATCAGTGGAGACGAACTCTGTACCACTGCCGAGTAGGCTCCCTGGGGCATGAATCGGAGTGAACGCATAGCGCATCGACCGCACATGATAGCCGCCGAGGATTACGGCGAGCTGCGTACCGGTCTGAAGTTTCTCAGGGGAGAAGCCCACCGGAATACCGAGCACCCCGAGGGCTGGAACGTACAGCAGCTTCGTTCCCCGGGTATCCTCTTCGACCACCGCTTCGAGGGCCACGCGCTCAGCGGAGAGTCGCTCCTCGATCCGTTGAAGCATCGCTAGACGCTGGGTGTTCTGGCCGGCACCACGAGCTTTGCGATTAAGATGACGCACCTCTCGCTCCATCTGGGCTGAGGAGAGCAGTCCACTCCCCGTCGAAAAATAGCGATCTGCTTGCCACTGGGTCAGGAGGCCAGCATAGGTGCGCAGCCCCTTTATTTCAGTATATTGTTCACATTTGGCTCCGATATGCGGACCACGATACCGACTAAAACGTGCACGCTGCAAATGTGCGTCGAGGATCTCATGGAAGAGATGGCGACCCGCTGGATGACGCTCTACGGTATCGAGAAGGTCGGAGAAACGCTCCGGATCACCAAAATCATCCGGACGAACCCTTAATCCGATTGCTCGCGCCGTCTGCATAAAATGGCGTCGTTGGCGCGCCCCCGGAGGGCCGTGCACCCGAAACGGCACCGCGATCCCTCGACTTGAGAAGAAGTGGGCGATGCGCTCTCGCGCTGTGACCATACAGGCGCTCACGATGTGGTCACTCGGTGCTGTGGGCTCGATCTTGACGAATCCACGATAACCGATGCCGCGACGCTCCAACAGATTCGCCACCTGCTGCAATCGCCCGAAGAGGGCTTGATCATCAACCACGGCGCGACCTGCCGAGCCGTCGAAGTCAACATGCGCGTGCGCTGCAGCGACCTTGATGAGGGCGCGATAGAAATCGTAGCGGACGATCTTTCCCCGGGGTGAGACATCCATCTCGACCGTCCAGGTGAGCCGCTCGGCTCCAGGGATGAGGCTGAGCTGCTCATAAGTGACCATCTCGCCGAGCATCGGCACCGCGGTATCACCGTGATAAAGAGAAAACCCGGCCCGCCGGGCGTGTCGAGCGAGCTTTGAGTCGGGTGGAACAGCCCGAGAAACGTCGGTAAAGCTTACGTAGAGCCGAATGGTGCCGTCAGACAGCGACTCGGCAAAGAGAGCATCTTCCGGCTCGCGGGTCGCGACCGAATCAAAGGTGAGAAAGCCCAGCCTGCGCAGATCCATCACGGGCC
>JBILDU010000096.1:0-11099 GCA_044352465.1 Bdellovibrionota bacterium
CGCCTCGCCGCGACCTCTTCAAGGAACGCGCCGATATCGCGTCACCCACCTTTTTCGCGACAGCGGTGGGAATAGTTCCGCCTGAACCCCTGGTTACTCCGCTAACTTAGCAGCGCTGAAAACCTCTAGCGGCATTAGCTCCGGACAGCGGCGGCGAAGTTTCTTAGCACCCCAAAAGCCGGTACGATACCGCCATGAATCGACTCCCTGAACCGGATCATCACAGGCTTACGCCGCTGCCCTCAACCGCAGCGATCACCGGGAACCTTCCCCGCCCTTTCGCGCCGGGTCAGGGGGTTTTGCACGGACTCACCCCCTTGCCCACCCAAACCGCCATCGAGCTTGCGTTCCTACCGTCGGTTGCCCAAGAGCAGGCGCTGTACCGACGGCGCGCCACCGCTGTGGCGGTGTATGACAACGCACGCTCAACTTTTTCGGTCATCGAAGAGGGGCAAATCCGGCGACTGACGATGCACCTTCTTGCCGAGGAACATCACCACCCCGGGCAAAATTCGGAGCTTCGGTGGGCGCATACGAATAGCTCACTCAAGCAGAACCTCACCGCGCACACCACCCATCTGCTGGGAACGATCCACCACCTCGCTGAAGAGCGTGAGCTCGGACTATTCCACGGCCGATTTTTACGCGGTATCGGCGGGCCGCTACCGATCGGCCGAGTGGTCTCCGCTATCGCCGCGGAGCTTTTAGAGACCCCCCTGACCCCGCTCGGCGTACAACGCGAGGACAAAGGGCGCGCTATTTTGAGCTGGTATTTGGTCGACGATACCGCATCCCCGCACCAACCCCACCGCATCGATTCGGAGCGCGAGAGATTAGTATTTTGTCGAAACGTGATCGAGACGGGATTTCAACTCGGCCATACCTTCATCGAACAACCACTCGATGCCGTCGTCGCACTCGGGCAACGCCTCGGTCTTTTGAGTGGAAAAAGCGATTCACGAACTGCTTACGTGGTGGCACCGAATTCGCCCGACAACACTGGAGAGCCGCTCGCGCTCATCGTCCGACCAGGGCCACAAGAGGGGTATGTCCCTGGAGTAACGATAGGCTGGGCACACCACGACTCGACTCCTCGACCACCCGAGACCCGTCGAGCCAACTGACCAAGAGTATTCACGGGCACCATTGTGCAAGCTCTTTTTCCGCAACCACCCGGAAGCGGTGCTTAGAAGAGAGAGAGCGCTGCAATAACGAAGTTACCTTGAAAGATCGAAAACGATCTTCAAAAAAAGGAACCCGTTACGAGCACCCAAAAGCCGCTGCGAATCGTGCAGATCCGCAGCAGCCGAGGTGAAAGATGGACGGTGAAAGATGGACGGTGAAAGTTCGGACGGTGAAAGACAAGCCGGAATACCTTGCGACCCACTTTCGACGGCGTCAAACTGTAAAAAACCACCACCAGAGTTTCCCCTGGATGGTGGCTCGAGGAGAGAGAGAGTTCACCAAAACGACCACAAAGCCCCCGTGACAGCGTCCCATCACGAGGGCCGGGAGGAGAGAAGCTCACGACTCTGCCGCACATCATTACGACCAACCAAACTCGGAACGAGTGAAACCGGGAAAACCGTTGGACGTTATTGCAGCGAGGGCATCCCTCCGTGGAGGGGTCGCATCGCCGCGCTAACTCGAAAAATCGCTCTACCCTTAACCAAGCTTGTTTCGTAGGACTATCATGCTGAGAGTTTCAGGGAAAACACTTTTCACACCCTGCACCCGCTTCGGCCAACGAAGGGGCACTAAGCATCAGTTTATGGACCAGTGGCGGTGACATCGCCCCTCTCGAACGAACGGCGTTTGGGATAATCGACGACCCCGAGCGCGCCAAATAACGACGAGAGCCATTGCAGGGCCACCCGCAAAGATGGCCGAGGCTTATAATCCGAACACCGCTGTCGCCGGAGCGTAGACCCCCGCACCGTGTTTAAATACGAGCTGGCCGCCTAAATATCCAACGTATAAGGCAAGCCCAATGGAGCTTCCGAGGGTAAAGCCGTAGGCCACGCCGAAGGCCGTGCGATTGAATCGCGCGCGCGCCGCGACAAAACGGAGCGCCGCACACGGCACACTTAAAAAAAGGAGGAGACGCCCGCAATTGTGATGCCATGCAATCGCCTCGTTCGGCACCGCGAACGTTTGGTCAGCGAGATCGCTCGCCTGATACCCCGAGAAAAAAGCCGCCCCCACCGCAACCACCATCAGCACGAGGATGACTTCGATCGGCTTCTGCCAATCGAGTCGACGTGCCCACGCCCACACCTCAAGAAAAGCGATGAGACATAGCAGCACGATCGGAAATGCAGTGAGCGGTGGATGGAGATTCAACATCTCGGACGACTCCTCGTGCAATCCGTACCATACGTTTGACGGATAGGCTACTCCGCTCGGCGTTTAAGAGCGATAACGGTGACGTCGTCTTTCACCGCACGACCATCCAGGAAGCCATTAAAATGATCGAGGGTGACACGCAGCACCTCAAACGCTCCGGCCCCTGGAGGAATAGATTTAAAGGCCGCGGAGAGACCTTCAACTCCGTAAATGACTCGACTGCGATTCTGCGATTCAGTGACCCCATCGGTATAGAGGAAAAACAGATCCTCGACCTCGAGCGTGGTCGATACCTCGGAGTATTCGCCTTCCTCAAAAAATCCGAGCGCGAACCCCTCTCCACGCAACTCCTCAACGACACCGGTGCGAGCCCGATACAGCAGCGCCGGCGGGTGCCCGGCACGGGCAAACCGCAAGAGCCCGGTGTCGGGATTGAACGAAGCGACCGCGCTCGTAATAAAGCGCCCCGCGGGGAGAAGTGGTGCCATCAAACGATTCATTCCCGCAAGTATCCGCGCGGGGGACTCCTCACCCACCGCGCGTTGAGCCAACTTCGTCATGCTTCCGAGGAACGCGGCGGCGAGACCGTGGCCAGACACATCAGCGATTTGAATCGTCACCACCCCGCTCGACTCCCGGTCAACCGAATACCAATCCCCTCCCACCTCCTCGAGCGGATCGTAACTCGCCGCCACCGAATAGCGTGAATCATCAGGGAGACTTGTGGGAAGAAGACCTTGCTGAATCTCGCGCGCCTCCTCGATCTCACGGGTAAAATGATCGGTTAGATCGCGCAACCGGGCGTTCATCTCGTGGAGCGTGGCGCTCGCCCCCTTCTCCTCCCCGGCAAGCTTCCGCAGCCGTAACACGGTCGCAATCCGACTCACAACACTGCCGTTTGAGTGAGGCGGAGGAATCGACTCGACCAGCGGGAAAGCGGCTCCCGCGATCGAGTCATGATCCTCAACCGAATTCGATAGAACCACGAGCGGGATCTGTTTCGCCACCGGCTCGGTGCGGAGAAACTCACACAGCTCCAGAGCATCGGTGTGACACGAGGCATCGAGAACGATGAGATCCACTACCTCCTGCCGAATCACTTCGGGAAGAGCGCGTTCCCCAACGGCCTCGACTATCTTGTAGCCGAGTTTTCCAAAAAGCTGTTTAAGGCGTGCATCGCACTCGCCTACGAGGAGAAGAGAATCCATATGATCGACCGAAGAACGAAGCTTCCCACTGTTCTATCGCCACAAAAAGCTCTAAACTTAACGGATATTTGCACCCACCAAAGCGCGCAACAAACGGTTCGCTAACCCCCTATGGATGAATCAAAAGGCTTATCTCAAGCGGAATCGGTCACACCGGCCCAGCTCACCGCCGGTCTCCTCAGCGCGGACAAAACGCTCCTGCTGCCCCTGCTCTTTATTTTTGCCCTCACCGGCCTCATTGAGACCTCCCGACCGTGGAATACTGAAACCGAGACGTTCCTCTTTGCTGCGCTCCGCCAACTGGTTGCCATGATTGGAGGCTGTGCTATCGGGGCACGCTGGATCGGACGTCTGCGCCGTGAGGGGCGCACCGCACGCCCGACTGAGATGGTCAGCGCGATCCTCGCTGGCTGGGCGCTCTGGTTTTTGTTCTCGATCCCACCACTTCTCCCGCTCATCAATCCCCGACCCGAGATGCGCTTCCTCGGCGTTGTCATAGCCGTTCCGGCGATCATCATCGCGTGGCGCTATTTTATGTTGCCGACCGCGTGCCTGCTGGGGATTAGAGGCTGGCGTGCCCAACTAACGTTCAGCCGTAACTTGACTCGCCACGACCCGCTTCTCCCCGTTCGGATCGTAGCACCCGCTGTGGGGCTCAAAGTCCTTCTCCTAGCTGCACTTCACACCCTTTCCCCCGAAGGCCGTGCTCCCAGTGTTGTTTTCGGTGCACCCTTCGTCTCCGCCCTCGCGCCCCTTCTCTGCGCCTATTTGAGCGTTGCCTTCCTCATGCAGCGCTTACCGGATCGGGTGTGGAGCGACCTCGGACTCGACCCGTATCGACAAGCGCGTTTGACCACCCTGGTCATTCAAGGTCGCGGGTGGCTTGCCCGACTCCTCAAGATGCGTTCAGCGCTCGCGACCTTAGTTCTGGGGATACTTGTAGCGATAGGCAACACACTCCGGCTCGCAACAACGCCACCGCCGGTCGATATTTCCATCGCCTCGATTGCCCTCGCCGATGGGCAAGCAACGATCCTCACCCGGCTCACCGATACGCAGGGGCACTTCCGCGGGTTTCGAGCGGTGGCTTTTTTTCTGGCGAGTGAAAGAGGCTTTCCCGTCGCGCGACGCCCTGAATCAGCTACAATCGCGCAAGACACGCGCGATGTAAGGCTACGATTTCCCCACGACCGAACCGAAGCCGAGCTTACGCTCACCTTTCAAACCGATCGCACCGCTCTGGACATGCAGCGCTTAGAGAATATCTATCTTTGGTACGGTGGAACCCAAGTCAAAAAACTCGACCTTACGGCTGCCCTGGTTGAGCGCTCTCAGGAGGAGGCGGATTCTCGGCCGCCCGCAGCATCTCTGCCGTGACGGGCAGGCGCCACGAGGGAGAGACCTCGCGCCCAACATAGACATACAACGTGTCACGCGGTCCCCCGTAGACCCCGGCGTCGAACTGAATCTCGTAGTACGGGAGATTCACCTTGGCAGGCCCCGAGAGAACCCTTCCCTCAAGGTCGTAGGTGGTCTGCGAAAAGGGCGAGTACAACACGAGACCTTGTTCGGTCTTCCGGAGCGCAAGCCTGGAGAGGTCGTAGGTACACTGCGTGCTCATCGCGGAGAGCCCCTGCTCATCGCGTCGTATAATCAGATCAAAATCTTTAAGCTCTTGCGCCCGACCAAGAAGCCCCGAAATGTGGCCGATTCTAAAATAGCCGGGCGGGCGTCTGCGCCCGTCCGCACAACCCGAAAAAAGAAATACGATCAAAAGCAGAGCGAGCCCCACGACCGCGGTTCCTCTGACTCGAGGCGTTGCGACTACTGTAGCCACGGCAGCTCAATCTCCAGATTTCGGATAATATCGGAAACCTCGGTGTTCCGGGGAGCGATCACGACCCCCCCGTTGATTTCCTTGGCGAGCCGCTCAAAGAGAACATCGCGCGACTCTCGCGATCCGCCGGCTTGAAAGCCCTTCACCGTGTCCCCACCGATGAGCTCAAGCGCATCCTCAAGGCATGACCGATCTCGCGCCACGATAAGGAGTTTGTGCCCATTTATGGATAACGCCGCCGGCTCTTTACCAACAAACGGCGCAAAATACTTGGCCATACGGAATCAGGATAAGCTCTCACTGAAGACAAGCTCTTCTAAAGATAAGCATTGAGCCACAGAGTTTCAAGGGGTCTTTGCCCCTCGGCGCAGGCAAAAAGCGAACCGATACAATTGCTTAGCCTATCCTTCGCACCGGGAGCGCCAGGTCTTATAAAATTTGCCCGGCAAGGAGGCCCCCACGATGGCCTCAGCCAGGACGGCTGCCTCGGCTAACTTCGCTAGTTCGAGCCCGGTCGAAATACCGAGTTCCTCACACAAGAAAGCGACATCCTCGGTCGGGACATTTCCCGCTGCGCCTCGGGCAAACGGACACCCACCGAGACCACCGATCGAGCAATCGAAGATATCAACCCCGACCTCAAGACCAGCGTAGACGTTGGCCATACCGCTTCCCCGGGTGTCGTGAAGGTGAAGGGAAACAACCGAGTCCGGAAACTCCCGTCGCACCGCCTCAATTCGTTCCTGAAGCATCACCGGGGTGGCCCATCCCATCGTATCAGCGAGGCAGATCTCTGCTAATTTCCCACCGCTCGACTCAACGTGCGCCACGACCTGCTGAAGAATCGACACAATTTTCCCGGTTGGAATTGCCCCCTCAAAGTTACACCCGAAAGCGGTGGACAACATGATCCCTCGAACCCCCTTACCGCGCGAACGGAAGGCCTCGATCCATCGCGGAATCTCCCCGATACCCGCCGCTACGGTGGTATTGCTATTCCGTTTTAAAAAGGTCTCGCTCGCCGCGAGGTAGAGCCACCCCTCGTTCTGCAGTCGCCCCGTGTCCTCGGCGCGAAGGAATCCATTCGGATTGAGATAAAGACCGGTGTAGTTAATTCCTGGGTGAGCAACGTAACGCTCCACCACGTCGACGGCATCGGCCATCTGCGGAACTTTGTCAGGGCGAACAAATGAGGTGATCTCGATATCTTTGAGCCCGGTCCCAGAGAGCGCTTCAATAAGTTCGAGCTTACGCTCTGTCGGCACCACGGCGGCGAGAGTTTGAAACCCCTCACGCGGTCCGACCTCGCGGATTTTGACTTTTTTAGGGAGCGCCATAAAACCCCGTAATCCCCTGATTGCTTACCCCGCACAGTATCCAATAAAATGTCATCCATGGGAACAAGTTCAACTTCCGACCAAGCACTGTGTACAAGCCGCGCCTTGATAGAGGCCGCCCTCCCCCGCATCCGCGCGGCCTTGCCGATAACCCCGCTCACTCACTCGCCCGCTCTGAGTGAGGTTTCGGGGCGCGAGATATTCATAAAATGGGAGAACCGACACCGCACCGGCTCCTTTAAAGAAAGAGGTGCGGTCAACTTCGTGGCGCTCCACGGCGCCGACTCGAAAAACGGAGTGTGCGCCGCGAGCGCGGGGAACCACGCCCTAGCACTCAGTTACCATGCGGCGCGGGCGGGCATTCCATGCCACATCGTCATGCCCGTCTCAGCGCCCCTCGTGAAGGTCCAAGCAACCCGCAAAACCGGGGCTGAGGTGATCCTCTTCGGCAACACGTTCGACGAGGCCTACGCGCACGGCGTCGCGCTAGCTGAGGAAAAAGGGTACGCCTACTGCCCCGCGTTTGATCACCCCTCCGTGATTGCAGGTCAAGGTACCGCCGGTCTCGAGATCCTCGAACAACTAGCTGACTTTGATTCGGTGATCGTCCCGATTGGGGGTGGTGGACTCATCTCGGGTATCTCAACCGCCATCAAATCACAACGACCCGATGTCTTTTTCCTCGGAGTCCAATCCGAATGGGTCGTCAACGCTCGCGCCAAAAAAGCTGACCCCTCAGCACCCCAACCACTCATTCCGCCCACCTCGATCGCCGATGGAATCGCCGTAAAAACTATCGGCAAGCTCACTGCTCCGATCATCGCTGCAAACGTTGACGAGGTAGTCACCGTTTCGGAGAACCAGATAGCAAATGCGATCATGCGGCTCCTGGAACTCGAGCGTACCGTGGTTGAGGGGGCGGGAGCTGCTGGGATAGCCGCACTCCTCGCGGGGATGCTCCCGGCAAAATACAAACGCACCGCGGTCGTCGTCTGCGGCAGCAACATCGACACCAGCGTCCTTTCGCGGCTCATCGAACGCGACATGGCGCAACGAGACCGGTTGCTACGGCTGTTGGTCTCGGTACCCGATCGACCGGGCTCGCTGCACGCCACGACCGGAATCGTGGCGCGCCTCGGCGCCAACGTGCTGCAGGTTTACCATGATCGCTCCTCGACCAGCTTGCCTGGAAACGTCGACATCGCATTTGTCCTTGAGGTCCGGGACCACCCCCACAAGGAGGCTGTCGTTTCTGGAATCAGAGAAGCGGGGCTCGAGGTAAAGGAGCTCGAACACTAAGCACGCGCAGCGGGTTAGCCTTAACGGGCCTGACGAGCGCACCCCATGATTTACTCGCATTTTCGACACCTTAGCAAAGGTGTCGATGCGCCTGAGGTTCTCAGCACACCGCGGTAGAGTGGCTTAAGCAATTTAAGCCGGATCAATCCCATAACGAAGTATATGGCTTTCTGCGCTAAAAGAATCGTAATCTTCTGGGAAATTAAATTTAAATCCGTCGGGGTAAACTTCTCGGCGTTCTCATGATCGGCTCAGCTAAGCGCACCGACTAACGACACCAAAGATGCAGAGCGACCGCAAAAAGATCACCCTCCACTCAACCGAAGTTGAAGTGGGCGCTTTGCAAGGGGCCCACATGGAGCGACCACAGCTCGCCGGCCCCCTCAACGGCCCCGATCAAGTTGCACCGGTCGGCCCAGGGCAATCACCCCAAGAGTTCCTCCATACTTCATTTAGCTTCGAGACCCCGCGGGCAAAGATTCAAGAGGGGCCCCAGCGTGTCACCGCCGAGCGCATTCGACAGATCCGATCCTCTATCGCTGTTCGCTCCAAACAGGCGAACAACACCAGGCACCGCGACTCCCCGGAGAACACCAAGATATCCCTTTCTCACGGGGAAACGATTATCGATCGAGTCATGGCGTGGATAGCCCTATCGTTAAAGTCACTCGAGCTACGACTCTTCTCAAGACCGAAGGCCTCGACGCCCAAAAATGCACCACAGCCAGATCGAGAGAAGAGAAGGCGTGAGCGCGAATCGAAAGAAAGGCAGCGGCTTGAGCACGCGATGCGGGCGCGGCGAGAAAAGCGAGGTCCCGGAAAACTCCGCTAAAAACCTCTCCCCGCCCCAGGAGAAATGGAGCCCTTATCCCGCACTCAGATAGCCGCAGTTCGAACGAGCTTGGTGTCTCCCGGTGACTATTTACTCGCCTTCAAACGGGCGATCTCAGGACCTACGAAGCTCTCCTGTTCGGGCTGTGCGGTTAAGATTCCCTCAAGGATGCTCAACGCAGACTCGCGCTCGGCAGGCGAGCTCGCGATATGCGCGAGAGCCACACCAGCTGACACCCGGGTGTAAACACCTTTCGTCGCGAGCTCGGTCAGAGCTTCAATGCCCTCATTCCGCGTCTCAACCCCATCAATCAAAGTACGCGCCAGCGCAATCGCACGAAGCTCCGTCGCGAGATCAGGCTTCTCACCGAGAGCCACCGAGCCAGAGGCGAGTCCCAGGGCTGCACGCATCTCCGCCACCCGTTTCTCCGGTGCCGCGCTCCCACGCGCGAGAAGCCCCTTATAAAGTCCCCCCAACTCCTGATACGGAGACCGTGCATCAACGAGGGAGCCCAGGTGGCCCTCGATCCGACGCTGCGCCTCTCCGAGCTGCCGCTCCAGTTCGGTCACCCGACCCTCAGCTGGGTCGACGGCTTTTGGGTCGCTCTCAGTGGTACCTTTCTTAGCGTCATCTTTTTTATCACCGAGTTTCTTCCGCGCATCTGCGAGTTGCACCTCAAGCCCGAGGATCTGCTCGTACTCAGCCCGCGCGCGATTAAAGATATCGGCGGAGCGCTCGAGATCCGCTACCCGAGTATCTCGAAACACCTGCTGTGCGTAGAGGAGCGCGGCAACACATCCAACCAGGAGGAGCACCTGCCTCCAATGACGTTGAAGAAATCGAAACACCGGATCATCGTTGATAGTCTGACGCATTGCCGGATCGGTGAAGATGTCGTGCCCCTCGGGGGTCACTGGCGGGGAACTGGGAGCTTGGGGGGCGGTTGGTTGATTGTTAGTCACAGCGTAAGCTTAAAAATAAAAACGGGCCCTTCAGCCTGGCACGGCGACTCACCGCGGATGACAGTGCGCCCCATAAAATGGCGCACCGATCGTCCGGCCAAACGATCTTTTAACAATGGGAAATTGCCATTTTCATCGAGTTTTTTCAAGCGAATACCTCAGAGTCAAGAGTCACCAGGAGCGCCTCTTGATTGGGCCCTGAACCTCTTTTACCTCGGGGGAGCGGGGATGAAACGAGCGCCGGACAAAGGCGCCGGACAAGGGTGAGGAAAGACTCCCTCCAAGCCTCTCACATGCGCACGGGCCAATTCATTCCTGAGAGTTTCTTTAGGGTTTTTCCTGAACTATTTAGCCGCGAAGAATCCGAGTTCGCCTTGCAAAGAACGGGGGCCCCCTACTCCATCGGTTCTTCTCCAGATGGGGTCGATCAGAGGACGACGGTGTGACAGCTCTTGTCCAGTGCCTGGCCAACTGAATCGAGGCAAATCAATTAACGCCGCGGCTCGGGGCCCCTACATCTTGTACTTAAAGTCGTCCGGATCGAGCTCACTGAGGATATCGTTCCACTTGTCTTTGTCGATGTGGCGAAAATCTTTGTCCTGCTCTTCCTCCTGCGGCGCCTCAGCTACTTGCCCCTCAGGATTACTATGCTCCTCTGATTTCGGTTCGCTCGACTCCCCCTGCCCTGCGGCGTCCGCGGATCCGGGTGGCAGCGCAAAATTCATCTTCGCTTGATCGAGCACCACTTGTGCTACGAAAATCGGAGCCTCGCTCCGGAGTGCTATCCCGATAGCATCGCTCGGACGAGCATCGAGGGTGAAAACTCGCTCTCCGTGGGAAAGGGTCAATTCAGCAAAATAGGTGGAGTCTTTCAAATCGGTGATAACGATACGCTGAACCTTTACCCCCAGCTCATCGAGAGCATTCTGCATCAGGTCGTGGGTCAGCGGGCGCTGCATCGCCACCTGCTTTATAGCACTCGCTATCGAGGTCGCTTCAGCCACACCGATCCAGATCGGCAGAGCGATCTTCCCCGTTTCATCCTTAAGCACCACAACCGGTGCCTGGGTGTTCGGGTCGAGCACCAGCCCGCCTACGAACATCTCAATAACAGCTTCCTTGGACATCGCGCTTCCTTCGCTAACCTTGCGCCGACAGCCTCGCCCTGCGCATCACCGTGATACTTTAGGATCGCAGATTACGACCACTTCCACCAGCGTTTTTAGCCCCTAACCGATGAGTCTGATTATTAATTTCACCCAACTACGAACTAACAAC
>JBILDU010000160.1:0-3196 GCA_044352465.1 Bdellovibrionota bacterium
TCTCATGCTCTCCGTAATCGAGACTTACGGCGAACAGTTCCGCGAAATCAAAAATAAAGGTTGGGGCGTACCAGTAGGGGGGGGGATTAGGGTTGGGGCGTACCAGAGTTGGGGGCTTGGGCGACGAGGGCGCCGAGTGCTGAGAGGAGGAACCAGGCTGTCGAGCCGATAGTGAGGTAAACGGTGGGTGGGGGGATTTCGAGGGACATGGTCTTTAGAAGGGCTTGAATCGAGAGCGGGGTTGCCGCGCACCCAAGGATTAGGATCCAAATCTCGTACTCCTTTCCACGCATTGTCCGCGAGCATTTCGCGAGGATTGTGCGTCCGCCGATGTTGCCCAGTACGGCGAGGGTTGGCGCGACGAGTAAGGTGCCGCTTCGCCAAATGTACGGAGCGAAAAGCGCTGAGGTGCCTAGAATCGTCCAAAAGAATTCACGATCGCCGAGTTGAAGTCGCTCCTCGATGATAAGGTACGCCAAAAATATGAAAAAAAGGGGTATCCAAAGCCTGAAGCTACGAAAGAAAAGAGCGATGATGGCTGCTCCGGCGTAGGCGCAGCCCCGGGGGGTTTGCCGTAGTAGTCCGGTAATGGTGCGCCAGCTATTAGGTGAATCGCCTCTATAGGGGAGGGTGAGAGCCGTGATCACAACTGGAAGCGTCAACGTGAGAACGAAGCCGCCGATAAATCGCCTTAGGAGCCCAAGTTGCTCGAGTGGGATCCTCCGCTCAGCGAAGAGCCGGGCACTTTGATCAAGCAGGAGCCCGTAGAGGTAGGGGGCCACGAGCGCAAGCGTGCCGAAGACGATAGAGAGATAAGTGAGATAGGCAAGGTGCTGCCTCTTTAACAGGGCAAAGGGAGCGACAAGAAATTGATACGATCGGTTCATTTGACGGCTGACTGTCTTTAAGCTTCGTCAAAATGGGCATACGAAGCGTGACTAGACAAATTGGTAGCACGTGCGAGGAGGTGACGAAAAGTACCAGCCTAACGAGGTGGAGTTCCCCCGGGGAGCTCGTAAGCTTGTTTCCTGCGCCCCGAGATCTCACCTTGCCGGGCATTTGATTTTATCGAACAGTTTTATCGAAGATGGACGGCCCCCACATTATCCGAAGATGGGACGCCCATTTTAGATGCTGGGACATAGCCCCTGCAGAGCAGAGCCACGCATTTTGCAGATGCGATACTACGTGGTGGCAGGTCCAGACGGGGGGAAGAAGTAGAGCGGACAGATATCCGAGACGACGTCAACGAGTCCCGATGAAGAGCGATTGATGGTGACCAGGTGTGTCCCGTGTGAGTGGCGGCACAGAAAAGAGACCGGTTCGCGATCTTTCTGAGCATTAAGCTCATTTAAGACGACCTCGTTCGAGTCTTCGCTGCTCGCGAGCGGAACTATTTCGAAGAGAGTCAGGTTCTTGGTCTCACTGGCAGGTAACTCGAGGTCGAGGCTCAGTAACATGGTGAGTGGCTCGGCCAGCAGCGAGGCTGTCGGCGATTTCATCATCGTCGCCACGATCCCCTCGACTCCGCCACACGGAGGCAGAGCAAGGTGACTTAATCGATAGGCCAAGTGCTGGCCTCCGCTCGAAGTCGTGATTGGGAGCAGGGAGTAAAACATACTCATCGGCTCGGAGCATCGAGCGGAGTGGTCGCTTCGAGTTGAGGGGATGATGAAGTGATCGTCTTTATCGCGGAGCGCCGCCTCAATCGTGATATACGAGAGGCGCTCTCCGTTGCGCAGAGCGAAAAGCTCCTTTGTCTCAACGATGAAGGGAGGAATCGACGGAATGCCGCTGTAGTAACTCGCTAAAGCCTGCGTGAATACATCTTTAGTGTGGCGCACCCAATCCCCATCTTTGAGACGCCAAAAACCGCGGCTACGCAACTCGTTCAGGAGGTCCTGACGTATGACTTTCGGAGAGCGTTCATCGAAACTAAAGTCCTGCGGAGGGCGGACGCCGGGGACGAGAAATCTCATCTCTCCGAGGTTAAAAGCCCCGTTTTCTCCATCATGATACAACTCAACGATTCCGATTGAGTCAGAGAATCGTGTCATCAATGCGGTGGTTCGTCGCTCTCGGTTTATTGGCTGGGCGCTTAGGACCTCGACAATCGGCTCGGAGAGCCCTCCCGTCTCGTCGACCCTTGCCTCGATCATTTTCGCAAACATCCCTTGGCGAGGGTTCGTCATAAAGGAATTTAACTCGCGAGTGAAGCCGACTGCCTCAATCAGGGGTTTAACCGAGATTGCCGCTATATCCTTTGGGCCGTCAGTTGCGTCGATTAGGTGACGCGGAATCACGCAGAAAAATGCGGCGCTGTTTCCCGGAGTCAGCGGGACGAGCCCGCGGGGAAGGTCTACAAGGAAACTTTGGCGTTGCTGCGGGTCGGTAAGACACATAAGGAATCCGTACGCTTGATCCGACACTGCCGCGCGCAGCATGTTCAGATGCACCGAACCCTTAAGGGAATCGACCCCTTCAAGTGAGTCGAGCAGCTGCGGTTGCGTCGATATCAAGTGGCTCATGATCGCCAGCGCCGGTGCAGCGACAGCCTCAGCCGCCACTCCGTTCAGGAGTACCTGTTTCTGTTGAGCACAGGACCGCTCGAAACCCTCCGTGAGCCTGGCATTCCCGATCGCTAGTCCGACCGCCGGGTCAACGGGACCGCTGGCGCGGTTGAGTGGGACATCGTCTGAGTTTCGATCCGGGTCTTGATTTGGTGAAGGGAACATCTCGTCAGGGTACTCCGCTCCTGAGATAATCATAGGTAGAGTGCGGAATCAATCGACGGTGTTTTTAGGGGGGCTCCCCCCTCTCCGGGACCGCTTCACACGCGAATACAGGCTCGGAATCCCTAAAAAAGGACAGGAAGTCCTTTTTTAACAACCCTGCTAGCGAAGCTCAATGCCTGGAATAGCTCGCTGGAGAAATCCGCGTATCGGTTCCTCCTGAACGTTTGCGAAGAGAGAGCGATCGCCTGTCTCGCATCTTTCTCGCGAGCCACTCGAGGTAATTCCCACGATGCCGGTCACGGTTGCGCCGTTCTCATCGACGTATCGGAGCACCGCTGGCCCACCAGAGTCACCAAAACAGGTATTGCTCCCGGATAATCCAAAAGTTGAGAAAAGATGATTCGGCGTGACTGCATCGACGAGCATCTCCCCGCTGCGCAGAGTCCCCAGTGAGCCGAATT
>JBILDU010000097.1:0-11053 GCA_044352465.1 Bdellovibrionota bacterium
CCCCCGCCCCGCTCGTATCTGCCGAATACTACTCGAGGAGTTCGCAGCACCACTGGAGGTCCTCGGTTCAGCCCTCGGGGTTCTTCTCCCCGAAGATGCTGCCCTCGAATGGGGCGAATTCCCAATCATGCGCGCCGATGTCGTTTCCGGAGCGAAGGCTCGGCTGACCGGAGGAAGGGAGGATATCCCGCCCCCTGGGGAAGCGATCGCTCTCGCGGTAGTGCTCGACGCGGTTCGACACCTTCACATGAGTCAACCGGAGTCAGCTCACGCGGAAGCAGTGCTCAGCACGGCGAAGCTGGTTCTAGGGGGCACGACATCCGGGAGCGAGGTCTCGCGGCTCGTGACCCTCGTTGAACACGCCATCGTTCGTTATGAATCGAGGAGGAAACATGGCGCCTGACTCTCTGGTGACGCGAGCCCTCAGCTGGATCTTAACCCCGCTGTTTCTTCTCGTCTCCCTCATCACTCTGCTTGTCTGGCATCCGATTATCTGGGTAACCCGGCGGGTAAATCCCCAACTACATAGTTGGTGGGTTTGTCTGGGGAACGGCTGCCTCCTCTTCTATCTAAAAATTCTCGGCACCCGTGTCCGGATTGAGCACCTTGCCCCCCTTCCACCCGGGCCCCTCGTCGTCGTTTCAAACCATCAAAGTTTTTACGATATTCCCCTCCTTCTGTGGGGACTGCGAGAACGCTTTCCGCGGTTCGTTGCCAAACGAGAACTCGGTCGCGGACTGCCAAGCGTTTCCTCGGTCTTACGACTTGATGGATCGGCGCTTGTCGATAGGAAAGACCCCCATCAGGCGATTGCGGCGGTAAAGGCGCTGGGGAAGCGCGTAGCAAGTCACGGCTGGACCGCCTGCATCTTCCCTGAGGGCACCCGCTCGCGTGACGGCGCGGTGCGCCCCTTCAAGCCCGCGGGGCTTCTAGCTCTCCTCGCCGAGGCACCTCAAGCAGCGGTGGTGCCGGTGACCATCAGCGGCTCATGGGGCCTCATGCGCTCAAATTTTCTCCCTGTTCCGTGGGGAGTACGGGTCACCATGCGAGTTCATCCTGCCATCCCTCGCGTCGGGGACGACAAAGTTCTGGTAGAGACAGTGGAAGGGCTGATTCGAGGGGAACTCCGAACGGCGGACCGGAATAACGTGCCTCAGACTCACGCCGAGCCGAAGGCTGGTTAATCGATCGAGAAAGTGATAACCTCCCGCCATCCTGCGGGCCGAAGTGGCGGAACTGGTAGACGCGTCGGACTCAAAATCCGATACTCGCAAGGGTGTGTGGGTTCAATTCCCTCCTTCGGCACTCAAATTGGCATAGTAAGCGAGTCGAATCACCGGAAGGCTCTTGGAGCCGGGGATGGTCTTGTCCCAAGCCGCTCTCGTGACACAAGGGTGTCCGCCAGGTATCTTCGCAAAATTGGGGATCTTCTGATTTTGGAAAAGACGTACAATTCAAAGCCGATGAGGAATTCTCTCATGCGCCCCTCCAACCACTTCGTCGGGTTTCATCGATCGCTTACTGGGCTTTTTGTGGGCGGTGCGCTTGCCCTCCTCTCCGGCTGTGCCCCCGCAACGCCGCCAGCGCCCCCATCCCCTCCGCTGAAGTCGCTTGATCTTTTCATGACTCGAAGTTCGCTCACGTCGACCGAATTCGAACAGTACTCTTTGAGCGAGGATTCATTATTTGGAGAATGTGGTGTCGTTGAGCGAGGTAAGTTTATCGCTCAAACCCAGAAGGTTGCCGCTCTCTCCCCTGAGATGTCCGCGGCACTCGCTGAGGCAAGTTGCGCGGTGCTCCGTTCGATCGAGGGAAGAAAATTATCTTTTGACCCTCCCGGCACAAAACCATCGCCTTTAGACCCTGGAGCTTTCGCGCTCAAGACCGGGTGCGGAGACACCCCGGTTGAGGTGAAGACCTCCTTTGATACAGTGGTGAACGGGGAGACCAAACAGACCGAGGCTCTTGGAAAACTTACCAGACTTGTTCGTCTCGCCGCAGTTGAGGGGTGCGGGGGGCGTACGTTCTT
Organism: Bdellovibrionota bacterium; assembly: GCA_044352465.1. GTDB lineage: Bacteria > Bdellovibrionota_C > UBA2361 > UBA2361 > UBA2361 > JBILDU01. The sequence goes on from JBILDU010000097.1 coordinate 2,030, forward strand.
CGGATTAACCCCACTCAAGCCTTAGCAGCCGCTCGGCGCCCGATGCCCTGTGGTATGTGCCGGGCGGTTCCTCTGTATTGATGGCTTATCAGCTCCGCCTCACAGGTTCTCTCTCGCGCTTCTTTGCCGGGCTCAGTGGTAACTCACTGAATTGCTTGTCGTTACGAAGCCGCGGCTCCGGTGCCACGCGACCCCCTCAGCCAGCCCCCTGGCGCGTTCTTTTTCGAGCCCCCAACCGTCGTTCGGGCATCATATCGGGGTGGAGTCTTGGGAGGATACCTTCCTGAGCGCGGTAATCACGACGAAGCTGCGACGGTGTATGCCATGGTAGGCTCGCTCATTCGAATCGGATCGATCTTTCTTGCTGGAGCCATCCTTACAGGGTGCTCTACCCATGTCCCCACCGAAACGATCCTCACCAAGCGACTCGCCGATCGTGGCCCGGTTCCATTAAGCGCCGACAATCCCTTTATCGCCTCGAATCTCCTGCTCAACAAGGAGATGGAGCGCTCCCCCGAGCTTAAAGGCTTCATCGACCATCGCGGCCAGCCCGCCACACTCGAAGTGGAGCGGTCGATGATCGGCCCTCTGAAGCTCAAACTCGTCTACGCAGACAACGGGGATCGTTTCGAACTCGAACGGGTCGACGACACCTGGGTTATCTCGGGTCCAATAAATCAGGTTGCCCCGCCGGGAACCACAGCCACCGTGGCAGACTCAAAGGTCGCCACGGCGCGCCCGAGCGACATCCCCGCGTCCCCCGTCGCCGCTGTGGCAGCCACTATTGCGAACCGATCGGAGCCTCTGAAGGGTATCCCAGAATCACCGACGGTTGTGCTCGCCAGTCGAATCGACCGAGACTCTCTCTCGACAGACGAGCTCACGACCGCGCCAGCACCCGGACCAAGCGAGGTCCGCGCGGCGTTACGGTCGGCGCCTTTCGAATCCTCCGCATCAGCACCGCCAACTCGTCAGCGGGAGCTGCCGGAGAGTCGCTCCGAGATACTCACCCGACTGATCGAACGCTCAGCGGGACACAGCGCCGAGCTGTCTCCCCGCGGAGACGTAGTTCATTACGTAACCGAGCCACACGAGAGCTTCGCTCTCCTCGCCGAATGGTATACCGACTCCGCCGTTAACGCCCCCCGAGTCGCCCGAATGAATGGGCGGCAACCGACGAGCGCACTCGAGGCCGGCGATTCAGTCGTTATCCCGAGCTACCTCGTCACCAACAAAAATCGCCTCACCGCTGAAGCAGTCAAAGCTTTGCACACCCCGTAACCATTCCGACAGGTGAGCCCTCTCATACCCTCGTTCGCTCATTTAGCCTCAAATGCGCTCCGTAACTTCGCCGCGATCACGCGACGAGAATCGACGGGAAAGATCAGCAACGTGATCGCCCATTGATTAAAAACGCAAGGAGCAATCTATGAAAATGATGAAAACAATTCTGGGAGCCATGGCGCTCTCAATCGGTCTCAGCGCAACAGCTTTCGCCGAACCCCCGACAACATCGTCCGGGAGTACAGGAGCGATGGCTGAGCAGAAACCGATGCGCGCCACGGAGAGCAAGAAAGAGTCAGCTCCGGCTGAACGAGCAGCGTTTCGCTGGGAGGGATCGGCTGAGCGTATTCAAAAGACACAAGAGGCGCTCAACAAACACGGCGCTAACCTGAAGGTAGACGGAGTTCTTGGCGAGACGACACGCGACGAGCTACGCCGCTACCAACGGAACAACAAACTCACCGAGACCGGGCGCATCGATGATCCTACCGCGAAGAGCTTAGGCGTCGAATCGAAATAACTCTTCGAGGCTCAATCAGGTACACTGCCCCTGCTCCGGTGCCTCTAGCTGAGGAGCGGAGCGGGGCATCAGACCTGTTGTCGCCACGCGGTATAGATATCCTTTAAGGTTTGCTCGAGCGGATAGATCGGACGCCAACCGAGGTCCCGCTCCGCTTTAGCGTACGAGCCGTAGATCTCCGGGATGTCTATATGACGGAGACGAGCCGGATCGATTTCGACCGTCACACGAATCCCCGCAATCTCTATCAGAGTATCAAGGAGCGTTCGAATCGAAACGGCCTGGCCTGAGCAGAAAGTGTAGACCCCCTGCCCCTTTGCTGCCGCGAGTCGATACCCCCCAACCACATCACGCACATCGCTAAAATCCCGGCGCGATCCGAGTTCTCCCACCCGCAGGACTGGGGCCGCCTTTCCAGCAGCGATAAGGGCAAGTTGACGGGCGAAACTGGAGGCGACGAACCGTTCATTTTGCCCTGGACCGATATGGTTAAACGGTCGGGCGATCACCGCTTTGATTTGACCGAACTGGGTGTACCGCTGTGGGATGAGCTCGGCCATCGCTTTCGAAAGGCCATAATTGTTAACCGGCCGTAGCGGGGTCTCCTCCGTCAGTGGGAGATCCTCCGCTTGTACGCGGCCGTACATGTCCGCTGAGCTCACGATAAGGATGGTCGCCGCGCTCCCCAGCAGATGGCACCCTCGAAACACGTTGTTGACCGAGCCAACGTTGACAGCTAAGGCCCCTGCAAAATTCTCTTCGGCCTCAGGAACGAAAGCCATTCCGGCGAGATGAAATATCGTATCGGGCTTAAAATCGGCGATCGTCTCAGCAACCGCCACCGGGTCGGTGACGTCGAGCGGAACCACAGGAAAAGAGAACTGACGGCCCAGCGCGGACGGGACCACCGTACCGAGCACCTCATCACCTGCAGCCATGAGATGGCGGAGGAGATAACTCCCCGCGAAACCACACGCCCCGGTAACAAGCGCTCGCACAGCTCCCCCTTCGAAATCCTTACCGTTTCAACAACTGCAGATCGCTTTCGACCATCATCTTAACTAATTCGGGGAAGGAGACCTCGGGCTTCCAGCCGAGCTTCTCCTGCGCCTTGGAACAATCACCAAGAAGCAGATCGACCTCTGCCGGGCGCACGAATTGAGCATCGAGTTTCACGTAACGCTCCCAATCGAGCCCCACACAGCCAAAAGCGATCTCAACAAGCTCACGCACCGTGTGAGTCTCTCCCGTTGAAATCACATAATCATCCGGGGTGTCCTGTTGAAGCATCAACCACATCGCTTTGACATAATCACCCGCGAACCCCCAGTCGCGCTTTGCGTCAAGGTTCCCCATCCGTAGCTCTGTCGCGAGACCGAGCTTAATCTGAGCGACGCCATAGGTAACTTTGCGGGTCACGAACTCGAGCCCACGGCGGGGAGACTCGTGGTTAAACAAGATTCCCGACACCGCGAACATATCGTAGCTCTCGCGGTAATTGACCGTCATGTAGTGACCGAAGGCCTTGGCCACACCGTAAGGCGAGCGCGGGTAGAACGGAGTGAGCTCCGTTTGGGGGGTCTCGCGAACCTTACCAAACATCTCTGAACTCGAGGCCTGGTAGAACCGAATCTTCGGATTCATCAGCCGAATCGCCTCCAGAATCCGGCTTACCCCAACGGCGGTGAACTCAGAGGTCAAGATTGGTTGAGTCCAACTCGCCGGAACGAAACTTTGGGCGGCCAGATTATAAACCTCGCTCGGCTGTGAGCGCTCGATCGCCTTCATGAGCGATACCTGGTCAAGGAGGTCGCCCGGCAGGAGCTCCACCTTTCCCCGCAGATGCTCGATACGTTCGTAGTTATCGGCTGATAGCCGTCGAACCAGTCCAAAGACTTTGTACCCCTGAGCGAGAAGATGCTCTGCGAGATACGAGCCGTCCTGCCCGGTAATGCCTGTAATAAGCGCTGATTTCTGAGCCATAATCATCCTTCCCTATCAATCATAGAATCCTAGCGGAGCGAGGCGTCATCAAACGAGATCCTTCCGCCCGCGCTCCTTTAACTCGTCAACGATTCGCCGTACATCTTGAACCCGATCCCGCGGACAGATGAGGAGTGCATCCCCCGCATCGATAATGATAAGGTTATCGCCCCCGAGGACCGCAGTCAGCCGATTCTCTGAATGCACCAAACAGTTCGTGGAATCGATGAGTAAGGCGTCTCCGCGCACGAGATTCCCCAGCTCGTCAGACTCGAAGTGCTCCGCCCACGCATCCCACGACCCCACATCGTTCCAGCCAAAATCTAGCGCCGCGATGACCGCGCAGTTACGGGCATGCTCCAAGACACCGAAGTCGATCGAAACCGCCTCGAGCTTCTCGAAAACCTCGGCGGTGACCGGCCCCTCTGCAGGCGTACCGAGAACCGCTTCGATCTTCATCAATCCCGCGAACAACTCCGGCATCTCCTCCTCTATCGCCTCAAGGATCACATCGGCGCGCCAGGCGAACATGCCACTATTCCAGTAGAAGTCACCCGATTCGCAATACTTCCGCGCTCGCTCAAGGTTGGGTTTCTCATAGAACCGCCCCACCAAGTAACCGTTCCCCTTCAGTGCCGCGCTCCGCTTAATGTAGCCGTATCCAGTATGGGGATAGGATGGCGTTACCCCTATCGTGACAAGAAGATCCTCCGCCGCAGCCAGGGCGCAAGCTTCGTCAAGGGTCTTCAGAAGATTCCCCTCTTCCCGTACGGCATGATCCGCCGGGAGAACCACCATCACCCCTTTCGGCTGGTGGCGCCGCACATGGAGCGCGGCGAGTCCGATCGAGGCGGCGGTATTACGCCCCACCGGCTCGCACATCACCGTGGCATAGGGGACGTGCTCGCGGATGAGAGCCTCATGCAATTTGTTCGTGACGATAAGAACGTTCTCCTGACCAACGAGCCCCACAATGCGGCGGGCCGTCGCTTGAATCAAACTCTCCCCATTCGCACTGATGGAGAGGAACTGTTTTGGCCGCTGCATCCGGCTAATCGGCCAAAAACGAGCCCCTTGCCCACCAGCTAGAATCACGACGGTCACATTCTCACGCATCTCTATCGCTCCTCAGTTCCACCTTCGTGGACCGCAACTTTCAGACGATTGATATCTCGCAGGTGCGCTCGCAACCCCTCCCGCCAAGCGAGCGGACGGCGGCCCAACGCCTTCGACAATTTGGAGCAATCCATTACCGAGTACCGTGGACGCGCCGCAGGCCTCGGAAAATCAGCCACCGAGGTCCGTTCAAGGCGGCACACGGTGCCATCGGCAAGACGCGGCTCTGCAAGCGCCAAGATCTCCGCCGCAAAATCGTACCAACTGATCGCTCCTGCACACGAAGCGTGAAAGACCCCTCCCACACCGAGCTTCGCGAGGTCGAGCATCGCCTCGGCCAGCCATCCCGCCCAGGTGGGAGACATAAACTGATCATCCACCACCCGAACGACGTTCCGTTCCGCAAAAAGCTTCAGCATCGTGTGGACGAAATTCTCCCCACGCTGTCCATGAAGCGACGAGGTCCGCACGACGAGCGCACGCTCCCCTAAAATGCTCACGACCGCTTCCTCACCCGCGAGCTTTGAAGCGCCGTACACGTTCTTCGGTCCTACCGGGGAGTCTTCGCTCAGCGGCACATCCCCGTCCCCGGAAAAAACGTAATCCGTTGAGACATGAATCAGGCGGGCCCCGACCGATTTCGCGGCTTCAGCGGCATGCGCCGCCCCCTCACGATTGACCCGATACGCCTTTGCCTGTTCCTCCTCAGCTTTATCGACAGCCGTGTAAGCCGCTGAGTTCACGATGAGCTCCGGCTTGAACTTTCGAGCGAGAAAGGTCACCTGGTCAAGATCCGCGATATCGACCTCCGATATCACCGGAGATACAATCTCGAAATTGAGGTCGTACGCCCGCTTCTGAATCTCGTAGCCCAACTGGCCACTACCACCAAAGAGAAGGATCCGCATCGCTCGCCCTATCGTCGGTTGTAGTTTTGTTCGTAAAAACGGAGATACTCCCCCGTCTTGATCCGCTCCCACCAGGCGCGCTGGGTACTATACCACTCAGCCGTCCGGGCGATCCCAACCTCAAAGGGGGTTGCCGGCACCCACCCGAGCTCCCGCGTCAACTTCGAATGATCGATCGCATAACGTCGATCGTGCGCTGGGCGATCCGCCACCCGCTCCACAAGACTCTCCGGTTTTCCAAGCAACCGCAGGATCGTCTTTGTCACGGCGAGGTTCGGGAGCTCCGAGTCATCTCCTCCGCCGATATTATAGACCTCACCGGCGCGTCCCTTCTCCGCGATGAGCAACAGGGCCGCGCAATGATCCTCAACAAAAAGCCAACTACGGACGTTCATACCGTCTCCGTAGAGGGGCAGCTTCTTACCTTCGAGGGCGTTGGTCACGAAAAGGGGAATGAGCTTCTCGGGGAACTGGTAAGGGCCGTAGTTGTTGGTGCAACGGGTGACGATGGCGTCGAGTTTGTGCGTTTTGTGACACGCCAATACCATGAGGTCGGAAGCCGCCTTTGACGCGGCATAAGGCGAAGTCGGGTCAAGCGGGGTCGTCTCCACGAACTTCCCCGTAGGCCCCAGCGACCCGTACACTTCATCGGTCGAGATGTGGACAAAACGCTTCACCCCGGTTCTGAGCGCCGCATCGAGGAGATTTTGGGTTCCCAAAACATTGGTGCGGACGAATTCCCCCGCTGAGTGGATCGAACGATCCACGTGACTCTCGGCGGCGAGATGAAGCACAAGGTCAAAGCGCTCACGGGAAAAAAGCTCGTCGATCTCCGCGGCGACAGCGATATCGAGCCGGGTGAAAGTCACCCGTTGGCCATCAACAAGCCCATTGATGTTCTCTAAATTGCCCGCGTAGGTCAGGAGATCAAGGGCAGTGATCCGCCACTCCGGCCGTTGGGCAACGAGATAGTGAACCAGATTACTGCCGATAAAACCGGCTGCACCGGTAACAAGCACCTTCATCGTTTTCCTTTCATCGACCGAATCTCATCGACTGAATACCGCTCTGCTCAGGAGAAAATCGTTCGGACAACCGCGCGGCCCCCCGCGGTGGAGCGGGGCCAGCACATGGCCCCTTAAGACCGTCTCAGGTCGTTATTTCACCCCGCCTATCGCCCCCTCTGATTCCCCGAGCCCATCCCAATATCTTGAGTGATATCGCCCAGTCCCGCAAATGTAAAGCGCATGAAAACCTGCTCTTTCTCCGGGTTCAGCCGCTCGGTGTATCCAACGTCGAGGTGCCAGCAATTACAACTGCTTAAAATCCGCACCCCCACAGAGCTATCGATGAACTCACGTTCAGCTTCGTCGTAACGGGCGTAATAACCTACCTTCAAACGATCGGAGACCTTAAGCTCGAGCTGCCCATCGAGCTGACTCAACTCGTCGGTTCCCTCGCGGTCATCAACAAACGAATAACGAAATCGGAGCGCATCCCCACGGTCTCCCCGCAGGTGATTCTGTACCGCCCACGACGAGAGGTCTCCGTTTTCGACCCCGTAATTCGTATCGAAGATAAATCCGAAATAACTCGAGGGGAAAAGCCCGACCCGGGCGTTCACATCGGTAAATCCCTCGCGATCCGGATCGTTATCTTCGACATCCTCCTTGTAATCGTACCCTTGCCGCAACGTGAAGTTAGCGATCTCACGAATATCCCCCGATCGCCGGGGCGAGACCGTCGCGGTGCTGAACGGACTCAGTGTTGCCCCACCGATTCCCCCAAGCGCCAAGGGCTCTTCGCTCCTCGAGAGGTCACCAAGCTCAGGCGCGAGCTCAGGAATCGCCCCCACACTCGCCAGGGGCGAGTCAAAGCGGCCGTACAGTCGGGTTGTGAAGCCGTAGACGAAAAGACTCCGCTCTCGAATGCGATCCAGCGAGTCGAAAAGAGGCAGATCCTCCTGCGAAGTGTCGGGAACAAACGTAAAACTAACGCCCGGCTCAACGGTGTGCTTGAGGCGAACAAGCTCGCGCCCGGCCGACTCCAATCCACCCGTCGTGATCCGGGAGAGCCAGTTCCCCTTCTCCAACTCGTACACCCGTTCTACCGAAGTCCCGACTGCATAGCGCAGATCAAAGACCTGCCGATCTTGATTGGCATCAAGTTCGAGCGAACCGTCGGTCGAAAGCCGCTCATCGAGGTTATAAATCGTGTTGCGCATCCCCACCGTCATCGAACTATTGAAATAGTTCGCGACATGGAACGGCACCGTTAAACTTGGGCGAATATCGGTGCGCCAGCCATCGTAACCGTCACGCCGTACAAAGTCGGTGCTGAGCACATCCATCCGACCGGTCACTTTAAGCCCGTAAGGGTTAAATCCAAACGGTCGAAAAGATTTCAAAGCGCCCACCGACAACTCCGGGAGCCGCTGGAGGATTTCGTCGTCATCATCGTTGCGGAGCGCTTGATTGAACTCCCCCCGGGCTTCAGCACTCATAAAATCGAGCGGCGCCACACGGGCGGCGAGGGTGGAGGTCGTGTAACGATCCTCGCGACTCCCGATGTCCGGCTCATCCAACTCACGCAGCAAGAGGTCATCGCTCACGTAGTGCACATCCGCGAGAAACGAAGACGACAGCGGTGCCGTAGGAGAAGAACGCCAGAGCTGGGAGAAATACCCGCCATATCGATCCTCCTCGTCGAACTCCCCGGCGCTGTTGACCGGTGGGTCAGCGAGGCCGGAAAGGTCAGCTCCACGCAAGCTGCCATCCCGCATCGACTCATTCGAGTATAAGAAACGCCCCTCCGCATAGTTGTAACGAGAGAAGGCCTTGCGCACATCAAGCGCCCCTCCAAACCGCGTGCGCGTTTCGACAAACGGAGTCACCGTGATATCGGTATGGTCATCGATCACCCCGAAGATCGGTTGACGTATCGACAGCCCATCATCCGAGCCGAAACCGTACTGACCAGCGAGAAGGCCCGACGCCCGCTCCTGCTTCACCGGGAAGACGAGGTAAGGAGTGTACAAAACAGGTACATCGTAGATCCGCAGGGTCGCATCATAGGTGTGCGCGTATCCCTCCGCGGTTATATGCCCCCGGCGAGCTCGAATCGACCACGGCTTTGTCTCCGGGTCCTCGCACGCACACGTCGAGAACTGGCAGCCTAAAAGCTCAAACTCGGTTTCCGACAATTTCTTGGCTT
>JBILDU010000025.1:0-34449 GCA_044352465.1 Bdellovibrionota bacterium
GTAATTAATTGTTTCGGGTTTAAGAACTTCACCATGGCTCTGTTCGAGAATGTCCTCGGGAGAAGCCAGTGATACGATGATTTTCTTGAAGTTACTTTTGAGTTTTACGTCTTTGCGCAAAGCCATAGTTTTTATTTTTCGTTAATTAAAAATCCTCCCGGAACGATTGTCCGGGAGGCAGAAAAATCATTCAAGGGTAATTTTGAGACCCAAGCCGCGTAACTCGTGCAACAATACGTTGAACGATTCAGGAATTCCCGGCACAGGCATGTTATCGCCTTTCACGATTGCTTCGTACGCTTTCGCGCGACCAACAACGTCGTCGGATTTAACAGTAAGGATTTCCTGAAGGATATTCGCAGCACCAAATGCTTCGAGTGCCCAAACCTCCATCTCACCAAAACGCTGTCCACCGAACTGCGCCTTACCACCAAGCGGCTGCTGGGTGACGAGCGAGTAGGGTCCGATTGAACGCGCGTGGATCTTGTCGTCGACAAGGTGGTCGAGCTTCAACATGTACATGATGCCGACCGTGACCTTCTCTGCGAACGGCTCGCCGGAGCGTCCATCGTAGAGCTGCACTTGGCCAGTATGGTCAAGGCCGATCTCCTGAAGCAGGTTACGAATTTCAGCCTCAGTTGCCGCATCGAACACCGGGGTCGCAACGTGGATTCCCTTCAGCTCCCGTCGGGCGAGCTTCTGGACATCATCGTCGGATAGGGCTGAGATAAACTTCTTGTTCGCCTCATCCCCGAGCCCACGCACCATGACGTCGCGAAGTTGAGCCACCAGGTCCTTCTTGGTCCCCGATGCTACACCCGACTTCTCGGCGCCGGTCTGAGCATCCATAAACTGATCGACCAACGCTTGGATCTTCCGCCCGATACCGTAGGCAGCCATCCCGAGGTGGGTCTCGAGGATCTGCCCGACGTTCATACGCGAAGGAACACCGAGAGGGTTCAAAACGACATCCACCGGGGTCCCGTCTGCCATGTACGGCATATCTTCCGCCGGAACCACCCGGGAAAGAACACCCTTATTTCCATGGCGGCCGGCGAGTTTGTCACCTACCTGGATCTTTCGCTTAATCGCGACGAAGACCTTGACCATCTTAATGACGCCCGGGGCAAGCTCATCCCCTTCCTTCAAGCGCTTAATCTTCTCCGTGAGGAAATTGCGCTTGTTATTGATGAGCTGACCGGTTCGGACAACCACCCGATTGAGGGTCTCCTGAATCGCCTCGTCACCGATCTGAATATCACGGAGATACTCAAACGGGATCTGCTCAAGCATCTCTGCCGTGATGGTTTCACCCTTCGCGATTAACTGGCTGCGCTTCTCATCGACCAAACGAGCCGACGTCGTCTTACCGACGAGCAGCTCCTTGACCTCACGCAGCGTCGTATCACGAATGATGTTGATCTCATCCCGCTGATCTTGCTCGATACGGGCGATCTCTCGCTTTTCAATTGCGAGCGTACGCTCATCCTTATCGGTGCCCTTACGGGAGAAGACCTGAGCAGAGATAATCGTGCCCTCAACCCCCGGCGGGAGCTTCAAGCTCGTATCGCGAACCTCACCGGCTTTCTCTCCGAAGATCGCGCGAAGAAGCTTCTCCTCTGGGGAAAGCTGCGTCTCACTCTTCGGGGTGATCTTGCCGACCAAGATATCGCCCGGCTTTACCTCAGCACCGATTCGGATAATTCCGGATTCATCGAGGTTCTTCAGAGCCTCTTCTCCGACGTTCGGAATGTCCCGGGTAATCTCTTCCTTACCGAGCTTTGTGTCTCGCGCGACGCATTCAAACTCCTCGATATGTACCGAGGTGAAGATATCGTCTTTGACGAGGTTCTCGTTGATGAGGATGGAGTCCTCAAAGTTATACCCGTTCCACGGCATGAACGCGACCAAGCAGTTCTGCCCCAAGGCGAGCTCCGCCATCTCGGTCGATGGACCGTCGGCAATCACCTCACCCGCAGCAACCTTCTCACCCGGCTTTACGATCGGGCGTTGGTTCAAGCAGGTATTTTGGTTCGAGCGGCGGTACTTCACGAGGTTATAGATGTCCACCCCAGTGTCGAGCGTATCGTCCGTGGTCGAGTCAGACTTGATCACGATTCGATCCGCATCAACCGACACGATACGACCAGCGCGTTTCGACGAAACAGCCGCACCTGAATCCCGCGCAACGATGTGCTCCATTCCGGTTCCAACAAGCGGAGCCTGCGCGCGAATACACGGCACCGCTTGCCGTTGCATGTTCGAGCCCATGAGCGCACGGTTTGCGTCGTCGTTCTCAAGGAACGGGATGAGCGCTGCCGCTACCGACACGGTCTGTTTCGGGCTCACGTCCATCTTTGTCACGTCAGCGGGGGGTACGAGCACGTACTCTCCATTCTTCCGGGACGGAATGGCTGCTTCCTTAAACGCACCCTTCGGATCGAGCGAAGCGCTCGCCTGGGCGATCGTCTCACGCTCCTCTTCAAGAGCGGAGAGATAGACGATGTCGTCGGTGACCTTGTTACCTGTATCGATCACCCGATAGGGCGTCTCGATAAAACCGAACTCGTTCACCCGAGCGTAGACCGACAACGAAGCGATAAGGCCGATGTTTGGACCCTCAGGGGTCTCAATCGGGCAGATGCGTCCGTAGTGGGTCGGGTTCACGTCGCGGACCTCGAAGCCAGCTCTATCGCGGGTGAGACCACCTGGTCCAAGGGCGGAGAGTCTCCGCTTGTGGGTGACCTCGGACAGCGGATTGGTCTGGTCCATGAACTGGGAGAGCTGAGACGAACCAAAAAACTCCTTCACTACCGCCGCGACAGGCTTATAGTTGATGAGATCTTGAGGCACGAGAGTATCGATATCCTGCATCCCCATCCGCTCCTTGACCGCGCGCTCCATGCGCACGAGTCCGATGCGGTATTGGTTCTCGATGAGCTCACCGACAGCGCGGATACGGCGGTTGCCCAGGTGGTCGATATCGTCCACCGAGTAACGAACCGGATCGTTCGAGTTCTTGAGCTCTAAGAGGTATCGAACCGTCTCTTTGATGTCTTCGACGGTCAAGGTCCCGAGATCGAGCGGCGGAGCCTCTCTCCCCTGCGAGATGTAAAGTTTGTGATTAAGTTTATATCGACCGATGTCCGAGAGGTCATAACGGTCCGCGTTGAAGAATAGATTCTTAAACGCAGCATTCGCCGTTTCAGGCCGTGGCGGATCGCCCGGCCGGAGGCGACGATAGATCTCGATAAGGCTATCGGTCGTCGACTTGCCAGCAAGCAGCGCATAGAGCTCGTCCCGATCCGGCGACATCTTATCGGTGAGAACGGTCTTCCAGAGCGATTCACCAATATGGTGGTCGTCGACGTACAACGTCCGAATCGTCTCGATCTTGAGATCGCGGAGCATCGACACGGTACCTTGGTCGACTACCTCGCCCTTGGCGTTGACTTTGTCGGCGGTGAGCTGCTCACCTGCCGCAACGACCACTTTGAACTTCGCGCAGAGAGCTTTCCCGTTATTCTCGTTGATATCCTTGAGGACCGCACCGACACGCTCCTTCATCGCTTCCATGCCGACGATGACCTCGCCTTTCTCCGCGATGACCTCACCGGTTGAAGGATGAACGACGTCCTCGGTGGCACAGAGAACGGTATCAGCCGTGACCATCCCCGGTACAGAGTCGGGGTTGATCTCGATGCTGTCCACTCCAGCCTCTTTCATGCGACGAATGACGGCGCGATTGAAACGGCCACCCTGCTTGACGAGGACCTTCCCAGCGCCCTTGATCTCACGGAAAGCTTTCTGGCCTTCGAGTTGGTCGGCAACAAAAGCTTTCGTGACTAGGCCACGCTTACCGAAGGTAACGGTATCGCTCTTGTAGTAGGTCGAGAGGATCTCATCCGCAGACATGCCAAGCGCCCGGAGGAGCACCGAAGCATTCAATTTGCGACGACGGTCGATGCGGACGTGGAGGATATCTTTGATATCGAACTCAAAGTCGATCCATGAACCGCGGTAGGGAATGATGCGAGCGGAGTAAAGCAGCTTGCCGGAGATGTGACCCTTACCATCGTCGTGGTCGAAGAATACACCCGGCGAGCGATGGAGCTGGCTCACGATAACCCGCTCGGTCCCGTTCACCATAAAGGTGCCCTTATCCGTCATCAACGGGATCTCACCGAAATAGACGACGTCCTCTTTGAGGGCGCTCAAATTGCGCGCACCCGTCTCTGCATCAACATCCCAAAGAACGAGCTGAATGGTTACCCGCAGCGGCGCTGCCCAAGTCATCCCGCGATCGCGACACTCATCAACGTCGTACTTCGGGGTTCCGAGGGTGTAAGAGACAAATTCAAGCGAGGCGGTGTTGTTGTAGTCTTTTATCGGGAAGATGGACTTAAACACCTTCTGAAGCCCGATGTCTTCTCTCTTCTCAGAGTCGACGTCGGCTTGGAGGAAACGCTCGTAAGACCGCTTTTGGATCGCCACGAGATTCGGGATCTCAGCGACCTCTCGAATCTTCGAGTAGGAGCGCCGGAGACGAAGGTTTGTTTTGATTTTTGAGGCCATGTTCTCGCCAGTCCAAGGATTTTCGTTAACTAAAAATCTTTTCGGGCGACATCTCTCTTTCGAGAAACATCAGGGGTTCGGTCAGCAGATCCCAACGGGCGACCACTTCGAGATACCGAAGGCCTCAAAAACACCAAGAGCGCAAATACACCTCAACGCCCCCTCACCGAAACCTTGCCGCGCTACGCTGCAAGCTCGGGAGAGCCGTGAAGTGAATTTACGAATACCTCGAGACGAAATTGAACAAGCCGTCGCACCCTGTGTGGTGAGTCACCGTATGTGTGGCACTGCTCGGATGTACACCGCCCGAGCAATCCAAACTTTAACCTAGCACCGCCAGACCTTTAGAGCCTCGGGATTATAACCCCGTGAAACCAAAAGGTGCAAGCAAAGCCAAGCTCCGATACTGCTGAAGCCGTTTTTGCCTTACCCAACGAATTATCTTCAAAAAACTGAAAATAAAACGACGTGTAAGCAAATAAGGTGAGGGGTCTCTACGACATCTCCGGGGTCGAGTCGGAACTAATCGTCCCGCCCCGCCCCGGAGATGTCGTTACACTGTCGCTTCCCGGGAGACCCACTCAACCCGTGGAAGCGAAGTCAGGCTACTTGAGGCTGGCTTTCGCGCCGGCTTCCTCAAGCTTCTTCTTCCAGTCTTCAGCGGAGGCCTTCGGGAGACCGTCCTTGACCGGCTTCGGAGCAGCATCAACGAGGTCCTTCGCCTCTTTGAGGCCAAGGCCGGTGATCTCGCGCACAACCTTGATGACCTTAACGCGCTCGGCGCCAGCATCATCGAGGTGGAGCAAGAACTCGGTCTTCTCCTCAACCGGAGCAGCAGCGGCGGCGCCACCAGCAGCAACCATCGCAACAGGAGCAGCCGCGCTCACGCCGAGCTCTTCCTCGAGCTCCTTAACGAGCTTCGCCGCATCCATGAGCGACATGTTCTTGATGAAAGTCTTCACCTGTTCCATGCTCACGTTTTCCATTTCACGCACTCCCTATCTTTCTAATTAATCAAATAAAACTAAACAGTTAAGGAACTACCCCTTCTTCTCGAGGTTGCTCCGGTGGCCTTCAAGTACTTGCGCCATCTGCTGGGCCGGGGCCTTCATCAGACGTACAAGCTGGGTAGCAGGTGCTGCAAGCAACCCAAGCAGTTTGCCCAGTGTCTCCTCTCTGCTCGGCATCTTCGAGAGAGTCTCCACCCCTGCTTGGTCAACGAACGCTCCGTCGAGCCAACCACCCTTTATCTTGAACTTGTCATTTTTCTTCGCAAAGTCGGACAGGACCTTCGCGGGCGATACCGGGTCCTGATCCGAAAACACTACGAAGCTCGGCCCCTTGAGTAGGCTCACGAACTTCTCCAGCTGCGCTTTATCCGCATTCGGGAAAGATCCATTCGCTGACAAGCGAGCGAGCGTGTTCTTAACCACAACCCCTTGCGCACCCTTGCTCCGCAAGTCGCGGCGAAGCTTCGTGATAGCCGCAACAGAGAGACCCCGGTAGTCGCCACAAAGCGTTACCTGGGTTGTCGCGAACATTTTATTTAAAAGCTCTACTTCTACCTGCTTTTCAGCCCGTTCCATCGCTCAAAACTCCCAATCTGAAATTCAAATATCCGCTGACAGACTATGCCCGAAGCGGTGCCACATCGACGTTGACCCCTGGCCCCATCGTGCACGCAATCGTCGCACGCTTGAGGTACACACCCTTACTCGTCGACGGCTTCGCTTTATTTACCGCAGCAAGGAGCGCTTGGATGTTCTCAGCGATCTTCTTACCGCCGAACGAAGCCTTCCCTACCGGAGCCTGGAGAATACCAGCCTTCTCCACGCGAAACTCAGCCCGCCCAGCCTTGATCGACTTTACCGTTGCGCCGATATCAGCGGTTACGGTACCGACCTTCGGCGAGGGCATGAGGCCACGGGGTCCCAAGATCTTACCGACCTTACCCACCTGAGCCATCATGTCGGGGCTAGCGACCACACTGTCAAAGTCGGTAAAGCCGCCTTTAATCTTCTCGACTAAGTCTTCAGCTCCGACAAACTCAGCGCCAGCCGCCTCGGCATCCTTGGCCTTCTCGCCCTTAGCGAAAACAACCACGCGCACGTTTTTGCCGAGACCGTGAGGAAGCGCGACGCTCCCCCGCACACTCTGCTCAGCTTTTCGGGCATCAACACCGAGGTTGAGCGCTATCTCGACCGTCTCGTCAAACTTCGCCGACGCGGTAGAGACAACAAGATCACACGCCGACTGAAGATCATAAACCTTCAGTGCGTCTACCTTCTCCCGCTGCGCCTTAATTCTCTTTCCTGCATTCGCCATACAAACCGTCCTCAATGAAACTAGAGATCCTTATTTAGTCAACCACGTCGACGCCCATACTCCGGGCGGTGCCCGCCACAGTACGGAAAGCTGCCTCGTCGGAGTTAACATTGAGGTCGACCATCTTTGTCTTGGCGATCTCAGCGACTTGGGCCTTGGTTATCTTGCCAACCTTCTGCTTGTTGGGGACGCCCGAGCCACTCTCAATTTTGCACGCCTTCTTAATGAGGTACGAAACCGGAGGGGTCTTGAGTTCAAAAGTGAAGGAGCGATCTTTGTAAACCGTGAGAACCACCGGAGTGATCTCACCAGCTTGCTTTTGGGTCTTCGCATTAAACTGCTTACAAAACTCCATGATGTTGACGCCGTGTTGACCGAGCACGGGTCCGATCGGCGGAGCGGGGTTCGCCTGGCCGGCCGGAATCTGAAGTTTAATTTGCGCTGTAATTTCCTTTGCCATGATTCACTCTACTGCTGCTCAAATCTTTTGTTGTCACTCGAAGTCCCCGCGCGCCCTTTCTTAGCCACGCGAGCACCCCTTTCAAACTCTTAACACTTCTCCACTTGAATGAAGTCGAGCTCCACCGGAGTCGCTCGCCCAAAGATGCTGATGAGCACCTTAACCTTCCCTTTCTCAGGCTTAACCTCTTCAACGGTGCCGTTAAATTCCGCGAAAGGCCCATCGATAACCTTGACGGCCTCCCCCTGCTCAAAGGTCGCCCGGGAGCGCGGCGACGCGGTACCCTCTTCAACTTGATTACGGATCCGCGCCACCTCGTCCTCCGAAAGAGGCTCGGGGCTCGTCGCATCACCAAGGAATCCCGAAATTTTCGGGGTGTCCTTCACCAAGTGCCACGTGTCCTGGTTCAGCTCCATCTGAACGAGCACGTACCCGGGGAAGAATTTCCGGTTCGACGTCTTCTTCTGACCCCGAACGAGCTCCACCACGGTTTCCTGAGGCACGTGGATGTCGCCAAACATGTCCGTAAAGTTGTACTGACGAATGCGCTCTTCAAGCACCTGCTTCGCCTTCATCTCGAAGCCGGAGTGCGCCTGAACGACGTACCACTTCATCTTTGAAGTGTCCTTACTGAGCGGTGCTTCCGCCTTCACGCCTTCAGATGTCATATCCTCAGTTGCCATAGGAATTGGCCCTTACGAGACCACAAATCCAAAAATTCGCTCGCATCTACACGATCGCCTGCATCAACTTCCCGAAAATCACATCGAGAATGAACAGACAGAGAGACACGAAAACGACGATCACAAGGGTCACCAGCGTTGCCTGAACCGTCTGCTGCCGCGTCGGGTGGCTGATCTTTTTCAGCTCAGCGATGCTCTCAGAGACGTAACTACGTCCCTTCGCTACGACCGATCCGGTTGACTCAGCGTGTTCAGCACTCATAGCGCCCGACTTCGACACAAATAAACCGCCGCCACTCCTAAACTTTGCTCCAAAGAGCAAGATTCCCCGCCCGCACCAAGGTGAAAGTTCTCTCACTTGGACACGCTTGCAAACTTCAAAAACGACCTAAGTTCTTGAAAACGTAAGCAATGGCAGAAAATTAGAGCTGGAACACTAGCAAATAACGTTCGCTAGAGCAAACGGTGGGGGCAAGTTTTTTTGAGATAACTCAACCTAGCAGGTTTATCAAAAGTTACCTCGATAAACTTTGCACAGGCGGCTCGCCGTCACCTCAGGCAGCAAACCGAAGCGCAACTCATCGAAACAACAAGGCGCCTCTGCTGAGGCTCGCTCGCGTCGGGCCTTACGGAACGCGAAAAAGCCGCGCCGACTGTCTTTTAGGGGCCTTTCCGTTCGACTCTCCGAGGCTTAGCCAGCATGACCTGGCACCTCCCGACGAGACAACGCGAGTCGACACCGCAGAGAGTTCAAAAAGAGCCGCACGACATGAAATAAGAATTTTTGGGCCACATGAACATCACCGCACTCACCTTCCCGCCTCCGGCGGGAACTGGGTTCGCTTCCCTCCGGGAGGTGACTCGCAACTTTGAGGGTAATTGGCACGCCCGGAGGGAATCGCCGCGCTAGCCTCTCCCGCCTCCGGCGGGAACTGGGTTCGCTTCCCTCCGGGAGGTGACTCGCAACTTTGAGGGTAATTGGCACGCCCGGAGGGAATCGAACCCCCAACCAACGGATTTGGAATCCGCTACTCTACCAATTGAGCTACGGGCGTAGCTTTGAGAAGAAGTGGAGCCCATAACGGAACTCGAATCCGTGACCTCTCCCTTACCAAGGGAGTGCTCTACCAGCTGAGCTATATGGGCGTATACTCACGACCGAGTGGGCATTATGTAGAGAAGCAGATCAATTGTAAATATTCCGAACGCGCTTGACGCTTTACATCCCCAAAAAAAGAAATCATTCTGGGATGGGGTGGGTCTAAATCCGCGCGATACGCTGGCATAGCTCAACTGGTAGAGCAGCTGATTTGTAATCAGCAGGTTATGGGTTCAAGTCCCGTTGCCAGCTTTGATTTTAACTGATACTCCTTACCGCTCCTCGATTCTCGAATCGCTAGCGCGATTCGAGGGGTGCATCAGCCTCGTCAAGCTTGCAGCTTGAACGGCTGATGGACCGAAGAGGTAACTCTTGAGTTCACCGGATGCGGGAGTAGCTCAGTTGGCCCCTTTTATGCTCGAATCGCTGGCGCAATTCGAGGGGTGCATCAGCCTCGTCAAGCTTGCAGCTTGAACGGCTGATGGACCGAAGAGGTAACTCTGAAGTTCACCGGATGCGGGAGTAGCTCAGTTGGCTAGAGCATCAGCCTTCCAAGCTGAGGGTCGCGAGTTCGAGTCTCGTCTCCCGCTCCATTTTCTCCCTCGATATTTGGATTTGAGGGCGGTTTTGGAGTAGCATCCGAAGCGTTCAAAGATCCTCGCGCTAGCCACGCGAGGGAAGCGCACATTCTTACGGTATTCTTGCGGTGAGGTGCCCGAGTGGCTAAAGGGGGCAGACTGTAAATCTGCTGGCTTACGCCTACGGGGGTTCGAATCCCTCCCTCACCAATTCTTTCCTTTCGCTTCTCTACTCTATTTATTTTTTTCTCTCTCTCTTTTTCTCTCTCTTTGCACCCTCCTGTTTCTTTTTTCATTTTTTCTCTCGTATCAATCGTATCCGTCCCTCAATACCCAGCTGTTCCGCTGCAGCTGGAAATGAAGATTGGCGAAATCTCGCAACCTACAATTTTTGCCTGCGTTTTATGTTAACTTGATGAGCGTGATCCGAGCGGCGAAGTACTAGCTTTTTTCTCTTCGGCTCCGAGCTCCGTTCGACTTACTTAGGCGAACGCTCGACTCGACTGATGTCCGAAAGAGCCTCTCTTTCGGGAATATCCATACGGTCTTGCCCAAGGCGCTTAGCTGACACACGGCCGCCCCCTCTCGTCCTGACCGGATCGGCAAATCAAGACGCGGCGTGCCGCTCCTGGCGAGCCGCCGCGCGTCGGCGGGGGGTTGCTCGTGAGCCGGGTCCAGGAGCTTTTGCCGCATCTCGGATCTCGTGGGGGAGATAATCGACCTGCCCGACCCGGGCAAAATCGACGTAAAACGATTGCGCCACCTCGCTCGCCCGAAATTCTCGCGTTGTCGTGAGATGTCGCCACAGCTCGAGGGTGAGATTTTGCAACGCGATGCCGTGACGACGGCCCACCCGGGAAAATAGCTCATCGCTGAACGCCATAAACGCGGCAAACGGGGAGCTACCACCTCGCCAGAGGAGCCGAACCGTCTCAGTAAAACGCCCGCTATTGGCGATGAGGTCCCAATACTTGGCGAATCGGCGCATCCGCTGCAGCTCCTCAAACGAGATGTGCGCGGTCGAAAGCACCTCGTACGGCGCGTGCGCAGCGTAGACCATCTGGAAAGCCTCATCATGCCGGCTGATCGGTGTGCCGCGCAGCCGCTTCAGTATCCCGACCTGAATCTCGTGTGGCTCGAGTGCGACGAGGCGATCGAACCCCGCAGCGAAACTCGCTACGTTTTCTCCAGGCAGTCCCACGATGAGATCCGCGTGGATATACACCCCGGTTTCCTTCCTGAGAAACGTCAGGTTCTCTTCGATCTTCGCGTAATCCTGCCGTCGACTGATGTGACCACTCACTTCGGGGTTGAAGGTCTGAATACCGACCTCAAACTGGAGCGCCCCCGGCGGGAAACGCTTAATCGAATCGCGGAGCGCCGCCGGGAGTCTATCGGGCACCATCTCGAAATGGACGAAAAGCTCCGGGGTATATCGCTCCCAAAAGAAGTCGAGGATCGCTTTCGCGGTCCGGATATTGAGATTAAAGGTCCGGTCGACGAACTTAAAGGTGCGCGCTCCACGTCGATACAACCCGTCCATATGGGCCAAAAACGGTTCGAGCGGGAAGGCCCGGACGGGAATATCTAAGGACGATAAGCAGAACTCGCACGTAAAGGGACATCCCCGCGAAGCCTCAACGTAAATGATTCGTTTCGCGACATCATCGGCGGCATAGAGATCGTACGGCAGCGCCACCTCCTCGAGCTTCGGCACCGGACTACGAATTACTCTTTCGCTCGGCGGATGACCGGAGAGGATCGCGGCGCAGAGAGTTGGCAGGGTGAGGTCTGCTTCGCCCGTCACAACGAAGTCCGCGAGGTGCGTAATGCGCTGCGCTTCGATCTCGAAGCTAACTTCGGGCCCACCCAGGACGATGACGGTGTCAGGTAAAATTCGCTTCAGGAGGAGCACCAGTTCCTCCGTCTCGGTAACGTTCCAGATATAAACACCGAGCCCGATAATCCGCGGGGAGAGCTGTCGCAGTTCATCCGCGATATCGAGGACATCTTGGTTGGTATTAAATTCACGAACGACCGCACGCGACTGGAGCTCACCCAGGTTAGCGTAGAGATAGCGTAACCCAAATGCAGCGTGGATGTACTTGGCGTTCAACGTAGCGAGTACGATGTCGGTCGACACGGGCACGTGGCACCTTATCCGGTTTTAATTGGTAACCGAGCAGCCAAAGATTTAGCCTCCGACCCCGCTCTCACGTGAAAAAACTTTCCGGACGGAGTTCAAGTGTAGGATAAGAGGGTCCTGATAACAACTCTTTGGACCCGTTGCGGGAAACTCCTCACACCACCGGTCTATCGCCCAGACTTTTCCCCTTTCCCCCGTGTACCGGGGCTACTTCCCCCTGTACCGGGGCTACTTTTTGAGGGCTTCTCAATGAGCGATATAGACCGGATCACGGATCCCCAGGCTTAGCGAAGCGGACGGTCGGTCACCTTACCGGCTCAAAGTCGAGATATCGGCTCTCCCCCGATGGGCCACTGGATACAAGTCCATAGAGTCGTAAATTACCCGAGTGATCCTGGGAGACTTCGGTTGAAATTTCACACCAGCCGACCTTGAATCGAAGTCTCTCCCGGCCACTCGGGGGCCCCTTCTGCGAGGATTCCGGAACGAGGACGAAGTCACTGAAATCGTTTTTCAATTGAGACCTCTCACGGTACCGGCCAAGTTCCCGTATGGAGCCGACAGCGATCCAATCGGCAGCATCCCAACATCGAACCTCGTCGAACTTACCCGGAAGAGGTACCACACGGATCGCCGGCGCACGGTTTCGTAGTTCAACAGATGCTGGGCACTCCACCCACCACGAGAAAGATGAGTGAACGCGCAAAAGTCATAGTTTTGCCAGATACGATCGGCAAGGGCGCGGTTGTTACCCCACAGCAGTCTCACGGCCAGCTGAAGAGGGACAAGGAGCCCAACACCCGAGTGCTCGCCGGGATCTCACGGTGCCTTAGCTTCACACTCCCTGTATGCGCTGGGACCTCTATCGTCGATGCGGCTTCCTCTGCTGACTCCGTCTCGAGCTTCTCCAGGGGGTACAGCGAGGGTGAGGATTCGGAAGAGAGCGCTTCCGATTAATTCATAGTACTGAGCCTCACCCATAGGTAGTGAGTTACCGATTTACGGCGCACTATACATGGATTGTGGGACGTTTTTAGGGAGAATCACCCGCCAAAGAACGCTCCCGGAGAGGAGTTTTTCGAAATCGATGTCGAGGATGTCTTCTATGTCATCAACGACACTGCTCAGCCACGAGCCGTTCGATATCTTTCATACTCTGTATGACGCCTCCTTTCAAAAACGATGGGGCGGTTCTGGGGGCTACAAATAGCAGGCGCTACCTGGGGGTGGTGGGACGGGTACGACGTACCCTACATCTCCCCCCGACGATTCCTTCGCGGCGCAGGTCTCGGTATCGCCCACTCCGCGTTCCGGCAAACACCTTTCGCCACCCCATTATGAGGCGGGCTCCCGATCGGTGATTTTCGTAGCGGGAATACTCACCGATGGGAATAGTTTTTCTCACTCCGCGCGTATTTTTCACACCGATCCAGTTCCCAACCGGTATTTATCCTCGTTTTTCAGATACCTTTCCTTGGAACGCCCCTTGCTTGTCTTCGCAGAGATCGGGCAATTGAGGTTACGATTTTGAGGCATTTCACAGCGATTTTGATTTTTTTCCTCGTGCACTGGGGCACGACAAGCACCGCCGCGATAGCCGCTCCTCAGACCCACATCGAGATTTGGAACGAGTCTCCTCCGGACCTTCGGTTCGGCTGTCTCGCGCGCCCCAACTCGAATCGTCGTGACGTCGTCGCCCTGAGCCGGGGGGGAGCGATCCGCGCCGTTCTGTCGAACTCCTATGAGCGTCGTGCAGCCCTTCGTTCGCTCCTGCGGAAGCGGTTGAGTCTCATCAAACAAAACGCGCGACGCCAAGACATTCGCGCGATTGACGCACTGATTAGGCGATTTAAACGGGGGTGCGCCAGCATCACCCCGCCGCCTCTCCCAACATCCACGGTCGCACCTCCGCCACTCGTGACTCCGCTACCAACTGCTCAACCCACGAGCGCCCCATCGCCCACACCAACGAGCGAGCCGGTACAAACACCGCTGCCCCTCAGTACCTCGACACCACCACCAATGAATACTGCAACCCCCACACCAACACGATCACCGACGCCCACGCTCACGCCTTCGCCGACAACAACGCCGACCCCGACGCGGACCCCAACCCGAACACCAACCGTACTCCCAACACCGTCCGGAACTCCCAGCACAGCGACACCCGACGCCCAACTTACCGGAAACTGCGTTGCTATTATGAACGTGGATTCGTTCGGCTCCGCTACCGTGCCGATTCAGCTCGGCCGGGGCTTCATACCGGGCGAGATAGCCAACTACCCCACAGCGCTCCTTGGTGGCGCGATCGTCCCAACACAGGCCCACGTCCAAAGCCGTTGGAGCGACGGAACAGTCAAGCACGCTATCCTCGTCTTCTATCTCGCGCTCCAGCCCCAAGAAACGAAGGTAGTATGCTTCGGCGACCAGAATACCAACTACAACGCCGGAGGACTCGGCGCGGCTGACATCCTTAACTCCGCCTGGAACTTCGACGCTACCGTGCGCATCACCGAAGCAGGCTCCGAATCGCTGGCCTCCGCCCGGCAAGCTCTTGCAGCCGGCCGTTATGAGACGTGGTTTAGCGGGCTCGGCGCAACCTCTCTGATTATCGGGGACCGCCTCAGCGCAACTCTGGATCTCGGCTCAAACCCGCGAACGGTGCGGCCGATGTTCTACGCCACGTTTTTCCCATTCGCCAACGCGGTGCGGATTCGCTTCTCAGCCGAGACAACGAACAGCGAAGCGTTGGGAGACAAAACGTACGGGGTGAACCTGCAAGTTGGGGCCGTCAACCCCACCACAGTCTACGCGCGCTCTCCATTCACCCACCATGCTCAAACCGTCTGGTCCCGCGAATTTTGGCTCGGTCAACGTCCACCGCGGATAACGATAAAACACAATCTAGCCTATCTGGCCGCGACGCACCTCCTGCCGAACTACGACCCGTCGATTCAAGTAGCGGCAACTGCGGTCAATTCGGAGTGCTCACGGTGGCTCAATGCGCCGCGTGAGATCGGCCAACGCGGACTCTTCGTGTCGGATATGGGCTCGTCGGGAGGTCGCGGTGAGCTCGGACTCCTTCCCCGCTGGGTCGTCATGTACCTCTACACTGGAAATGCGTGCCTCCAAGACTCATTTTTCGGTCATGCCGACCTCGCCGGCGCATGGCCGATGTTTCTCCGCGAAGGGCGCGCGGGAACGTCGTTCAACCGCGCACTCACCGTGCCGGGCCAAGGCCGTTTTCTCTCTTTCTACTCACGCCCAAGTTTTTGGATAAATGGACAAACCTTCAGCGGTACCCCGAACGATCGGATTACCCCGGTTACCCCACTTGCGCCCAACCCGTTCAGGGTGGATTGGGCTCACATGCCCGATCTGTTCTCGACCCAATACCTCCTGTCCGGCGATCGACATTACCTTGAGATGCTGCAGGGCCAAGCACTCTCCGCTCTTCTCGGTCGACAACCGGGGAATTCGTGGCTCACCCGCGGGCCGTACGGATGTTTCGACCTGGGAACCACCGGGCAGACTCGCGCTGACGCTTGGCTCATTCGCACGCTCGCCTCAGCGCTCGCCTACTCTCCTGATGGCACGCCGGAGACGAACGAATTACGCTATCGGGCCGAATGCCTCGTGGCAGCATGGCACGGAGCTCACAACCTCACGAATCCACTTCCGAGTCACGAAGGCTCGTGGCAGTGGGCCCGCACAAGCGTTCGCACCGGCACCGGGGGAACCGATTGCGGCATGTACGGGTCGTACCCCTATCCCACCTGCACTTTTCCCTTCGCTCCGCCGGTCAACAGCACCGTTCCATTTTGGGCTGAACCGGCACCGACGATCGTGGCCGGTCAGGTCAACTCCCCTGCCGTTGTCATGCCGTGGCAATATAACTATCTCATCGCGGCGCTCACTCGAGCACAGGAACTGGGATTACCGACGAACTCATTGCTCGATTGGGTCGGAAGATTTACGACCGATCTCCTTCTTGCTCCCGGATACAATCGCTGGCTCGCCGCGGAATATTATTTTCCAGCCCGAGATCCCCTCACCGGCCGCTACCTTGCGTCGGTCAACGCAGCGTTACCGCTCTACACGCCCGCACGACTCAGCGAGGCCCAGAGTGGCTTTATCGCAGGTCTCTCCGGGGTTGAGCACAGCTATTCGATTATTCTTCGGATGGCGCTCGAGATGATGGCCGACTCAGGCGATGCTCCCGCGGCGCGACAGGTCTACGCTGAAATGATAGGCACGCATGCGATACCGTTTGAGCTAAATCCGCAGTGGGGTGTGATCAAGCGAATACCGTAACACCCCAGAGCTCTTCGGTGGGAGGGCACCAGAGGCGACTACCCGGCTCGACGCTCAGCAGCGTCCCCAATCCCAAGCGTCAGTTGAGCTTCGTTATTGGAGGAGTTGGAGTGTAGGCACCTTGCTTTAGATCTGCGCTTTATTGAGCCGAAAACACCGCAACTCATACGCCGCACGTTCAACCAACTCACCCTGGTGCTGTAGCGCGGGCAGGACACCGAACGGTTTAAGTTTCTCAAGGGTTGCGCGTCTAGAATTAAGCCGCTGGGTGAGAAGCTCTTCGACCGTTTGCTTGAACTCTGCCCGACCAGTGGGTGTAGACTTTTCGTAATCACGGGGGTCCACATGTTCGAAGAGAACCAGCTCCGCTACCCGACGCTGTACCCCAACATCATGGGTCATTCGCTCCTCGCGCGCGCGCTCGATAGTTTCCTTCGTCGAAGGCAACCGCCCCGCATAGGGGTCGGTTTTACTCTGTAGATCCGCCCGGTGTGCCCGCTCGAGGACATCGAGCGCACCCTCAACATGCACCACCAAAGCTCCGAGTTCGATAACGGCGCTTTTCATCTCAGTCGATAGCGAATTCGGGTCGACCAGTGTACCGAAGAGCCCTGCGATGCGGAGCTCCGGCGGTACCTTTTCGGCGAGCTCCTGCGCAAATCGGGAATCGCCCCGCTGAGCGATCCTGCGGCTCAACTGAAGGATCTCGGGTACTCGGTCGAGCGGTGACTCAAGGACTCCGAATACGTCCTCGACAAAGTCATCCGATCTTTTAAAGCCCTCACATTCGGCGACTTGGTGGGCGAACTGACGCACCGAAATCGGGGTCGAATTGCGCGCCTCCACAAGTGGAGTATCGAGGAGATCGGTCACACTCAGGCTAAGACGCTTAAGGGGCGCATCGCTCGGGAGGCTCACCCCCTCCAAAATACCCAACTGCTCGATCATCTTGGCGCACAAGGGTGCGACATCGAGCCTGATCTGCTTTGTCTCCGAAACTACGTGTCCCTTTGATGGGTCCCGCTCCACCCGCTCCTTGCGCGCCTCGGCGATCCCCTGAAAGGGTGTACACGGATCGAAAATATTTTGGTCTTCGTGGATACCTTGCAGGGTGAATCCGAGGTGGAAAATAGCTCTGCCTATCTGGTCAGCCAAACGACCGAGATTGAGCACTAACTCGGGCGAAAGCTTGGCGCGCACCGACGCCGGTGTGAGGTCCAGTGTGCTGGCAAATCGTTGCACAAGATGGTCCGTAAGATCGACACCAGCTTGCTCGAGCCGCCACGAGGCAGCGATATCGGCTGGGAGCACTCCGGCATTCCTCAGCGAGATGTATTCGTCGTAACGGGGTCTCTGCGGGGTAGGCTCAGGACTTGGCTTCGGATCAACCATCGGGGCACCTCCACGAAAGTTATGGTGCTTCTATCCCCCGACGATCGGTCCCGCCCTGCCTCATAAAAGTGGGGAGACAAGGCCTATTTTGTATGAAGATCCGAATGCTCGATTGACCGCTGGAGCGCCTCAAAAAATTCATACTCCTTCACTCCGAGGGGTTCGATCCCAGCGATGCAATCAAAAGAAAGTCCCTGGGGGACAAAGATCTTTTGATCGTCTCCCGGAATATCGCCGTGAGAAACAGGGTGCCGCTCAACCGCTGCGTTCGAGAGCGCCACTAAAAACCCCTTGCGCTCGAATAGTTCGCTCAAGACCGACTCCACACGATCGGGCTGAATCCCAAGGCCAAGGGCCTCCTGGGTAGCCCCCGATGTGCGCCGTCTCTCGCTAATCCGCCGCACCGCCTCAAAGCCACGCAGGCGCGCCGCTGAGTCGGCGACATCAAGCCCAACCTCCCGCATCAAAAAGTGAAACTGTGCATTACTCTCTGCATAAAGACATGCTCCCGATCGTCCATCGGGGCGCAGTTCTCGCTGCACCGTAGTTTCGAAATCCTCGGGTTTCGCGGCGTAAAAGAAAAGGTGACCGGGCGCCGCTTTTACATGCTGAACCGGGGACGCGGCGAGACTCCCCCGGCGAAGCAGAAGCTCCATCGACTCAAGGCTCGTCCCGTGCCACCCCGCAATCGCCGACCGATTATCGAGACCCCGTTCGCACAAGGCGACAAATGCGCGGACATGCGCCTCGAGGAGTGGCAGTGCTCCGGCGGGCTCGGGCGCAATCAGGGCTGGCTCTACCGGTCGATTTTCGGGGCAGGTGCTCATGAGGATGTTATACTACTCAGCCGATTTTACGTTGCCTCTCCCAAGCGACCGCACGGGAAGTCCCCAAACCCGCCTGTCGGGATACGACGGCCCCTGGCGGTTCGAGTGTCACTTCGGGTAAATTATCGATTATGATCAAACCATTAGATGAAACTCGCGCGATTGAACGACTCCGCTGGCTTCTTGGAATTACCGGACTGACCCTCGTCGCGGTCGGTGTGTTTACCGTTCTGCGACCGTTCCTTGTTCCCCTGGCCTGGGCGATCGTCATCGTCACCTCGCTCTGGCCCCTGTACGCCCGTCTCGCTCGACGTTTTCCCGAGCGCCCGACCTTGACGGCGGCGCTGATGACCGGGTTCATCGGCCTCGTCATCATCGGCTTGGTAGTACCGCTGCTGGGAACACTCAGCGCGGAGATAGCAGGTGGTGCCAAAGGAGCCTCGGCGTGGTTTGAGCAAAATCGGACAGGGATTGGCCCCGCAATTGAGCGGCTTCCCCTTCTGAGCTCTGAGAGCAAAGCCTCACTCGCTGAAACGGTCAGCCACCTACTCGACGCCCAGGGTGCGATAGCAAGTCTCATCGGTGAGTACCACGGGGAGATCGCTCGGGTACTAGGGATCGCCGCAAAAGGGCTCCTCGTATTTACAGGGAAGATGCTCATCTGCCTCGTCAGCGCTTTTTTTCTCTTTCGTCACGGAGAGACTTTAGGGCGAGACCTCGCCCGGGCCCTGCACCGCATCGGTGGAGAGCGTTTCGACCGAGTGCTCGGAGCGATTCAAGGGTCGATCCGGGGAGGTGTGTATGGGATCCTTGCGACCGCTTTCGCGCAGGGGGTCCTCGCCGGTCTCGGATTCCTAGTTGCTGGCGCTCCCGCACCGGTTCTCCTCGGACTCGCCACGATGGTCATCTCTCCGGTACCGTTCGGATCGCCCTTGGTTTATCTGCCCACGGCGTTGCTCGTCATCGCGAAGTCAGGCGAGATTCTCCCCGGGCTCCTCTTGGCGCTTTGGGGTATCGGTGTGGTGAGCACCATCGACAACGTGCTCCGTCCACTTTTTATCAGCCAAGCAACAAGTATGAACCTGCTCCTCGTCTTCTTTGGAGTCATCGGGGGAATAATCTCCTTCGGTTTCATCGGGATCTTCGTCGGTCCGGCGCTCCTCGCGATAGCGCAGGTGTTGTGGACTGAATGGATTCGCACGGACCCAACCGCAACGACTTAACTCACTGTTCTGGCTGCCTTTTTGGGCTCGACTGCGTCGATTGCAGCCGAGCCTCTCTTGGCAGTATCATCCCCGCGGCGAATCGGTCGCCCAGTCACAAAGAAGCGAAGGGATTATGTTCAAAGTTGCGTTGTTCGGCGCGGGGAAAATCGGTACGGCGATGACGAGCCTTTTCGGGAGCTCGGGGCGGTATCAGATAAAGGTTTGCGATAGCGATATCGCCCGCGCTCGGGCGGTGGCAGCGGGATGGGCGTGTGCCGAGGCGGTTGAGTTAAATCTCGCAGACAAAACGGGGGCAGCAAAAATCCTGGCGGGATGCGACGCAGTGCTCTCAGCGCTTCCATATTACTGCAACGTTGAGGTAGCTCACCTCGCCGCAAACGCCGGGGTCCACTACTTCGATCTCACCGAGGATGTGGCAACAACCAAAGCGGTTTCGGAGATCGCCGCTGCTGGCAAGGTCTTTATGATGCCCCAGTGCGGACTCGCGCCGGGCTTTATCTCGATTGCCGCTGCGCATCTCTTTAAATCGTTTGATACCGTCGATTCAGTAAAGATGCGGGTCGGCGCACTCCCGATATTTCCAAGTAACCTTTTGAAGTACAACCTGACCTGGTCGACCGACGGCCTTATCAACGAGTACGGAAACATGTGCGAACTCGTCGAGGGCGGTGTCCTGAAGCAGGCCTTCCCCCTCGAAGGGCTCGAACGGTTCTCGCTCGATGGGTGCGAGTACGAAGCGTTTAACACCTCGGGTGGCCTCGGCACACTGTGCGAAACGCTCACGGGCAAGGTGCGTTGCCTTGACTACAAGACGATCCGGTATCCGGGACACCGAGACCTCGTCGCTTTTCTCATGAACGACCTCGGCTTTAACCACGATCGGGCAACGTTGAAGAAGGTATTTGAGCGAAGCATCCCAACGACCCCTCAAGATAAATGCATCATCTTTGTAGAGGTACGGGGTCATATCGGAGGTCGGTATGTGCAAAAGACATACGCGAGCACGATCTACAACACGACGGTCGGCCACGAGCACCTCACCGCGATTCAACTGACAACGGCTGCGGGGATCTGCGCACCGGTGGACCTTATCCTGACCGGGAAGGTGAATGTCCAAAAAGGCTTCGTGCGGTGCGAAGAGATCGCACTCACCGACTTTCTTGAGAACGAGTTCGGACGATACTACCGCGACGAGAAGGCACTCTCCGGAATTTCCTCAGGCTCCTAGTGTTGGCGCCTGAGGTCGAGGTCGCACTCATCCTCGTGAGCCTTGCGTTGAGTATCTTCGGCGTGTGGGCGTGTATCCGCGACACCCTCACCGGCCGGATGAAACCGAACCGCGTTTCGTGGTTCCTCTGGGCTCTGGCACCGATGATCGGAGCAGCTGCGGCTGCGAGCTCAGGCGCGGAGCTTTCCTCCTACAGCCGCACACTTCTCGCCGGAATCATGCCGGCGCTCGTCTTTGCCGCGTCTTTTTACAACACTCAAAGTTACTGGAAGACGAGTCGGTTTGATATCGCCTGCGGGGTCACCGCTCTCGCCGCGATTGTCGCCTGGGGCCTCGCCGAGTCCCCCCGTGCGGCGATAATTCTCTCCGCTACCGCTGATGGGCTCGCCGCTATTCCAACGGTCGTCAAGGCATGGCGCCATCCTGAGACCGAAACAGGCGCAATCTACATAACAGGGTTTCTGAGTGTCGCGCTCATCTTCCCCACCGTGACGGTGTGGAGCGTGGAGAATTACCTGTTCCCACTCTACCTCGTGGTGATCAACCTCGTGCTCATCGCCGCTGTTTATCGGCCCCGATGGGCAAAAGAGCGCTCATAACGGGGGCCTCCTCAAATCTTAACGAGCGTGTGACTTTCGAGCGAACCGCGAGAAGCACTTCGAATAGACATCTATCGACCGAGCGGGGGGAAATACTGCCATACCAGAGTGTGGCGTTATCTTCCTGACGGGCTCGAGCCCCGGGAGCAGCTCAGCCGCAGAGTACCTGCGCAAGCCGCTCAATCGCCCAATCGATCTCACTCCTCTCGATGTTCAGCGGCGGCGCGAGCCGCAGCGTTTGCACCCGGGTGTCCTTACAGAGCAGTCCGACATCCATCAGGTCGTGACACACCTTTTTAGCTGGCCCGTACTCCGGCTTGATATCGATGCCGATAAAAAGTCCCTTTCCTCGCACCGCTGAGACCAGCGGGCTCTGGAGCTGTCTCAAAGCCTGTAGAAGATACGCTCCGAGCTCAGCCGCTCTCTCATGGGGGCGCTCCTCCTCAATGATGTTTAAAACCTCGAGCGCCACCGCACACGCGAACGGGTTTCCACCGAAGGTGCTGCCGTGAGTTCCCGGGGTCAAGACATCCATCACCTCTTGACGGCCGATCACCGCGGAAATCGGGACGATTCCGCCCCCGAGCGATTTCGCAATGGTATAGATATCGGGGACTACATCCTCATGCTCACACGCGAAGATTCTCCCGGTTCGACACATCCCTGTCTGAATTTCATCGGCGATGAACAAGACGTTATGGGCTCGACAGATTGCGACGACCTCCCGCAGATACCCGTCGGGCGGTACGATAATGCCCGCCTCCCCTTGAATCGGTTCGACCAGAACAGCCACGGTGTTTGGCGTAATCGCCGCCTCGACCGCAGCCGCATCACCGAACGGCACAATGGTGAATCCGGGGGTAAACGGACCAAAGTGCTCCTTGGCAGACGGGGAGGAGCTGAAACTAATAATCGTTGTCGTCCGCCCCGCAAAATTTTGTCCGAGGCAGATAATCTCGGCGTGATTATCGGGGACCCCTTTTTTCTCGTAGCCCCATTTGCGGGCGATCTTGATGGCGCTCTCCACCGCTTCAGCACCGGAGTTCATGAGTAGGACGGCATCAAGCTTGCTGAGCCGCGCGAGCCGCTCACACAAGGGGCCGAGCTGGTCGTTGTAAAAAGCTCGGCTTGTGAGGGTCAGTTTGTCGAGCTGCGCGTGAGCCACTTTCAAAATTCGAGGATTTGAGTGGCCAAAATTGAGCGCGCCATAGGCACTCAACATATCGAGGTATCGCCTACCCTCGACGTCCCATACCCAGGCACCCGCACCGCGTGAAATGACGACCTCGAGGGGAGAGTAGTTGTGGGTGCTATAGGCCTCGGTAAGCCGTATGTGCTCGCGGGAATCCATAACCGCTATTTTAGCCCACCATCAAGGAACGGGCCAGAAAAAGCGGAGAAGGGCTCTCCCGTTAGAATTTCGCGTATCCAGGGAAGCGGGGGAACGGAATCACATCGCGGATGTTCTTCATCCCGGTCACGTACATGAGCAGACGCTCGAATCCAAGCCCAAACCCGGCATGCGGAACGGTGCCGAATTTTCGAAGCTCCAGATACCACCAATAGTTCTCCTCGGGGAGCTTCATCTCCCGGATCCGGCTCAACAGAACATCGTGACGCTCCTCGCGTTGGGAGCCTCCGATGATTTCGCCGAGGCCCGGAACGAGCATATCCATCGCCCGGACCGTTTTACCGTCCTCGTTCACCTTCATGTAGAACGCTTTGATGTCTTTCGGGTAATTCACCACGATGACAGGACCCTTCACATACTCCTCGGTGAGATATCTTTCGTGTTCGGACTGGAGATCGATCCCCCACGCCACCGGGAACTCGAACTTCCGCCCACACCCCTCGAGGACTTTGATTGCATCGGTGTAATCGAGATGGGCGAACTTCGATTCAGCCACCGATTGGAGCATCGCGATGAGTCCTTTGTCAGTCCACTCGCGCGCCTCAAAGAACTCGAGCTCCTCACCGCACTTCTCCAGAATCTCCTTGATCACGGTTTGGATGAAGTCTTGGGCGAGCGCCATATTGTCCTGGAGATCAAAAAACGCCATCTCCGGTTCGATCATCCAGAACTCGGCCAGATGTCGCGTCGTATTGGAGTTCTCCGCGCGAAACGTCGGCCCGAAGGTGTAAATATTCGAGAGCGCTGTCGCAAAGATCTCGCCCTCTAATTGGCCCGAAACGGTGAGGCTCGCCTCCCCTTTAAAAAAATCCTGGCTGTAGTCGACTTTCCCATCCACTTTTGGTGGATTCGCCATATCAAGCGTGGTCACCCGAAACATCTCCCCGGCCCCCTCGCAATCCGAAGTCGTAATGATGGGCGAAGTGAGGTAGTAGAATCCGCGCTCTTGGAAAAACTTATGGATCGCCATCGCCGCCACCGAGCGGACGCGAAACACCGCGCCAAAGGTATTCGACCGGGGGCGAAGGTGCAGAATCTCACGCAGAAACTCGAGGGTGTGGCCCTTCTTCTGCAGGGGGTAGGTCTCGGGGTCAGCTTCCCCGAGAAGCTCAATCGAGCTCACCTGAAACTCGTATTTTTGAGCCCGACCTGCGGTCTCGATAAGCTCGCCGTTAACCCGTATGGCCGCACCGGTTCCGATTCGGGGGGCTATGGGAGCGTAGCTCTCAAGGGTTGGATTCAAAACGAGCTGGAGGCCTTTCACGGCCGTACCGTCGGTAAGCTCGATAAACGAGACGTTCTTCGATTGGCGATGGGTTCTAACCCACCCCGAAAACTCGTAACGCCCAACGCTAACCTTGTCTTGGTGAATATCGCGGATAGAAAATTTGTTCATAGCGGCTAAAATCTATTAAAACCCCCAAAAAAAATCAAAAGAATGTGGAGTCTTTCAAATGCTGTAGGGGTATACTAGACTACCGGCCTATCATATCGGGGTGTAGCTCAGCCTGGCTAGAGCACTAGTTTTGGGAACTAGGGGTCGCTGGTTCAAATCCAGTCACCCCGATATATCTTCGTCTGAAGGATTCGGCGCATAGGTCCCCGCGGGTTCGAGGCAATCTGCTCTCATCCAATCTGCTCTCATCCAAAGTGGCCCGCCTGAAGAGCCGCCGAGATCTCTGCGCGCTTATTGTTTGATTTTCTCTCTGCGCTGGTTGCTCAGCCGCTTCGCTGGTTCGCCGCTTGAGCGGCGAGTCGGTAGAGCTCCTCCCGGAATGCTCGCACCTCTCGACGAATATCCTCGGCCGGATAGGCCACCCCTATGGGAAGGACACGGGTGGACCCAGCATCTTCACGAAGAACGCCCGCGGTGACTTTGTCGGAGCACAGAAGCTCCTGAGCTTTGTAGGAGAGCTCGTCCGGCATTAAAATCGCCGAGTATGCCCCGGGCGGGGGCCGGCCACTTCGACGGAGCACCCAATCGATCGACCACGGCTCAGAGTCGTCCGGCACTAAGAAACCGCTCAGAGATGCGATCGTGGGAGTTTTACCGACTCGATTTATCGCTCGAACGATGCTCCCCGTCGCCTCACCGGAGTGAATCACCTCCGTGACGATCAGCGGATGCTCCCCGAGAGCACTGACACCATGAGGATTCAGGGTCGCTTCTGTCCTTTTCCCTGAGGCATCCGGTCCCGGGGGGCACACAAATAGTATCGGCAGCGAATGCCCCAGACGATCGAGAGCCCGGTGGAGAAACAGCCCGATGGCACGTCCGCTTGTATCATCAACAACAAGCGAGCTCACCCGACCGCACTCAACTTCGGGGAGTATCTTATCAAGAAGCCCAAGTAGGCTTCGTTCGATAACCTCTAACCTCTGGGCAGCAGCACCGCTTTGACGAGATGGCTCTTGCATATTCATGCCCCAGCGTATCAAAAAGCCCCCTCCCCACTCAAAAGCAGGGCTCCTCATTATTCCGCCCTCAGCAGGAACCAATCGATTTCCCCGTGCACTCCACCGTCAAAGGGACTAGAATTCAGAGCTAACTGGGTGAAGTCCCCCTTATTGAAGGCGAGCCTTAGAGCAGAGTTGGGGAAACAAATTCAGCCCCCAACCGATAACAGGTGGTGCGTAGGGTCGATCTTTACCCCTCGTCAAAAAAAATGAATCAACTGTCGTTCAATAGCCGCACCGTCAAAATAGGTGCACTTGTCGTCGGTATCGTGCTCATTGCACAACTCCTCTTTATTGGCCTGTTCTCGGGCGGGGCGGAGCCTGAAGGGGCCGGATCGACTGAGATTTCAAGCGGAGGAACACCCCCTGCTCCGGTCGCATCGCCCACACCCGCGCGGGGTTCGTCAGGGCGACTGACGGCGGATGCTGTGGCCGCGCTCCCTGAGGAGGAGACGCCAACCGGCTTTGTCTACAACGCGGCGGGCAAACGCGACCCGTTCCGGCCATTCGACTTCTCTCCAAAGGATGCCGAACGCGACGATCTCTCACCCCTAGAGCGGTACGAGATCGGGCAGTTAAAGTTAACAGCCGTGCTCGATGGGTTCGAGGAACCAACCGCGATCGTTGAGAACGCGGCGGGCCGCGGCTTCACCGTCCGCCGGGGAACAAAGATCGGTCCTCACGGGGGCACGATTACCGAGGTCTTAAAGGACAAATTACTAATCGTCGAAACGACAACCGATTTCGCGGGCGTCTCAAAAACCCGCACGATCGAACTACCGATTCGAACCAAAGACCAAAAGGAAAACTTATGAAATCTGGCAGCTTTTCGACCATCGTCCGGGCGAGCTTAACTATCGCTTTCACCCTTATGGCGCTCGGCTGCGAGAGCTCCCAGAGCCCGGATAATCCGGAGACCCGTCGACTCGCGGCGCTCCGGTACCATCAAGCTCTGCCGATGGAGCAGATGATGGACGAGCTCACCTCACAACTGGCGATGCAAGCGCCCGCTGAGGCGCGCGAGGAGATGAAGAAGATGATGTTTGATGGGCTTGATTTCAAGCGCCTCCGCGACGTCTCGGTAGAGCTGATGGTGAAGCATTTCTCCGCCGGCGAGATCGACTCCCTGACCAACTTTTACAGCTCGGCTGAGGGCCGTTCAGTAATGCAGAAGATGCCGACCTACACGGCGGAACTGATGCCGGTCATCCAACAAGAGGTGATGCGGAACCTTCCCACGCCGTAACAAGGATGACGGGAATCAGACAACTACCGCTGCTTACGAACCT
The DNA here is from genome assembly GCA_044352465.1 of Bdellovibrionota bacterium. Taxonomy (GTDB): domain Bacteria; phylum Bdellovibrionota_C; class UBA2361; order UBA2361; family UBA2361; genus JBILDU01. The sequence continues at coordinate 26,610 of JBILDU010000025.1, forward strand.
CAGATGCCGTCGTGACAGGGGTAAATAAAGAGCGGGTACCCGTCGGAACGCCAAGCTCTGTCCGCAAGATATTAAGAAGCGCGCTATCCCCGTTCCCGTGGATTAGGACTGAACGAAGAGTAGCAAGAGCTGACTGCTTGAGGCGCGAAACGCGCACCTCCGACACCCCAAGCTCCCTCGCGATGTCTCCTGGCATCACACCGTGTCTCACAATAAGTTCGAAGACGCGCCCTTCTTGAGGTGAGAGACACCGTCGAACGGTTCGCCACATATCCTCCACCACACTGCGGTGGTCAACGGCGACCTCGCGAAGATCCGGTACCGCCTCCGCCGAGCTTCGCGCTCTCTCCCCCCGCAAGTCGGTGTTCGGCCCCTGCGATCCCACTCGTAAACCCTCGAGGTGACGGACCCGCGGTGCCGCGACGAGTGTGGAGCCGACCCGAACCTCCTCCTTGCTCAGACCGGTCCGTGCCTCTATCTCCTCGAGCGACGGGCGCAATACCCCCTCACTTTTAAGCTCTTCATTAGCACGGTAAAATTTTCGAACAATCGTTCGCTCGCGTCGACTGAGCGGGTCTTGAGCCCGTAAACCATCGAGCATGGCTCCTTGAATTCGCATCCCGGCGAACGTCGCAAATTTAGCGCCGAGACTCGGCTTGAAGGAGTTCACTGCTCCAAGCAAACCGATCGAGCCGAGCTGCACTAAATCATCGCGATCAACAAAATTGGGGAACCCGGCCCGCGCATGGATGCGACGGGCGACATCCCGGATTGTCGGGAGCATCGCGTGAGCTATCTCACTATAAAGGTCGGGAGAGCGATTATACTGAAAGCGCACAACGAGGTCCCCCACCCGATCCACGGTCACACCGCTCGCAGAATTCGGCTTCGGTTCGATGAGGGTAGCGACCCCCGACGATAAGGAGGAAGGCTGAAAAGCTTGTTGCATCATCGTAGCTGTTTCAAATGATTCTCCGCGACAAATATCTCCTCGACATGAAAGGGCGGAGACTTTCACCAAGGCGACACCGAGCAATTCCCCAGCTGGAAAGTTGTTCAGCGCTCCCTCAAGGTACCGCTCCCATCTGGGCTAATCAAATATCGACAACCCTGCGGAAAATCGAGAAACGCCTCCGGCTCGCTATTCCGATGGGTTACACCGTACGATGGTGAATTTCGACCGCCGGTCCCAGCGCGCCACCACGGCAATACCGCTCAAGCCGCTCCAACGACCGGAATTGAGCCGCCTCAGCCACATGAGCAGCGCTCACTCGGGCCTCGCCTGCGAGATCAGCGATCGTTCGGGCAACCCGTAGTATTCGAAGGTATCCCCGCGCGCTAAGTCCGATCTTGGCTGCGACGGTCTCAAGAAGGTTAAGGGCAGCTGCATCTGCCTGCAAAACATCCTTTATCTGGATCGCAGAGAGCGTCGAGTTGAGATGGCGAGAGCGGTATAATTGGCGATCACGGGCCTGTGCAACCGCAGCACGTAAGCGGAGTTCTTCACTTAACCGATCGGTCGTCGGACCGGTGGTGATCCGGCTGAGCGGTACGGCTGAGAGTTCAACATGAAGATCGATTCGATCGAGTATCGGTTGGGAGATCTTAGCGATGTAATTATGAATCGCGTTTCGGGAGCAGAGACAGCCTCCCCCAGGGGCACCGAGGCGCCCACACGGGCACGGGTTCATCGCGGCAATAAGCTGAAAGGAGGCGGGAAACGTTACCGCCGCCTTTGCCCGAACGATGTTTACGGCGCCGGACTCAAGGGGTGCGCGCATCGACTCAAGCGCGGAACGGCGAAACTCGGGGAACTCATCGAGAAAGAGGACACCGCGATGAGCCAGACTTATCTCACCTGGGCGGGGGGCGCTCCCTCCACCGATGAGACCAACGTCGGAAATGATATGGTGTGGCGAGCGAAACGGCCGTGCCCCGAGGAGGATATCTTTGATGGGGAGCCCCGCGACCGAGTGGATCTTCACAACTTCGAGGGTCTCTTCCTTCGTTAATGCAGGGGTCAGAGAACCGAAGGCGCTCGCCAGCATGCTCTTACCACACCCGGGAGGGCCGATGAGAAGGATATTGTGTCCCCCTGCGGCGGCGATGATAAGGCCACGCTTGGCCGAATCCTGCCCCCAGACATCGCTGATGAGGCGTTCCTCCCCGCGGACGGCCGGTGCCAGCGCGGAGTGACGCGCCCCACCCCGAGGTTCGACACCATCGCGTAGATACTCAATAAGCTCAGCCAGTGAGGTGACACCCACCGTTTGAACCCCGGTGATGAGTCTTGCTTCAGCCTCGTTCTCAACAGGGACGACCGCTTCGCGCACTCCCTTCTCGAGCGCCTCGATAGTCAGCGCGAGGATCCCCCGCACGGGCCGGATAGCGCCATCGAGCGATAGTTCACCGTGGAAAGATCGCCCCACGGCGACCTCGCTCGCGAGCTGTCCTGAGGCGAGCAGAATCCCGAGAGCGATTGAGAGGTCAAGACCTGCCCCCTCCTTCTTTATCTCAGCAGGTGCGAGACTCACTAAGATCTGATCGGGTAACCCGAACCCGGTTTGCCGCAGCGCCGACATGACTCGCTCCCGCGACTCCCGCACCGCCCCATCTCCGAGGCCGATAATAGTGAAGGCCGGGGCCCCATCACGCACGCGAACCTCGACGTCGATACTAAGGGCATCCAGTCCGGTGAGAACTCCGGTCCTTACTTTGGCTAACATAACTTCTCTCCCGTAGATACTCGCCTCGCGTGCTTTAAGCACCAAGAGCGTGTCGCAAAATGTCCCGCCTGCCCTGTGCTATCTGGGCGAAATGATGGCGCCGAGGCTCACACTGGGGTCTTCGCGGTAGCTCTGCTACCGCTCCGCGCCCGGAGTCTTTTCACCCCGGCGGGAAGCCGCGCATTTCGGTAGAACCGAAACTCCCCGGCGGGATGTCAATGAATGCTCATAGATCGTCACACCCAATACATTTCGGAGGTGAACAAACTTATCGGCCGGGATACTAGGTTTTCGGAAAATCGGCCGAAAAGTTGCCAAAAACTGGGGGCTTTTGATGGCCCACTTTATGCAATTACTGGAGAAGAGCTGTATAGACCCTCCCAGAAGCTCGATAAGCGACTGGAGAGGGTCGATTTTTCCACTGACCTCGGCACATTTTGCCGATGCGATCACTACGGGATTCCCGTTTTATGGCGCTCGATATCTCGGACATATGGCGAAACGTCCCTCCCGAGGAAAAATTCGAGATGATGGCGCATGCCCAATCACGCGGTATTTTTGCCGCTTTCATCGTCATCCTCATCGCATCGACGATGGCGGTCTGCTTCCAAGCACCGTGGCTCATGTGGGGCTCGTTTATACTCGCGCCGTTTATCTTCCAATTCGCGACCGGTAAAGCGTGGCGGGACCATCGCCCTAAGGTGCTGCTTGAATACCTCGCAGCCCGGGCGGTGACGCGCCGATATGCTTTCGCTGTTGCGGCAAAAGATCTGGGTCTCAAACTCATCTTCAAAGGGAGTCTCGAAGAGGAATTCACAGACTCTAATATTCAAAATGCCATGGCGAGCGGATTCTCGCAGCAAACCCGGATTGATGTATGGGTGACGCTCTTTAATGATGCGGTTGTGATTATTTCGGAGCGCCTCGGGGGAGCGCGGTGTGAGCTTGCAACACCTTTTAACGATAAACTCGTCGTCGAATCATTAAATGAGTCCAAAAACGAATATTCATCGGGCAAAACTGTCATCTTGACGCTGACCGACCGCACGCTAGTCAAAAGACGCTTCCGCCTCACCAGCCGATATCCCGCCGCCCTGTTAGTCTTCGAAAAGGAGCTCCAACAACTGCTTCACTCCGCGGCCGACCAACGTGCTCGACTCCTTGAAGCTCCAGCGAGGACTGACGGGTCGACCGATGACGATGATGACTTCGGGGCAATGACAACATTCTAGTGGTTCGACCATTAAATTCTTTCACCTGCAAGGTAATAGAATTTATGCTCACCACTAGTCCTGAGTTAGTTTTTCACCCCGCGGGAGTGAAAAAACTTATTGGTCGAAGGACTAGTGTCCCGTCCAATGATTTCTTCATCTGCCGGAGATTCTGCGGGTGGGATATGAGCGCGGCTATCCTGGCCGTGCAGATACCCGAGCGGAGCGCGAACCAAGGTCTTTTTGCTCAGACCGGGACAAGGTGAAACCGCAGCCTCGATGGCGATATCGAAGACCTTTTGACAACGCACGCGCGCTATTCGAGACTGCACCTATGGTGCGTCCTGCGTCTTTCTGGCTTTGGTTTCTTCTCGGCAGCCTCTTTTTTACAGGGGGAGAGGACGGCTATGCCCAGAAGCCGACGAGTAATCTTGTCATTCGAGTCGAGGATATGGGGGAGGCGGTTCGAATTGTGGCAGCACCAGCCGATTCGATAACTGCGCGCCTTTTTGTTCTCGGCGAACCGAACCGGATTGTCATTGATTTACCGGTTGTCCCCCCCCCTCACCTCAAGGAGTTTATCCCGAAGGCGAATCCTCTTATTCACCGCCTGAGGTTCGGAGTTCATCCAGACAAGATCCGGATCGTCGCTGATGTTAAAACTCCAAATATTCCGCCACCGTTACTGTCGGAGGCTGAGGGCGGTATCGCTATCAGCGTGCCAGTTTCAGCAGAGGCCCGTGCTGCGTTTATCTCGGCAAGTGCTCAAACAACGGAGCTAGGCACCACGAGAGAGTCGGCAGCAGTTGCCGTTGGGGAAGCGGTCTTTCCCGCACGGACAGGACAAAATCTTGAGACAATTCTCTTTGAGCGAGGTGCTGAAGATGGCGCACCGGTAGTAAGAATAGGGCTGACCGAGCGGCCGACTTTTTCATTCCAGAAGGCGGATGCAAAGACATATCGACTAAGCCTCGCAAACTGCAAGGTAGCTGGCGCTCACCTGGCGTTACACCACTATCCACCCGATGATTTCGTCGGATTTTCAATCGTCGAGATCCGCCAAGTGGGAGATGATACGGAGATATTAGTTGGGGTAGACCACAATTTTAAAATTGTTCCGACGACGACTGAACGGGCGATACTCATCCGCTCATTACCGCGAGGATGAGGCTTGGCGAGTAATCACAGGCTCGCCGTTTACCTTGCGCTGTCCTCGGCGAGCCTCTTCAGGGCGGAGCGCAGGGCGATCTTCGCAGACATCACTCCACATGCGGCACCGTGTTCAAACATAAACTCAGGGGCCTCTAGCAATTGGGGATAATCGTCAGGATTCAGGAGATCCTCCGGCGTCAATTCGGGAATCAGTCGATGCGCAAGCTTACTCGCCCGCTCGCTTTGCTGCCGGAACAGGCTATCGAGCTCCCGCTCGATAAGTTCGAGTACCTCCCCATGGTTCATATCGACTCCGTTTGAGTTTGTTTTCGCGCGTAGGCGAGTGCTGCAAGCGCCTCTGCCGAACGGCGCTCGAGGGGGATAGCCTCCAACGCTTCAAGCGCAGCTACAGCATTACCGACTAAAAGGTAGGCAGCAGCGAGGTCCTCGCGGAGGCCGACATCACCAGGGGCATGCGGAACGCACCGCTCAAACATCTCAACTGCGCGTTCGCCCTCCCCCCTTCGTAGATAGGCACGGCCAAGCACAGCGGACGCACGCACGGCGCCGCGCCCTACCGGAGCGAGTTTCAACACCGCTACCGCTGATGCATAAGCTGTTGCAACATCATCGTCCTGCAATGCAGCACTCCCAAGCTCGAGATGCCCCTTCACCCAGAACGGAAAGCTCCGCAACTTCTCACGAAGCCAACGCTGGCGCTCCGCGAGAGCACTCGATTGAATTAGAAATTGGCGGTCGAAATCGGACCGCTGGAACGTATCTAAAGACTCCCGCCGAATCACCTGCTCGCTTGAAACCCCAAAGCGATGGCCCCGCTCAAGAAGAGACAGTGCTACACAAATAAGTCGGTTTAGGACTGATGCCGAGGAACGGACGAACAGTGGCACCCCTCGTCTTGTGTAAGTAAGACCTTAATTCTTAATGCCCGGCGATTTCAGCAGACGCAGGAGCAGCGAAACCGGCGGCGCCACTGCCTTGGCGGGGGTCAGTAACCCGCGAGGGCAAGCTAGATTGAGCTGTACGAAGCTCCTTGAGAGTCTGACCGAGCACTTTCTCACGATCCGAATGCGACAAACGATAATCGGTCACCGCAAGGAAGAGACTGAGAAGTACCGCTGCCAGACCAGCGCCAAAGAACCACCGCCGGGCATCGCTTGCTATTTGAGGATCAAGATTCATGCTGCATACCTCTCTTTATCGAACCGTTGGGGCATCTTAATCGGACCGCAGATGAGAATCAAGCCGCTAAAATCGCTCCTATTTTCCCGTCCGGTTGATGGAGACCTCAACTCGAGGTACACTGGTGGACCGGTGAAAAGAGGACTTCCTATCCTTTTTTAGGATTGCAATCGCTTATTCGCGTGCGAAAAGAAACGCAATCCCAAACTGAGCGAAAATGTCCTGAGTGGTCATTGTCTCTCAGATTAGCGGGCCATCCCTGGCCCGCAGGAGAAGGGCCCGTTCAAAAGTCCCCACGAGAGTGGCGAATTTTGAGCGCACCCTGCTAGACAAAAGTAGTGCCCTGCTAAGCTGGAACCCGCAGGAAAAAACTTATTGAAGGTGGCACCAGTTCACAACCCGGCGAGGCGACCCGAAAAACCACCAGACAGTAAAATCTATGATGCTTTCAAACGAAGATATAAAATCAGCCATCAACTCCGGAGAGCTTAAGGTGGATCCGTTGAAGCCGGAGTTCATAAGAGCATCGGGAATAACGATGCACCTTGGAGAACGGCTCCTTAAGCCCTTACCCGGGAAGGTGGTTGACGTAAAGAACAAGGTGGCACCAGACTATCGTCAGATCACCCTAACCCCGGAGACACCGTACCAACTCGAGCCCGGAGAATTTCTCCTCGGCCACACCCTTCAAACGGTTACCGTTGGACCGAATCTCGGGTTTTTTATCGAAGGTCGAAGCACCCTAGCTCGCGTGGGACTCACCATCGTGCAGACAGCTATGCTAGTCTATCCTGGACACGCGGATCGCACCGTGACCTTAGAGCTCGCAAACCACGGCCCGAATCCGATCCTCCTCTACCCAAAAATGAAAATCGCTCGGGTCGCGCTCTTTCAGATGAAAACACCCAGCTCCGAGCGATACGACGACGAAGGCAAATACCGCAATCAAATCTGGGTCGGAGAACCCATCTTTGGCAACGAAATCCTCGAAGACTGACCCCCCCAACTCCAATTCTCAGAGACCTGGAGGCTACGCCTCCCATCGAAAGCTCGGGGATTCTGCTAGATTAGGATGAAAAGGCAACACACCGGTATAGTCTATTCAACTGACCACGGGGAGATGTGTCCCTCTTGTACGCACCCGCGGCCCCGATGCAGCTGCAAAACCTCGAACGAGCTTCCGCCAGGCGACGGCATTGTTCGAATTCGTTTGGAGACCAAAGGCCGAAATGGCAAAGCAGTGACTGTGATCACTGGGTTGCCCCTCCCCGGCCAAGAGCTGCGAGAGCTAGGAAGAAAACTTAAACAACGATGTAGCACCGGCGGCACCGTTAAAGATTTTACTATTGAGCTCCAGGGGGATCGATGCGATCTCGTTGAGCAAGAGCTTACCGCTCAAGGATTTGTAATAAAAAAGAGCCGTTAGCGGGGCCCTCGATTTGATATTCCGAGCTCTCGTTCCCCCTAATTCTCAGAGACCTTGCGGTTAGATATTTGGCAACGGTGAGGGGAAGAGAGCGAATACGGAGGCATGGCATATCATCCCCGTAT
>JBILDU010000026.1:0-33946 GCA_044352465.1 Bdellovibrionota bacterium
ACCGGTGAGACGATCCAGATTTCGGCGAAGAAGCGTGTTCGCTTCACCGCTGCGAAGGCTTTGAAGGACGCGGTCCTCTAAGCTGGGTCGGTAAGAAGCGATGGGTTTCCCATCGCTGAAGAGCGCCGGGGAGGGAAACCTCTCCGGCGTTTTTTTATCGAAAATTGCTGTAGGGCCGTGCGAGTTTTTCGTATCTCCCTCGATTCACAACGACTTCACGTCCGCTCCTGGCGTTCCGTGTAGATGAATGAGCGCCGATTTGTGAAGTATCGCCCCGCTCCCGCCCGATACATAAACGCCGGGCTACTCAGTGAGCTGCCGGTCATTCGGTGGTCTTCACGCGATTAAGAGACGGCCCGACGGGCTGGGGTTACTTTGGTTGATAAAAAAAGGGGTGGGGTATATGGCGGTTCTGGCGCTGCGGGAAAATGAGAATCCGTCTCGGGGGGAGAGTGCGCTTCTAGAGCTTCAGTATCGGCTCGCCGCACGTTCGCCGGTGAGCGCCGAAGACATTCGCAGTGCGGTCGCGGCCGACGCTGCGGCGCTCCGGTCGATGAGCCTCGTCGTACTTACAAAGCTCCTCGACTCGACCGCCATCCCACTTGAGCACGCTGATATCACCGCGATAGGGGGGCTTATTCGCGATGAGATGGTGAAGCTCCCCCTCGCCGAGCCCGAACTGTTTCTCAATTACGCCCAGGCGGCGGTTATCTGCGTCAAGAGCGCCAGCAAGCGAGATACCTAGAGCACGAAACATAGAGTTGTTCACCCGGGCTCTTCTTCGCGTTGCGTCAGGTGCCTGCGCTTCGCTCCGGTGCCCGGGCTGCCGGGCAGCCACTGGTAGCGTGCTAGTACGTGGCAACTAGCTATGTTGCTGAGATGATGAGTTTATGAGAGAGAATGTCATCGGCATCGCCCCGCTTTGAGAACACCAGGGCGGTATCGGCGTTCAGCCCCCAGTGATTCCCTGGGTTAACCGCGCGGCTCGCACCGCCGAAGCTCCCCAAGTCCGTTGATGCCTACCGTCGTGTTCCTAGCTCCTACGCCTGGCTTATCCACTCGTATGCCCGGGAAGCTGCATGGCTCCAAACTCCGGGGTGATACTTCGCTTATCAAAACAACTCGATCGAGCGAGGGAGTTGCCACGCACCAACATTTGGGGATGTCGCGCCATAAAGGCGCGCCGGAGCGTAAACCCGATTGGTGCTCGTCCGCCGAACGTGGGTAGAATCGGGGGCAAGCGGAGTGGGGGAGCGATGACTCAACGAGTGACGATCGGTTGGTGGTTACGGGTGTTTGCGGTCTGTGCGATTTTTGGGGCAGCGACGGCGGGTGGGGCGGAGCCGGCACCACCGGTGTGCCGCGATGAATTCTGCTTCGCCGCAGAGGCCGATGTCGTTGGTATGCCCTTAACACTGCGGGGGGTGAGCACCTTTCGATATTGGGGCTTTCGGGTCTATACCGGGGCTTTGTACCTGCCGACGACGGAGACATCAGCAGCGGCGGTTCTGGGGGAGACACCTAAGAAGCTCGTGCTCAGATACCATCGCAATGTGTCGGTCGATCAATTTGTGGAGAAGTCCGAGGAGGTCCTCGAAGAACATCCTCAGTTCTCACCCGAGAAGATCCGTCCGTTTCTAAGCCGCATCAATGCGCTCTATGAGCCGGTGGAGAAAGGGGATGCCTACGCGATCACCTACGACCCCATACCAGGAACGCTGAGCCTGTTCTTCAACGAACGACTGTTGGGCCAGATCCGCGATCGCGACTTTGCGCGAGCCTATTTCGGTATTTGGGTGTCCGATTATTCGGTGAGTAAGAGGTTCACCGACGAGTTGTTAGGCCGGGGGTGACGCGCGCCCTCTCCGGACGTGGTCAAAGGTTGCCCCCTGGAACAGCAGAATTGGAGATCTGCCGTCGATCTTTTGGGGTATGTCTCCAGGTTGGCGATGGGAGTTCGCCGTTAGATCTCTAGCTCGGTAGAAGCTAACAAGCCGCAGATAGGACGCAACTCCCGCCTGCACATCGAGGAGTTCCAGGAGGTTGTTTAGGATCTCGAGGTCGGGGTAAAATCATGTGCCGAACTGGGGATCAATACTGTTAGGCCTCATGGACAGTTCCTCGATCGCTCACCATATAACCGGCACATTTGCCGGCATTTATCCTCTATCCGCTTGGGGTGAGACTTCATTCTTCTACAACCCTGGTCGCAAGCTACCTCGAGGCATCTACTTCGCTACGGTCAAGGACAAGGATGGAGACAATGACCGTGCATCCAACCTTCACCGCCCGGGCGTATTCCGCTTGAACTTTGGCATCAGCAAGCCCACCTATCGCTCTCTGTTCGGGCCGCCACCAGTACGGCCTCCCGCTGGTGGCGTCGTCGATACTGGGCATGATTTTGCTACCTTGGATCAGCTCCTGCCCCACCCTGTGTATGGCTGGATGTCATGGGTTTGTGTCCTCAACCCCAGTGCCAGAACATTTAATACTGTCGAGCCGCTGCTGGCCGAAGCCTATGATCTGGCTGTCTCCAAGTTTGCCAAAAGGGCTTCGTGCGGCTGATGCCTCACATATCAGTCGAAAAGCTGTCGCGCCGAAGCATTTGATTGTAACCGTCCACCCTCACCCGTCCTAGCGGATCTCCTCGACATCTGATCGAAGTGGTGCGTGAGCGAAGTGCTGCTTCCAGAGCCTCGGGGTGAGGGTGGACGGTTACGGCTTAGAGGCCCTCTGACCGTACGAAATGGCATTTTCCCGGAGAAGCACTAGAGATTTGTGCAGGCTCACTGAGGTCATCCTTAAGTACGGCTGGGGTTGGACGCTTACGGGAAGGGCACCCCGCTGATCGTCGCCGCGGCCTCCCACCCTGTCAGAGCGCTAAGTGCGGTTACACGAGAGCCCAGGAGCACGTGTTCCCAGCGGTACGCTCACATGTGGCTTCCGAGCAGGCTTTAGTACGACCGTAGCTCACGACCACTTTCGATGGTAACCGACACCGACGAGCCTTTAGTCTGGATGCAACATTTGCCCTTGCAACCTGCTGTGCACCAGTTACCGCTCGTTGTGCATCCCCCGTTCTCTGAGATATCCCCTTCGATCTTGCCACCAGCTTTTTCGCAAGCCTCTTTCAAGTTCGATTTACAAACTTGGTATGCGACGTCACAACTCGGGTCACCGAAGTCACCACCACCTCCGCAATTAAGCGGAGTTTTGGGCTCCTTTCCCACAGCGGTCATCTCCGAACACGGATCTTTGCAATAGCATTTGTCGCCAGCCGGGTCGTACGTGCACTTCTTATTTCCATTACAGGTCCCGCCGCACTGCGGCGCAGTAGCAGTGGGACAGGTCTCGGCGGGAGGTGGAGGAAGGGGATTGCACTTACAATAATTCGAATCAGTTGGGTGAACACCGCAGGTGGTACCCGCGGGACAGGTGCCGTTGCACTGACCATTTTCTTTCTTACAGGTCCACTGCCCCGGCTGATTGAGGCACTCACGTGGGAGAAGCTCCTTGTCTCCGCTCAAGATAGCCTCCTCAAGAAGGGTGGAGCAGTTCGCAACCTCGGGCTGCGCAAATGAGCTGCTGCTGCAGACGAATATCGCGACGAAACCGAGGACGACTTTTTTTAACATTCTTTACCCCGAAACACTGTTACCCGCTTGCCAGTATAGCTCATCGGATTGGGTCAACCAATCCAAAAACATCGCTCAACACAACGGAGTCGGTCGAGCCCTTCGTATGCTCGATCGATGAAGATCTCATAGTAAAAACAGACGATTAGTCGAGCCACGCGGTCAGGCTAGTAGGGTTAAAGTTCACCCACTCTCCCCAGGAACTCAAGCCTAGTTGCGATCGAGAAACTCCATTTATCTCTCTGATTTCCTTCGCGGTGATAGAGATTTCTCCGCCCCGCACCACGACTAAGAGCAACTTCTCCTTGAAACTCCCATAACACCTAAGAGTTTTGGGGATCGGGTTTTATGCAGATTTCAGGCTTTCGGCCGCTCGCGGTAGCGGCTTTTCTGGCGCTTATGTCGCCCGCCGTAGCCTGGGGGACGTGCGAAACTGTGCCGAGTGCCGTTGCCGGTACCGAGCAGATCCGGTGCGAGTCGGGTGTTGAGTTTAAGATCGTTGCCGCTCGTGTGGATGAACCCGCCGTCGCGAAAATGAAACTGCCCGGACCGTTCGGCACAATGGAGTTCACCGCGGCCTATGTTCGTCCAGGGGAGCTCGTTCGACTTGTTGGGGTTCAAAAAGGCGCGCGGGGGCCCGCCACACCAAAGCTCTACGCATTCCTCAAAGGCAATACCGTTCGCTGGATAACCTTGGTACAGACAACTGAAGGTGGAGCAACACGAACCGAGATTCGGCACAATTTAACCGGCGTCACCCGGGTGGAGCGCATACAGGGCGCGCTCGATCTCCCGGCCCCCACGAATCTCCGACTCATTGAACACCGTGTTGAGGCACCTCTCCCGGAGGCGGTCTATACGCGCCTGGGGCTGTAGACTAACGGCGTAGTGAAAGCTTAACCGGTATCGATGAGCCACATCGTTGATTGTTTCATGCCGACACCCTCAAACCCAAATCCACAAATTATTGAAGCGAGTTCACGTCGCCCATCGGCGCAGCGTACTTCGAATCTTCCCCGTTCAAGGTGTTTCGCAAACACGCACCATCCGGTTCGATCCCAGAATACTCCCTTGAGGAGTTTACGGCGGCGGTTCACAAAGACGTAAAAATCTCCCGTCAATGGATCGGCATCCAGATGCGCTTTTACCGCTGCTACCAGTCCATCAAACGAGCACCGCATATCGATCGGCTCGCCGTACGCAAAGATCTTCTTCGGTTCTCCCCGCCACCACATCACTCACTCCGTACTCGAAGGGCCGTACCGTCTGGGAACACGAACTCGAGGGTCGTTTTCGTCCGGGTGGGTGGGGTGACCTCTGAAAACGCTCCGGTAAGCCGTTCCTGTTGAAGCTAGTATTGGAGTGTCGAGACCGAGACACCGGCGCCTTCACAAAAAGCGCGCTGCGTCTCCCCGCTCGCTCGGTACCGGGTAAGCATGGCTCACCGCCGGTCAGGGATTAATCGGTTCCTTCGCTCCTCGCTCATAGTCCTCCTTAAAAGCTATCGGAGGGACTTCTCGCATGGGCGGTAGGGGCGCGGGAAGAACGGTGCGGGATGGGCGGTTACACTTGATTTGATCATGTTCGAATTGGTACGACACTTTTCGCTGAAGCGTTATCGCTTGCGGAAGTTTCTATAGCCTTGGCTCCGCGAGAGGTGAATCTCATGGTCATTTGAGCAACACGACCAGTTGCCGCCTACCAGCATTCGAGCCGTATTGGCATCGCCACGATCGCATCGGAAGCCTTCCGCGAATCCTTGCTCACGAAGGAGGCATCTAAATCCAAATGGATATTCCCCCGGAGAACTCCTCCCCCTTTGGAAACGGCGTCATACGCCCAACAGCGCCTTTCCAATTCCAGGTGGTTGACTACGTTCCACAGCTCCGTCTTGGACTTCGGCTCGAGTGTGACCCGACTAATTTCATCGATCGCTACATCCTCGCAAACGGAATCTGGGAACCCCTCGTGTTGAGCGCGCTACATGCGCTCGTGAAGCCGGGAGACGTCTGTGTCGACGTTGGTGCGAACGCCGGCTACCTCTCGCTCGTCATGGCGGGGCTGGTCGGCGCTGCGGGTAAGGTTCTCTCGTTCGAACCGAATCGAGCGATCGTACCCAAATTTAGGAGAAATCTCGAGTTGAATCCAAGCCTACAGTCGAGGATCGAGCTCCACACTACGGGACTTGGGCGAGAGGCTACTACTATGTTTCTTGCGCCCGACGAGAGCGAGATCGTGGGGAACGCGAGCCTCGTATCCTTGGCTGGAGCGATAACGACCGAATCCATCAGAGTGGAAACGCTCGACTCGCATCACCTCACGCGGGTTGACTGTATGAAGATCGATGTGGAAGGTATGGAGCTCGATGTATTGATGGGGGCATCAAAGACCATCGCTGTATCGAGACCGGTCATCGTGTTCGAAACGTTACGAGCGCGGCCCCCCGAGCATCATCTCGTCGTGGCCAACTACCTGCGGGAGTTCGGCTACGGCATCTATTCCGTTGATTTTGAGGGGAAAAAATTTAAGCCGATAACGACCGCTCTGTTTCCCCAAGAGGACACCTACGCGATCCATCCAGCTCGGTTCAAACTATAAACCGTTGAGGGGGAGCGGGGCATGCCTCGGCGCATGATCCCCACAGATTTGTCCTCTCGGGCTATATTCTTTGTGGCGTCGCTTCCACCAAGTGCTCGAGCCTACGCCAAATTCTCCACCATAATCTCCGCGATGTCGCGCACCTCAAGGGCACCTTCGCGGTTCGTGAGTTTTACCCCGTCCTCGAGCATCTGCATGCAGAAGGGGCAGGCGGTGGCGATCCGGTTTGAGCCGGTTTCGGCGGCTTGGTCGACCCGGAGGGCGTTTACCCGCTGACCTTTCTTCATATCCATGAAGAAGTGTCCGCCGCCTGCGCCGCAGCACATGCCTTTTTCGCGGCTTCGATCCATCTCGAGGATCGGGAGCCCCGTAGCGCGCCGCACGGTATCGCGGGGCGCTTCGTATTCGTTGTTGTAGCGGCCGAGATAACACGGGTCGTGCATCGTGTAGGTTTTCTCTGAATTGGGTTTCAGCGCGATCTTCTCTTCAGCCACGAGTCGCTTGAGGAGCACTGAGTGGTGGATGATCTCAGGACTCTTGCCTTCGCCGAGATTCCCAAAGTCGGGGTAGTCGTTTTTGATCGAGTTAAAGCAGTGAGGGCAGTTTGCGACGAGGGTCTGAAACCGGATCGATTTCAACGTCTCGATGTTTGATTTCGCGAGGGTCTGAAAAAGGTTCTCTTCCCCGAGTCGGCGCGCTGGATCGCCGGTGCACCCTTCCGCGGTGCCAAGAATCCCAAACGAAAGCCCCGCTTTGTTCATCAACGTCACCAGAGCACGGGCGATCTTTTGCTTTCTCGGATCAAATGCGGAGACGCAGCCGACCCAGTAGAGGTAGTCAACCGAATCGCCGGGCTTAAGGATCTTTACGTTCAGCTCCTCGAGCCACTTAATCCGATCTTCTGGTGCACCGTACGGATTCCCCCGATTCTCAAGCGCCCGGAGCGTTGGTTGAGCCTCTGCAGGGATCTCGCCCCGCATGAGCGCCATGTTACGCCGGTTTCCTACGATCATGCTGACATGGTCGATGCCCACCGGGCATACCTCCACACACGCCATACAGGTGGTGCAAGCCCAGAAGACATCGGGGTCCATCACATCGCCGGCGACTGTATCGTCAGCGGAACGACCGAGCACCCGCGGGGTCTCACGCACGAGCTCGTTTGCACCCCGGTACGCTCCGTTAACGGAGTAACCCTCCGTGGCTTTTTCAACCCCACTCGAGGGAAGGAAAAAATCAAGGGTAAGAGCTTTGTCCACTGCTCGCAGGGGAGGGGGCAGTTTCGATGGGGCGAGTTTGCCCTCCGCAGCGAGAGCAAGGGCGTGATTCCGGGTATCGAGTACCATCCACTTCGGCGAGAGCGGCTTTCCGGAGATATATGCCGGGCAGTTATCTTGGCACCGACCACAACTTGTACATGCATCGAGGTCGAGGAGTTGTTTCCAGGTATAGTCTTTTATCGATCCAAGCCCGAGTGAAAACTCTTCGCCCGATTCCATCATCTTCTCAAGGTCGCCCGGTGACTGAAGCTGCGCCTTGCCACGGCCGGAGTCCCTGAAGTACAGGTTCGCTGAACTCGCCACGATGTGAAAGAACTTGGTGTACGGTGCGATCGCGATAACCGTGAAGACGGTGATCGTGTGGAACCACCATGTGAGGAAGTGGAGAAGTTTCGTACTCTCGGGGGAGAGTGCCCAGAAAAATTTGGCAAAGAGAAGTCCGACCGGGGACCAGAGGCGCCACGGGTCGTTTGTTGCGTGGATCCGCAAACCCTCGAGCACGAATCCTTGGACGCATAGGAGTACCAAAACGGTGAGCCCGAAAATCTCAGACGGGCGGCGATGCACGAGATCGGCCTTGGCGATGTAGCGTCGGTGAGCGAAAAGAGCACATCCGATAATCAGCCCAAGTCCAAAGAGGTCACTCAGGAGTGTGACGATGAGGTAGAAGTTACCCTCGTAGATCCGAATACCTAAGTCGTGGTCGATAAAGACCATCGTCGTCGTAAAAAGGAGGACTAAGAATCCAACGTAGATCAGGGTATGTGCTGCTGCCGGCAGGGGCTCGCGGACGGTGCCCCGTTGGAAAAGGCCGTGGGTGAAGAGGCTTTGAAATCGTTCAAGCCATCTCCCGGTGCGTTCCGGCGCGGGGCGACCGGAGGCCCAAAGCTCTGCGTGGCGAAAGACTCCCGCAAATCCGATGATGAGAGCGACCACCATCAGGGAATACATCACGACGACGTTCCCGAGGCTGCTCACGTTCCACATGATCTCCCTTGTCGCCACTCCGCTCATCGTACGGTTCCTTCGTTTGCAGTCGTTACCGGGTGAGGCCGCGCCTAATCGTCGTACCCCATTAAACCACCCCCCTCGGCGGGAGCGAGCCCATCGTGCCACACGGATGACCGTTCTGGAAAGTTAGCTATTTTATTCAAAGGGTTATCAGGGGCGCTCGATACCTTCGTTGACAACCTCTGAATCCGACCCCACAATGACAAGAACGTAGGCCATAGAGCGCGGCGAAGACACCCGGGTAGAGTTAACTTATTTAACGTTTTTTATTAGTTAGCTGGGTGGGGGAGATGGTGCGGGCGTTAGACGACCCGCGATTTCCTTGGAAATTCGTCTTGGGCGACCCATTTTTATAGGTCGTCATCTGCGTATTGGTCGCGTCGCATGGGTAGTGAACCTCCTCAAGTCCTTCTTATCGTTTTCGGCGTGAGCCTCGTTGCGGCGTACGTTTTTTTTGCGGCCGTGGCGGTTGTTATTACCCGCAGCCGGACAAAAAGGCTTGACGAGCTCGTTGAGGCGAATCGCTTCGGAGCGGCCTCGGCAGCGTCGATAGCCCATAACGCCGATAGATATTTGCTGGTAACTCAATTCGGTAGCTTCCTTTCGGTCCTCCTTCTCGGTGGAGTCGGTCTCCAGTTCTGGCGCGAGGAGGTCTTCACCGATGGGCTTGCTTTAAGCGGGCTCCTTGAGATCGTCCTTAAGAGCGGCATCGTTGCCTCGGCCCTGGTGCTGACCCTCGGGGTTGCCCAGATAGCCAAGGCGTTTGCGTTTGCTCACCCTGAATCGATCCTGTGCGCTCTGGCCCTCCCCATTCGAGCTTGGTCGACGTTCTCCCGCCCCGTAGCCTTTCTCCTCGTGGGTGGGCTCACGAAAGTGCTTCGTTTCCTAAAAGTCGATGCCCCTGCGGAACGTGAGTTCGGCGTCTCCGCCGATGAGATTAGTGAAATGGTCGAGCTCAGCAGTGAGGCGGGGGAGATCGAAGAGGACGAGCGGGAGATGATCCAGAGTGTCATCACCCTCTCTGATACCGTTGTGCGTGAAGTCATGACTCCTCGCACCGATATCGTGGCGGTAACCGGTGAGATGAGCCTCGATGAGGTTGTTGGGGTATTCGTGAAAGAGGGCCTGTCTCGTCTGCTGGTTATCGGGGATGAACTCGATGATGTGCAGGGAGTTTTGATTGCGAAGGACTTGATGCCCCTCGTGGGGAAGAGCGATCCGAAGTTCGATTTCTCCCGACTTGTTCGCCCGGTATTCTTTGTCCTGAACAACAAAAAAGTTGACGAGCTTCTCGCGGAATTCAAGCGGGAGGCGGTGCATTTCGCTGTTGTCCTCGACGAGCACGGTGGAGTGGATGGCCTAGTGACGGTCGAAGATCTGCTCGAAGAGATCGTGGGTGATATCTTCGACGAACACGATGTCCCCGCCGACGAGCTCGATGTCGTCAGAACGAAGTCAGGTGATCTTTTAGTCTTAGGGAGCGCCCTTATTGAGGAGCTTAATCAGAGCCACGGGTTTGGATTCCCCACTGGGGAATACGACACGATTGCTGGTTTTGTCATCCACCATCTGGGCCGGATTCCGAGCGTCGGCGAGATTATAGAGGTTGATGGGGTACGGATTCGGGTCGAAGAGATAGCCCACAATCGGGTTATTCGCCTCCGCGTTATGTTCCGTAAGGCCTCAAAACAAATGAAGAAAGGTGCCGGTGTCGAAGCTGTCTCCGGTGGCGTCGCTGCTTTGTCGGATAAAAACGAGCTGATCGACGAACCTACTCGAATCGTCTTACCGCGCTGATTCATCTACAGCAATACGGACTGGTGTCGCTCCCTCTAGAACGGGGGCGTTCCTAACCTTCTCTTTCCTTTAAGGAAGTTCCGCTGGGTGTTGGGCGGCGTGGGCTTCGGGGGTCTCGAAAGCAGTTGGATTCGAGTCGCTTCAGTTGGAAGGAGGGCTCGTGTTTTTTGCGAGCGCTGTTTGAATCTTTGAAGTCTCTATGAGCGACGCGGAGAACACATCGGGACCGACCGGGGAAGGCGGAGCGGCGGCCGCGCCTGATCGTCCGGCACCAGCAGCGGCGGCCAAGCCCCCGGTAGCTCCCCGCGCCAGTGGTGACGAGGCGCCTCGTGGAGAAATGAGTGCCCAGACGCTCGGTCGGCTTATGGGGCTCGCTACGGTGAGTGAATTGAAACTCATCGAGGGAAAGATCGATCTCATCGCCTCCAAATTGAACAATATCATGGTCCGGGTCGACCGGATGAACGCGCTCTTTAACGCGATGCCGACCGGATCTGATCTCGAGCGGATCGATGTTCAGATCGGGGCTTTAAAGGGGCTTATTCGGGATTCCTTGACGCAGCTCGCCGTCAAAGAGGCCCCGAGTGAGCCGGCGGGCAAGAAGCCCGGAGGAAATATCGTGTCCAACGAGAAAGGGGAGGGGGATCCGACGACATCCTCGAAATAAGGTCGTCACCGTGGTGCGAGGATCGCGCCCGGAGAAATGTGTAAGGAGTAGCATATGAGTGAAGAGAACAGGTCGTTAAGCGCGCAGGTCGAGACGATCGTCGTCCCCGATGGAAACGCCGAAGGGCGTGCGGCGAAGGGAAAAGCCCGGCAGAAGAGTTACGTTTTAGATCTGCGGATTCACAGCCCTGCCTCGCTCGGCTACCTTTCGATCGAGGGGATCGATACTGCCCCAGCGCTCGTCCGACTCGCTAAAGTGAAAGGGCTCGATATCATCGCGGTCACGGACTTCAACAGCGGTCAGTTTATCGATCGAATTACCGAAGCGGCGCAAGGCTCCCCGGTGACCGTGATCCCAGGGGTCGCGATTCGGTGTGTCCTGGGTGTGTGCGATGATGTGGTGTTAAGTTGCCTTTTCCCGGAAGGATTTACGGGCGCGCAGATCGAGAGTTTCCTCCGTGCAATCGAGGTACCGATGAGTGCGGCGGGTGATAAGTCGTATCTTGTACGGTTGCCGTTCGAGCGGATCCTCGCGGCTATTGAGGCGCACGGTGGTGTGGCGCTTCCGAGTCGAATGGATAAGACCCCACACCGTTTGGCGGCGATTCCAACCTTGGTTGAGAAATATGGATTTCGCGCTTTCGACCTCGCCTATGCCGATTCGATCCGGTTTTTTAAATCGAAGTGGCCGAAGATAAAATTCCAGCTCTTCAGCTTCTCGAATGCCCACGCACTTGCGCAGGTGGGCAGCCGTATTGCGAAGGTTAAGATGAGTGAGCCAGGCTTCACCGGCATAAAAGCGATGGTGGCCCGCGACGCCCTTGAGAGGGGGAGCGAGGCATAGAAAACCTATTACTCCGTCCTCCGCCTGGTTTTCAGGTGAGTGAATTTTTTTAGGGAGTATAAGCGATACGACTGTGGTAGCGCGCGTGTCAAAATCGGTCCGAAGCGAGCGGGCCGAGGTTGGGGAAGATGTAGGGAAGCCACTTGAGCGAGAGCGTCGGCTACCTCTCGGGGGCCGGCGAGCACTCGGGACAAAGCTGACGCCCCAGGTGAGGGGCGAACCGCCCTCGCGGAGGGGGAGATTGTTTAACGAGCTGTAGTCTCGCAAATCAAAAAGTATTCGGTTCGGCGGAAGAGCCGAGGTGTGAGGCGAAGACGGGTGGGTGCCATCGCGGGGATGCCAGCGTGAGTTGGAACTGTTCCAAGAGTGCGGGGCGTTGCCGGTGGATAGTCGCGGCGATGCTCGCGGTCCTGCTCTACCTACCCACTGTGGGATTTGATTTCGTTTACGATGATGTCTTGCAGATTACCCTCAACCCCCAAGTGAATGGCGGGAGTGAGCGGGGCTTCGGTGCTCTCTTTTCTGAGCCTACCCCACCGGGGAATCTCTACCGCCCCCTTGCAACCGCTTCATATCGAATTACTTTCATGCTGGGGGGGGGCGCCGCGTGGATCTTTCACCTCGTCAATGTGCTCCTCTACGGGGCGTGTGCGGCTTTGGTTTATGCGCTTTATCAGCGCTATCTAACGACGGGCGCGGCGTTCATTGCGGCGCTCCTCTTCGTCATTCATCCGATCCATGTGGAGGTGGTCGCTAATTCGATCGGTCGGGCGGAGCTTTTGGCCGCGCTCGGTGGTTTGAGTGGATTTCTACTTCTCACGGGGAGTGGGGGGATTCGACGAAGTGCTCTCGGTGCGGCACTCGTCTTTGGCGGAGCTTTAGCGAAGGAATCGACGTTGACGGTCTATCCTTTAGCGCTCGGCCTCGTCCTGTTGCGGGGGCGTGCGGAGCGACGGTATGGGTATGCGGTCACGCTCTTTCTCCTTTGTGGAGCTTTTGCCCTTATCTATGTGGCTTTGCGTGCACGGGCGCTTGGAGGCGCTCTCACCCTTACCAGCGATGGGGTGGCATGGGTGGAAAATCCAGTTTTCCACCTCGAATTTTTTGAGCGACTCATCCCCTGTCTCAAGGTGCTGGGCGACTACGTGGCGCTTCTTCTCGTGCCTGTGCGGCTCTCAGCTGATTATTCGGCTGTGGTTGGCGAGTTTCATCACGAGGTGTATTCCCCGGTGGGCGCGCTGCGAATCGGGCTTTTCCTCCTCTACGTCGGGCTGGTGTGGCATTTTCGCCGTGAGCGCTGGGGCTTTCTCGGATGGTGGTTTCTGGGAGCCTTTCTACTCACTGCAAACCTCGTCGTGCCCATCGGAACCATCATGGGGGAGCGGCTCGCGTTTCTCCCGAGCGTTGGATTTATCGGTTTTATGGTGGGGATGGCGGCGCACTTTCGGGACCGTTTCTCTCCGGCCCTCGTTCGTCTCTCGGTAGCCGGTGTCGTTCTATTTTTTTCGGTGCGCACCCTGGTTCGGATTCCTGTATGGCAGACCCAAGAGCGACTGCTCTCTCAAACGGTACTCGATCAACCGCGAAGCCCGAAGGCGCTCTATAATTATGGGGTCGAACTCTTCGTACGTCAGAGGGATCTCGCGGGAGCGGAGCGGGTTTTCTTGGCGGTGCTCTCTTTAGTACCGGATCATCTCTTGTCGCTCCAGTGTCTCGCCGATATCGCCCTTCAGCGGGGGGATGCAGTGAACCTTGAGCGGTGGTATCGCCGGATTCTTGAGTTAAGGCCGGGGGAGCCCTTGATCGAGGAACAGCTCAGGAAATTGCTCGAGATGCAGGCCGCGAAAGCGTCTGTGTAGAGCGGGGCTTTCATTGCCCCGATCCTCCTGCGGACCATCGAGACAGGGGTCGTTGCGGCGTTCGACGAACTTGCGCTACCTTCAACTCTGACAATCGGGATAATTGAACCAACCATTTCAGTAAAAAATCGGAAGCGGAGGCGTATGGGGGTTAAGATTTCAGGGCGATATCTTGGGGATAAGAAAGTAGCGCTTACCCACGCTGATTCAGGGACTATCGTGACGACCGCAGCGCCGAAGGATAACGGCGGGGATGGGTCCTCTTTCTCACCGACCGACATGGTCGGTGCGGCGCTGGGTGCCTGCATGGTAACGATTATGGGGCTTATGGCCGAGCGAGAGGGCCTCTCTCTTCTTGGTACCTGGTTCGAGGTCGAAAAACATATGTCGGCGAGCCCACGTCGGATAGGTCATTTGCCGATGACGATTCACTTACCGGGGCACCTTTCCCCGGAGCAGCGTCTGAAGCTCGAACGCGGCGCCCATACCTGCCCGGTACACCACTCCCTTCATCCCGATATCAAGGTTGAAGTCGCATTTGTGTACGACGTGTAGGTTCACGATCGTTCTCTTTGTCGGGGCTGCAGCGAACTCTCTCCAAGCTTCGCCACGGCCAAAAGCGGGCTTCTCTGTCACCGTGGGCGCAATGCCGCGACCTTAACCGTTTCCCAGCGCCAAGATCGCCTCGAGGCTATCATCTGGGGCGGTACGATTGCGGCGCTCGAATCGACAGGTGGCGCACCGGTGAAGCAGCACCGTTTCGCCCCCCTTGACCTCGTAAGCAATCGGTTCCATCGGACCTTTGCACGGTGCAGCGCGATCTCCGGGGTTCACATCGACGTGTCGACTCCAGAGACAGTGGGGGCAGTGATTCGTGTACCCGTCGCCGTGAATCGTCGCACCACAGTGGAGGCAGGTAAATGATTCGATGCGGCGCTGAAAACGGCGAGAGTCGCTCATACGGGA
Organism: Bdellovibrionota bacterium; assembly: GCA_044352465.1. Classification (GTDB taxonomy): domain Bacteria; phylum Bdellovibrionota_C; class UBA2361; order UBA2361; family UBA2361; genus JBILDU01. The sequence goes on from JBILDU010000026.1 coordinate 14,657, forward strand.
GGGGTATCGCATGCTCGCGACGTGAGCAGCAATGGGGGGCTCGAAATGATTGGTAATATGTTGAATGTAATGAAAAAAATGACTAGCGATCGTGCTAGTCATTGGACGTCGTCTATAGTACTTTCTTTCGGTTAAAGTTGTTTTCCAGCCGGCACCTCGTTCATGTCGAATCAGTTCGTTCACCTTCACCTGCACACTCAATATAGCCTTCTCGACGGCGCAAATAAGATACCCGACGTGCTTGAGCAGGCGCATAGGATGGGGCAGCCGGCGATCGCGATGACCGATCACGGCAACCTGCACGGGGCGATCGAGTTTTTCTCCGAGGCGAAAAAAATTGGGATTAAGCCGATCCTCGGGTGTGAATTGTACGTCACGCCGACCTCACGGTTCGAGCGTAAGACGAAGGCGCAAGGGGGAGGGGGAACCCACCACATCACGGTTCTCGCGCAGAACCTCGAGGGTTATCACAACCTTTGTCGGCTCTCGAGTCTGGCGTTCAAGGAGGGGTTCTATTTTAAGCCGCGGGTCGATCACGAGTTGCTCGAGCGATATTCCGAAGGACTGGTGGTTCTCAGTGGGTGTTTAAACGGGGAGCTCGCGTCGGCGCTCAAATACGATGATCTCAAAGCCGCGCGTCAGGTCATCGAGTTCTATGCACTGAACTTCAAAGACCGTTTCTATCTCGAGGTGCAGCCCCACCCCATTCCGGAGCAGCGGAAGCTCAACCAAGGTTGCGTCGAGTTCGCCAAATCGATGGGCATACCTCTTGTCGCCACGACCGATTGTCACTACTCCGGCAAGGACGACCACTATGCTCAAGAGGTGCTCATGTGTGTCTCGACGGGGAAGCAGGTCACTGACCCCGATCGATTGCGCCACGAGGGGGTGAATCTGCACCTTAAATCGTACGACGAGATGCTGGCTGAATTCGGAGATGTGTCCTACGCCGAGGAAGCGCTCCGCAATGCGCTCGCTATCGGCGAGACGTGTAACGTGAAGTTTGAGTTCAAGACCCACTTCATGCCCCAATTCGAAAGTGATGGGCGACCGCTGATCGAGATGATGGCGGAGCGCGCCCGCGAGGGGTTGGTGCAGCGACTCGAGATTATCGCCGAGCAAACCCCGGACTGGAGCCCGGCGAAGAAGAAGGTATACGAGGATCGCCTCGAAGAGGAGATTCGGCTCATCGATAGGATGGGATTCGCGGGGTATTTCCTCGTGGTGTCCGACTTTATCGTGTGGGCGAAGAGCAACGGCGTGCCGGTGGGGCCGGGGCGGGGAAGTGCGGCGGGTTCGCTCGTGGCCTATGCGATGCGCATTACCGATATCGAGCCGATCGCCAACAAGTTGCTCTTCGAGCGGTTCTTGAATCCGGAGCGTGTCTCACTTCCCGATATCGACGTTGATTTCTGTATTAATGGTCGCGATCGAGTGGTGAAGTACGTCGTCGAGAAGTACGGCAAGGAGAAAGTTGCACAGATCGCGACCTTCGGGACGTTGAAGGCTAAGGCGGCGATTAAAGACGTCGGTCGGGCTCTCGGGCTGAGTTACGCCGAGACCGATAAGGTCGCTCAGTTGGTGCCAGCTCCGCGGCAGGGTTTCGACTTTAGTCTTCCCGAGGCCCTCAAGATGGAGCCCCGCCTCGCCGAGTATGCGGCGAACGAGGGACGGGAGCTCATCGAGCTAGCTCAGAAGCTTGAGGGGCTTACTCGGCACACCTCGACCCACGCAGCGGGTGTCGTCATCGGTGATCGACCGTTAGTGGATCTCCTTCCCATGATGGTCGATAAGGACGGCAACGATGTGACCCAATACTCGATGAGCTACGTCGAGAAGATCGGGCTCGTGAAGTTCGACTTCCTGGGGCTCAAGACGCTCACCGTTATCCATACGGCGTTGCGGATCATCAAAGAAAGTCGGGGGATTGAGCTCAATCTGGAGACTTTACCGCTCGGCGACTCGAAGACCTACGCGATCTTGTGCGCGGGGAATACGACCGGTGTTTTTCAGCTTGAATCCTCCGGTATCACCGAGATGACGATGCGGCTGAAGCCCAACTGCTTTGATGATCTTGTCGCTATCTTGGCGCTTTATCGGCCGGGACCGCTCGATGCGGGGATGGTGGATCATTACATCGAACGCAAACACGGGCGACAGCCGGTCCAGTACCTTCATCCTTTGATGAAGAACTCCCTGTCGGACACCTATGGCATCATCCTCTATCAAGAGCAGATCATGCAGTTGGCGCGTGAGCTCGCGGGGTATTCGCTCGGCGAAGCAGACCTCCTTCGAAAAGCGATGGGTAAAAAGATCCCTGAGGAGATGGCGAAGCAACACGACCGTTTCGTTCAGGGTGCGGTGGAGCGGAAGATCGACAAACCCCTAGCGGAGGAGATCTTTAGCCAGATGGAGACGTTCGCACGGTACGGCTTCAATCGTTCTCACTCGGCTGCGTATGCGTTAGTTTCTTTTCAGACCGCCTATCTCAAAGCCCACTACGGGGTCGAATTCATGGCGGCGCTGATGTCGCACGAGATGGAGGATAGCGACAAGACCCTCAAGAACCTCAACGAGTGCCGGAAGCAAGGTATCGCGGTCCTTCCCCCCGATGTGAACATCAGTCTCGCCGGGTTCTCGGTCCACGATGGAAAGGTCCGTTACGGGCTTGAAGCGGTCAAAGGAATCGGTGAAAAGGCGGTGCTCGCTGCGATCGCGGCGCGAGAGAAGGCACTGTTTACCGATCTTGAGGACTTTTTGACCCGGGTTGATCTCCATGCCGTTAATCGGCGAGTGCTTGAAAGTCTTATCAAGTGTGGCGCTTTTGACTTCGCCGGGTTTTCAAGGCGAGAGCTCATTGATCGGCTCGAGGATGCTCTTGCCGCGGCGCAGTCGCTCCAACGAGAAAAAGATACCAATCAGATCTCTCTTTTCGGGGCGAGTTCCGTGGTATCGACCGTTCCCCGTCGTTCAACGAATCGACCGGAATGGCCGGTGAACCAGAAGCTGGCCTTTGAGCGAGAGGCGCTCGGGTTCTACATCTCTGGTCACCCCCTTGAAAAATTTAAGCTCGAGATTCGGAAGCTCGGTGCTATATCGGTGGCAGACGTGCGGGCAAAGACCCACCAATCGCAGGCGCGGGTGGCTGGAGTGGTGACCGCGCTGAAGCTGAAGAACACGAAGAAGGGCGATCGCTACGCCACGTTTACCCTGGAGGATTATTCGGGCACGGTCGAGACGATCGTGTGGCCTGATACCTACAAGAACGTCGCCCAAGTCCTTGCAGGTACCGACCCGGTTATCGTGGGTGGAAAGATCGACGTCACCGAGGAGCGGTGCACCTTTATTACCGACAAGATCGAATCGCTGACGGCGTTGCGCGATCGTCACGCGACGCAAGGGCTCTTGGTGCTTCGCGAGAACGACGATTACGAAGAGAGGCTCGATGCATTGCTCGGCGTATTTAAGCGGCACGCCGGGAGCTGCCCGGTGAAAGTCAAGATAGAGGTCGACGGCGTTGAGGTGTCGTTGATGCTCAAGGATACACGCGAGGCTCCGGTGAGCGTGGTGCCGTCGGAGTCGTTGTGCGACGAGGTTGAGCAGCTTTTCGGGCGCCCGGTGTTGTCGTTTATGTAGGCAAGGGGAATCGTATGAGTCGCGCAAAGGATACCGTATCGGTTCTTCCTCCACCGTGGATTACCCTCCTCGGGGCGATCGCCGTGGGGGTTTGGCTCATCGTCCAACTAAAGGAGATCGTTGTTTTGTTGGTGGTCGCGTATGCGATCGCGTATATCATCGCGCCGTTGCTGGGGGGCCTCGAGCGGCGTCGAATTCCACGGTCGGTCGGCTTCTTTCTCATCGGCGGGGGCCTCGTCGTGGCGCTATTTCTGTTGGGGATCACGGCGATTCCAACTCTCGAGCGCGAGTATCAGAAGCTCGCAGCGAATCTCCCCCAGTACGTTGAGGTGGCACGCGAGCGGGTAGGGGGGCTGGTGACGACGCTGAAGGACCATCTTCCCGCGCGGTTTCTTCCAGCGCCGACTGAGACGGGGGCTCCGGCGATCCCCGGTGTGCCGAGCGGTGCAGTGGAGAAGCTTTTGCGGGGAGCCACGGCGGCGCTCCTCAGTGGGTATTCATTGACGTTAACGATTCTCAACCTGGCACTTCTCCCTTTTCTGACGTTCTACATAGCGGTCGATTTTAATGCCCTGCATCGGCAGGCGCTGGCCCTCTTTCCGATGGGGGCACGGCGGCGCGTGCGCGACATCGCTCTTGAAATCGATAGTTATGTGTCTGCGTTCGTGCGTGGCCAGTTTATGATCGGGACGATTTTGTTCCTCCTCTACGGCGCGGGGCTGTGGTTCGTGGGGGTCGAACTTTGGCTTCTCCTCGCTCTGATCGCCGGTTTTGGCAACATCGTGCCGTATCTCGGCTTCCTCGCCGGGATCGTGCTGAGCACCTTGATGGCCCTGGTTACCTTCGGTGATTTTGCCCACGTTGTGCAGGTTTGGGTCGTCTTCGCGATCGTTCAGGGACTCGAAGGCACGGTCATTACTCCGCGTATCTTAGGGGAGAAGGTCGGTCTTTCCCCCCTCGCCGTTATCCTTGCCCTCGTTGTGGGTGGACAATTGTTCGGTCTTTTGGGGGTTTTTCTGGCTGTTCCTGCCGCTGCGGCGCTCCGGGTGCTCGGCGGATATCTCCACGGTCGATTGGTCGGATAGATTGTCCGCGCGGTGACGATTTGAAAACGGGTGGCTCCTCCACGTATGATGCAAGGCTGAGAATTTTATGATCGAGGCTGGTTTCAACGACTTCTTGTTTGATGCTCCGCAGGTCAGGCGTTTAATTCAACTTGCGATTGAGGAGGATCTGCCGGCCGGCGATGTAACGGCGGCTTTGACGATCCCGGCGGAGAAGCCGGGACGGGCAACGATCCTCGCGCGCGAGCCGTTGGTGGCGTGTGGAATCCCGATTGCACCGGCTGTCTTTCGGGAATTCGGTTGGTCGGCCGTTGTGGAGCCAAGCGTCGTTGAGGGGAGCCTTGTTGCGGCGGGGACACCGCTGGCGCGGATTTCGGCCCAGACTCGCCATATCGTCGCGGCTGAACGGATAATTCTCAATTTTATGCAACGTCTGTCGGGAGTCGCAACGGGGACTCGGCGGGTGGTCGACCAAGCCCACGGAGTCACGGTACTCGATACGCGGAAGACCACCCCGGGATGGCGGCTCCTTGAGAAATATGCGGTGCGGGTCGGTGGTGGAGCCAATCACCGCGGCAGCTTGAGCGATATGGTGTTGGTCAAGAACAACCATATCGCAGCGCACGGGGGAAATGTTCGGGAGACGTTGCGGCGGGTATTCGGGGCGAAGCCGCTGTACCTTCCGGTCGAGGTAGAGGTTCGTTCCCTCGAAGAACTAACAGCGGCGCTCGAGTTTGAGGTAGCTGTTATCATGCTCGATAATATGCCGACCGCGCTTATCGCTGAAGCGCTCGCGCGGATTGGGGCGAAGCGGCCCGGGCTCCCGGTAGAGATCTCGGGAGGGGTAACCGTCGAGCGGCTGGCGGAGCTCGCGCGGGTTGGGGTGAAGCTTGTTTCAATGGGAGCGTTGACGACGCAAGCTCGCAACGTCGATATCTCTCTCCGACTCGAAGGGGGTGGCGTATGAGTGGGGTTGATCCCGTACGTCTGACCGCGTGGGAGGCCCGCATCGTCGCTGGATTGCCGCGCGGGTGGCGGATCGAATGCTACGGAGAGGTTTCCTCGACGATGGACGCCGCGCGGGCTTTGACGGTGCGGCCCGGTGAGGCTGCGCTCGTTATGGCGGAGCATCAGTCCCAGGGGCGGGGTCGACAAGGCCGCGCATGGGTAGGACCAGCGAGTGGGTTTCTCGGCACGTTTGTGTTTACGACCGGGCGGGAAGTTCAGTCCCTCGGGGGGTTCTCACTTGCGGCGGGAGTCGCGGTTTACGAGCTCCTCCGCGAACTCGGGTGCGAGGTCGGGCTTAAGTGGCCAAACGATCTGATGACTCCTGATGGCCGTAAGGTCGGAGGGATTCTCGTGGAGCTCGTGCCGGCGGGGGATCTGACCACTCTACTGACCGGGATCGGGGTGAATCTTCTTGGTGAACCGACCGACGTCCCCGGGGTGACCTCGGTGGCGACGCTGGGTGGGGGAGCCCTTACTCCAGCCGACTTCGCCATCCGGCTGGCGGAGAAGCTTTGGCGTATCTGGGGTGAATTCGAGGCGCACGGATTGGCCGCGGTGCGACAGCGGTGGCTCGCCGCCGCGCTTTTCGTCGGAGCACCGATCGGGGTGGATCTCGGCCAAGAGACGGTGCGTGGAATTTTCACTGGCATAGACTCGATCGGGCGGATGGTCCTCGACGTTGGCGGAAGTGCGCGGGTAGTGGCGGCCGGCCACATCGTTGAACGGCCCGGTTTATAGAGGAAAAGGTGGGATATGTTACTCGTGATCGATATCGGCAACACCAACATCGTCATCGGTGGCTTTCGGGGCGAAGACCTGTTGTTCGAGTTCCGCTTGAAGACCGATCCGGGTCGAACGATCGATGAGTATTCGGCGCTCTTGTTTAGCTTGATCGATCGGAAACTTGGGCCGGGTGCTCATTTCTCCGAGTGCGTTATCTCAAGCGTCGTGCCGCCACTGACAAATGATTTAGTGAGCCTCGTTGAGGAGAGTTTCGGGCTGAAGCCCCTGGTCGTTGGTCCAGGGATCAAAACCGGTCTCTCGATAAAGATCGCCAATCCGAGCACGGTAGGAGCGGATCGGGTCGTCAATGCGGTCGCAGCTAAGGTTCTCTTCGGTACGCCTGCGCTGGTCATCGACTTTGGGACGGGGACGACCTTTGACTATATCGGCAAAGATGGGAGCTACGAGGGCGGAGTTATCTGTCCAGGCCCGTATATCGCCCTCGATGCGTTGGTGAAAAATACCGCCAAGCTTCCCCGTATCGAGTTTGTATGGCCGAAAAGCTTTGTTGGTCGTGACACCATTTCAGCGATGCAGGCCGGTGCGGTCGGCGGCTACGGCTGCATGGTCGACGGACTCGTTGATCGCATCGTTCAAGAGCTCGGGCCGATTGAGCATGTGGTTGCAACCGGCGGCCTCGGGCGGGTTTTCGCTGCCCATTCCACCCGTATTAAGCGCTACGATCCCCATCTGACCCTGAAGGGGATGCGAATATTGGCTGAGCTTAATCGAGAGGTGTAGAAATCCCCTCCAAGCTGCGAAGAGCCTGCTAAGCCGAACGAAGCTCGCCGGCGGACCAGATAAAAAAGCTAGAGATTCCGCTGTACCTCTTGGAGGACGGTGGGGAGCCGGGTAACGGGAGCTTCGCGGAAAAGACCGTTAGCGGCGCGAGCGATTTTCTCAAGATCGGAGAAATCGATTTCGTCTCGATCGATCCCCACGATGATGAGATTGACGTCGTACTGAACGAGCTTGGTGTTGAGCGAATCGATGAGTCCTTGGAGCGTTGATTCTGAGTTCTTGTCTTGGCCATCGGTGATGACGAGGATCGACTTTCGGAACGAGCGGAGATCGGAGGATGCGATAAGTTCCATGGCCGCCCGGATGCCGTCATACACCGCGCTTCCGCCGAGCGACTGAATCGGATCGAGTGCGCGTATGACTGCGCCGCTATCGACCGAGAAAGGCGACTCCACCTTGGCGGTTGTTGAGAAGGTTACCAGCGCTTTCTTGTCTCGCTCGGGAAGTCGGGCCACCAAATTGCGGATAAAATCCTTCGACAGCCGCAAATTCTCCCCCTCCATACTCCCTGAGTTGTCGAGAACAACCGCGAGCGCTGCGGGACGTTTGAGTTCACCCCACCGCTCCGTCAGAAGCTTGAGTGCCGAGCCCTCTGCCGGCGGGAAGGTCTGCGAGAGTGCGCTGAGCTCTACTCCGAATTCGGGGGTGAGGGGGGGCACCGCTGCGGGTGAGTCCTTCAGGCGGAATCCTTTGGCTTGGGCGGCCTTCTGCGCCGCCGGGGAGGTCATCACTTCGCGGAAGAGCCGCAGGATGGCTTGTTGGGCGGGTGTCACCCAATCGGCTTTCGAGGTGCACAGTTGATAGTCTTGTACCACCGAGCCCTCCTCAGGGTAGAGCGCCGTGAGCGCCGGTGCTCCCGGCGCGCGGTTGGCGTTATAGAGGGCAAGCTGCTGCTCGGTTGTCAGGGTGAAGCGGATTCGTTTCGTGGTAGCTCGAGCGGTGCGTTCGAGGAGGAATGCCTCGCTCAGACTGTAGTTTGAAACAACATCTTCGAACCGTTCGAGCCGCTTGAGGGTCAAGCCCCGTTCAATCCCGTCACCTGTCAGCGGTGCTGGGCTATTTGCCGCGAGGTAGGTGAGGAGGAGGAGGCTATCCATGCCGGAGACCGAGGCGTCCGGGGCTGCATGCGAGTAGGAGAGGTAGCCGGCATCGGGATTTTCGGCTGAGGTCGCCAGTTTGGACTCGAATATTTCCCGCCAAGAGAAGCGGTGGGTCGATGTATTAAAGAACTCCCGATTTTCAGGTCGAGTAGCTGCAACCACCGGGGTGCTAAAGAGCGGCAGGCAGTCGGTCTGTTCCGCGCCGAGTCCGTGGAGCGACGAATTGACGAGATTCACGAGCGAGGTCGAGGAGGTAAGCCACGCTTCATTTTTAAACTCCCCTGAGGCGATTTTACGCGCGGCGATGATCCCGATCTCGGAGATAAGTTCGATCGTTATCTTCGTTCCATCGGGGAGCACCGGGTGGGCCAGGTAGAGCTGCTCTTTGAGTTCGCTCAGGTAGCTACGCAGCTCCGGTCCATGGACGATCCGTATCGTTGCCGACTTCACTGCGGGGGCGGGCTCCTCCTGGCGCTCGCATCCCGCGAGAAGGAGAGCGCTTGCTGTCAGGGCAAGCAGACTGGAGACAAACGGGGTGGTTGGGCGGCATCTCCACCGCACTCGCTGTTCCTTCGTCACCATGTGGGGCACCTTTTCGTACTTCACGTCCATTGCTCCAAACGTTGCCGGGGGCCGCGCGGCTCGCCGCGGTGTGTCTATTCATCTGCCGCGGCCATTTCCGGCCGCTACCGACCCTGCTTGGTCGTCGCGAAAATCATCCTTCGCCGCTATCCTTCGCCCCCGGTTTCCCTAGGCGAAGAAGTGCTGCTAACGCGCGGTTCCACTGTCGCACTGGAACAGCAGGGTACCCCGCGTAGTCGCCTTTGGAGGTGATATCGCGCACGACACCCGAGCGGGAAGCAAAACGAGCGCCAGACGCAATCGAAATGTGATCCGCCACGCCAGCGCTACCTGCCAGGACCACCTGGTCGCCGATCACCGAACTCCCGGCGATGCCGACCTGTCCACACAGGATCGAGTGCCGCCCGATAACCGTGTTGTGACCGACTTGAACCAGATTGTCGATCTTTGTGCCAAGGCCGATCTTCGTCTCCCCAAAGGTCGCCCGGTCGATGCAGCTATTGGCTCCGATGTCGACCCGGTCGCCGAGCACCACGGTGCCCACCTGAGGGACCGGTGCAAGCCCGAGGGTAGGGTCGGGGGTGTATCCGAAGCCGTCCGCGCCTACTACCGCACCGTTCTGCACAAGCGAGTCGGCGCCAACAACGCACTCCTCTCGGATGATCGCACCGGAGTGGAGCACCGTGCGTGCCCCGATGTGCACTCCGGGGTAGAGAACAACATGGGGATGAATCACCACATCATCCTCAATCACGACTCGGGGACCGATCGATGAAAAAGCTCCGATCGTGACCCTTGCCCCTATTTTGGCGCCGGGGTCGACGTCTGCTTTCGGACTAATTCCTTGGGTGCGTTCCGCGCCCTCAAAAAAGAGCGGCACGACCTTGGTCATCGCAAGAACGGGGTCGGTGACAGCGATAAGCGGCATCGCAAGCGGAGTCGCTGGAGACACCGCGCGATGATCGACGATGACCGCGCCACACCGGAGGTCAGCGAGCACCTTGGTGAGCTGTGGCGAGCTGGCGACACGGCTAAACGTGATGGCGTGGGGGGTCGGTGTGTCGAAGCTACACAGACTGCTAATCGGGGTCGTCGCATCTCCGTGAACGACTCCGTTCACAACGCGTGCTATCTCGGAGAGGGGAATAGGAGTTGTAAGGTGTCGACGGGGCATCGCAACAACGCTTTTTGATTATTCGCCGAGTACTATAGGAAATCATACCCCTTATGGGAAGGAACGACCGCTCGGAAAGGGGGAACGCAGCCCAAGACAAACAAAAAAGCACTCACCCGTTTCCGAGTGAGTGCCCCGTCTTCGGTAGAGTTTCGAACGCCAGCGGGAGCCATTCGGGAAGCTAAGAACGGGGAGGGATGGCAGCCCACCAACGAACCCTACTCTCTCTATGATCATGGATTCAGGGGCGGGCGTCAATAAAACAACGTTACGTAGTTTTCGTATTCTCGCCGAGAGGTGACTGGGGAGCCTCTTTATCCGCTTCTGGGGAGGTGGCCGTATAGCGAACCACCAAGATGCTTAGTCCATAGAGGAGGAGTATCGGCCCCGCCATTAAAAACTGAGTAAGGACGTCTGGGGGGGTAAGGATCGCCGAGACGATAAAGATGATAACGATGGCGTAGCGGGCTCCCCCAATGAGGGTTTGGGCATCGATGATACCGAGACGACCAAGAAAAAAGGCGATGACGGGGAGTTGGAACACCGCACCGAAACCAACGAGGCCTTGAACCATGAGCGCGAGATGCTCACTGATCCGTACGGTCGGGGTCACGCCGATCGAGATGTACTCCTCTCGAAAGAATTCAAAGGCGAAGGGGAAGACCCACCGGTAACAAAACCAGACCCCCAGGGTAAAGAGGGTCGTGGTGGAAAAGACGAATGGGAAAGCGAGTCGCCGCTCCCCGGCATAGAGACCTGGAGCGATGAAAAGCCATAGCTGGAGGAAAAGCACCGGGCTTGAGAGCACAATTCCGGCAAAAAAAGCGACTTTTAGTTTGAGGATGAATGCCTCGGCCAGGCCGGTACCGATGAGGATGTTGTCCGGAAAGGCATCAAAATAGGGGCGCGAGAGGAAATCAAATATCTCAGTGGTAAATGAATACGCAACGATGGCACCGACGAGGATGGCGAGCAAAGAATTGACGAGTCTGCGCCGCAGCTCGCGAAGATGCCCAAAGAGATCCATGTCACCGATTTCACGGGGCGGGGTAGACATTTAAGCACCCTCTTTTTTCTCATCGGTTGATGGAGTACCGGAGGGCGATGGTGGCGGGGCGCTCTCCGGCGCCGCCGGCCTCGATTCCTCGACGGGCTGCAGGCTTGGCCGCATTGAGGTTAGCTCTCGCCGCGCTGAATCCACCGGATTATAGACCGAATGGTAGAATTCACGGCGCAGCGAGTCAGAGGTACGTCTAAAATCTCCGGTCCATTTGCCGAAGCTCCGCGCGATCTCAGGCAATTTGTCGGGGCCAAAGACCAGTAACACGACGACGAAGATGACGATAAGCTCGGGGAGACTGACGCCGAACACGGAGACACTCACGCTGGGATAGACCGGTTCTGAGTATCGCACCGTTGTTTCGGCGTGCCAAGTGCGGGCGAGGGTAGGGAGGGAGCTTGGGGTGTGGTACGGTAGAGGACGGTTAAGTGGGGGAAGGTATGAGTGATTTAGATTCGACGGTCAAACGGCTTGGGCTCGATAAAGTTCGTCGGCATCTCTTTTTGTGTACGGCACAAGATAAGCCGAAGTGCTGCTCCGCTGAGGAGGGTGTGAAGTCGTGGGAGTTTCTGAAGCGTCGGTTGGTGGAGTTGAATTTGGTCGATGGCGACCCTTCAGTCTATCGCACCCGTGTGGGGTGTTTTCGTGTATGTCGGGAGGGGCCGATCGCCGTTGTATACCCGGAGGGCGTGTGGTACCGCGGGTGTACCCCTGAGGTCTTGGAGCGGATTATTCAAGAGCACCTCATCAACGGGCGAGTGGTTGAGGAGTTCGCGTTTCATCGCAATTCGCTCAGCGAACCTGAGGCGCCGCAAGCTCGTTCGCAATAAGCTTTGCAACCACCGCGGCGTCTCGTCGGAGGACGGTAACGTGACCGATTTTTCGACCCGGTTTGGAGCTCTTCCCGTAGAGATGTAGGTGGGCGCCGGGAACGTCGAGGAAGTTTGCCGGGGTTGGTTCCCCACCGATGAGATTAAACATGGTCCACTCCTCTCTCGCCGTGGTGGTGCCGAGAGGAAGTCCGGCGATGGCACGAAGGTGATTTTCAAATTGGCTCGTGGTCGCGCCCTCGATCGTCCAGTGACCGGAGTTGTGGACGCGGGGTGCCATCTCGTTCGCCACGAGGTGTCCCCCCCGCACAAAAAACTCGATAGTGAGGACACCGACGTAATCAAGCGCGTTGAGAATGCGTTGGCACAGATCCTCCGCTTCAAGCTGGAGGGCGGGCGTGAGTGCCGGCGCAGGTGCCTCGGTGCGAATGAGAATGCCGCTTGAATGATGGTTTTGCACGAGGGGATAGAAGCGAGTCTCCCCGGCGCGGCTTCGCACCGCAACGATGGAGACCTCTCGCTCAAAGGAGATGAATTCCTCGGCGATGAGCTCGTTACCCCCGAGCTCCACGAAAGCTTGTGTAGCCTCGTGAACGGAATTGACCCTCCGCTGGCCTTTCCCATCGTACCCCTGCAGGGTGGTTTTTAACACCGCCGGCGATCCGACCTGCTCGAGGGCAGCTGCGAGATCCCCCGAACAGGTGATCGGCGCGAAGCGTGGTGTCGGCACTCCGAGCGACTGAAAAAACGTTTTCTCGCGGATCCGATTTTGCCCGATCGCGAGAGCCTGGGGTGGTGGGTAGACCGGCCTCGTCGGTTCGATGCACTCGACCGCTTGAAGGGGGAGGTGTTCAAGTTCGTAGGTGACGACATCAACCTCTGCCGCGAACCGAGCGAGCATCGCGGTCTCATCGAAGGCGCCTCGGATGGTCGGGGCGATCCGAGAGGTCGGAGCGCCCTCCGTCGGTTCGTAGAACACAAAATCGAGGCCGAGGGGGTAGCCCGAGAGGGCTAACATTCGGCCGAGCTGTCCACCACCGAGGATGCCGATCTTCATCGTCGTTTCTTTCTCGGGGCGGACCCTTTACCTGGCGTTCGCGGGTCGGGAACCGCCAGAACCTTGGCGGTTTGGGTGCGGCGCCTTTCCTTTAGGGCTCGCAGAATCGCGGGTCGACCGCGACCGACGATCGCTGCGGCGAGAAGTCCTGCGTTGGTGGCACCTGCTGGACCGATCGCCAGAGTGCCCACCGGGATTCCGGCAGGCATTTGGGCGATCGAGAGGAGTGAGTCGAGCCCTTTTAATGCCCGTGATTCGACGGGGACGCCGAGGACCGGCACCGTCGTCTTGCTCGCCGCCATCCCCGGAAGGTGGGCCGCGCCACCCGCTCCCGCAATGATGACTTCGAGTCCCCGTTGGGCGGCGTTCTCAGCGTATGCAAACAAAAGATCGGGGGTGCGGTGCGCCGATACGACCTTGACCTCGTAGGGAACTCCCACCTCACTGAGTACGACCGCGGCGTGCTCCATGGTCGGCCAGTCAGAGGTTGATCCCATGATGATGCCAACGATCGGAGGGGATGATGATTTACGACGTTGACGGGTCATGCGGGGAGGGCATTTTTAAAGTTTAGGCTCTCTGCGATCGTAGCGGTCATCTCTCTCTAAAGAATCATCGGGAAATGGCCGTCCCTAGGGATTTCCCTCCGGTGAGAGGTTTCGTAAGGGATCCAATTCACGCCGAATCCAACGTGCCCGCACAAAACGACTCAACCAAACCCTTTGCCTCAGCTCGGGATTTATCAGTGCAACTATACACCGTCAGGAGAAATGGTAGGGCAGAATCGCGCGAGGGTCAACGCGATACGTACGCGCACTCGCCCCTTACGGGACGGTTTTTATCGTCACACGGGCGAGGTGTTGATAAGCCGCGAATTCGGGGAACCACTGGGCGATACGGAGGCGCGCGGCTGACAGAGCACGATAGAGGCATGAGGCGGTGAGGGCCCGGGGGAGCACGAGCTCCGCTGGCGCGATCGATCCACGGAGTTCAACCGCCAGTTCGTGCGGGATTTCCGCGAGAAGCTCCAGGAGCCGGGCGCGGGTAAAGAAGTGGCGGTGGGTTCGATCAAGGATACCCCGGTGAGAGCGGTGGAAGAACCCAAGCGCTAACGGGATACGAACGCTCCAATGCGCAGTATTCGGAACCGAAATGAGTAGGCACCCGGTGGGGGAGAGGAGGTCAACCGCCTTGAGGAGAAGGTCGCGGGGGTCTTCGACATGCTCCAAAATATCGAGTAGGAGAATCGCATCGAATCGCTCCGTCCGATAGGCGGCGATATCTACTTCGATTCGAGCGTAGAGGGGAGCTGTTTCAGTGACCGTCGGCGGATCGTTTTCGACCGCATATAACTCACTGAATCTGTGCTCTTTTAAGGTTGCCCCGATGACACCGCTCCCAGAGCCGATATCAAGGATACGCGTCAAAGGGGGCAGACTCTTCAGTTGCTCAGTCGCCCACCAATGGCTGGAGCCCAGATGGGGCTTCGCTACGTAGCGCGCAAAGCTCGGCAGGTCGGTTTGCGCTGGGTTCATCGGGGTGCGGTTTGGTCGAATATGGCCGCGCACGCCTCTGCTGGGAGCACCTCTCGTAAGACCTCTTCAAGCTCCAAAAACAGGCTCGGAAAAAATCTAAAATCTTCAAGCTTCTCAAGCCAGCTGAGTAAGTCGGCCCGCGGTCCATGGGACTGGAGCAGGGCCGCGCACCGAGTAAACGCCCACGGATTGTGCGGCCAAATCTCGCCGGCTCGTCGCAGGAGATTCTTAGCTGTCTGTAAATCGTGAGCCGCGGCCGCACGCTCCCCCTCCCGAATGAGACGATTCGATTCTTGGGCTATCGCGCGGGCGGTGTCCACCTCGGTGGCACCGGGAGGGAACGGCCACGCGCCGTCACCGAGGTACCACCAGTAGTCATCCCACGTGATAGTGTGGGGACCCCACCGTTGCGCAAAGCCGCGGACGTCGGTAACCGGGTATGAGCCGGGGGGGCTGAGTCGCAGGGTGACCGAGCCGTGGTGGTGCACCACCGAGCTCGGGATATAACGCGCCAACATTCCCCGGGCCCCTATCTTAAGGCATAGATCGATATCTTCGAGCCCATCGAGGGAGAACCCTCCGACCGCTCGAAACACATCGCGGCGAAGAACCACACAAGCCCCCAACAGCGCTTGGTAGGTTCGCGCCTCATTTGCGGGTGGATGATCTCCGGGGAGTTCGTGATAAATCCCGCAGAATTTGTTGTAGCCGAATACATAACCCGCGTGATTAATTGTTCCGCTCGAGGGGTAGAGGAGTTTCGGCGCAACGATGCCGATCCCGGGCTTCTCGAGCTCGCGGAGAAGGGGCGTGAGCCAGCCCACTTGGGGTTCGGTGTCGTTGTTCAGGAATACCAGGAACTCCCCGCGCGCGAGCTCTGCGGCCCGATTACAAGCGGGGGAGAAGCCGGTGTTGGTGGGGAGTCGCTCAACCTGGAGAGCGGCCCACGCTGCCTGAAACTGGGCGAGTCCGCTCGATGTCTCGTCGGTAGACGCGTTGTCGACGACGATCACTTCGTACGGTATGTGGGGTTCGGTATTGCGGCGTATGGTCTCAAGGCAAGCCTGAGTGAACGTCCATTGGTTAAACACCGGGATAATTATCGATAGGTGCGGGGCGGGGGAAGACATCATAGAGGTGGATCGCCTGTCGGGGTGACGGGATGGTTGAGGGCCCATCCAAAAGTCATGTTGCTTTCACGAAGTAAGATGCCGCGGAGGGAGGCCCCGGATTGATCAAAGTAGCGGCACCGCCCTCCTGAGGGGTCGAAGGGCGGTACCGACCGCTTAGTGGACGTTCGCTCGTTCAGCCTCCATCCCATCGAGGAAACTCCAGAGCGCCGCACTCACGGTGTGGGCCGCCGCAAGAGCCTTGCCCTGCTCGCTCTCTGGAAGGGCATCGATGAGCTGCCGCGTCGCCTCGGCATGGTGCACATCGATCTCGGCATGCACCGTGAAGTATTCAAGGGTGCGAGGATCGTCTGCACCGTAAAACTTCTTGAGACCAGCGGCCTTGGTCAGCGCGACCTGTGGAATCTGTTGCTCGTAGGCAAACAACGCCCCGACGCCCTCGGCGTACGACGATTGGGCGAGGCGCATAAAGGTGTCGATGAGGTTCTGGGTTTCCGGCCGGAGCGTCTCTCCCGCGGCATCGGCTCGACTTGCGCCCATGCCCTCAGCGAATTGCAACCACAGCGCCGGATGATTCTTTGCTCCGTGTTCCTCGTCGATGAGGTTTTCAAGAAGGACCTGACGGCTCGCGATGTCACCACAGCAGGAGTGGGTTGCGCTTAAATAACGGGGAAAGGCGTTCACATGATGAAAGTACTGCTTCGAGTAGGTTTTAAGCACCTCTCGGGGAAGCTCACCCATCTCCCAAGCCCGATAGAAGGGGTGATGAAGCATCCCCTGGGGGCCGATCGCCGCGAGAAGTTTCGCGGAAAATCGAAGGGGCTCGGTAGGAGCCGGATTCGCTGATTTCGATTCGACTGTTTCCATGTTCGCTCCAGGGTGGTCCTTTCCTAAAGGTTTGCTCGCAAAGTGACGGTAGTAAAGCAACGGTGCGTGGTCATTGCGCTACGGCGGGGCTTTCCGGCGGGGCTCGAAAGTGATTTCAAAAGTCGGCTCCGACCCATGTCCGAATCGCTTCAAGTTTCGTTGGGGCCCGTTGAACTCCAGCTAAGCGAGACTCCAGCCAAACGTCGCAACACAGATGGTCCCGATAATTCGGAACGATTCTACTCCGGGCTCGCGCAACCGATCAATCAAAAGGTGGAGGGGCTTCTCAATACCTTTCCCGCCCGCCCGAGCGTCCACCGTAAGGCACATCAAACGGTGGAAGCTCGGCTGGCTCGGGGGAGCGGAACTCGTCCTCAGGTAACGGGGGAAGCTGTTCCCCCCGGTCCCCGTAGGGGTCGGCGAACTCATCATCATCAGAGCGATCCCCCCGGTCGAATCGGCCGCTATCGCTCTCGTCTCGGTCGAATCGGTCACGCCGGGCAGCGGTCTCCCGTTCGCGCCGTTCTCGCTCGCGCCGGATCCGATCCCTTTGCGTTTCGTCGTCAGGGCTCATGTCATCGATCGCGGAGGATATCTCATCGATGCTCCGTCCGATTCGCTCCGCTGGACCCTCTGGTTTATGGATACACCCGCTCAGTGAGGCGATGCCGCTCAGTGAGACGATGAGGGTTGCGGCAACGAATATTCGGGCTCCCATAGGTGCTCCTGTGGCGACGTGAATTGACCGCTCCGAGCATACGTCACCCCTTTGGGGAGCGAAACAGGGCGATTGGGCCGCTTTGAATGAAACCCTGGAAATGGGGTGAGAGAGGCCCCACCAAGCCATGACACTGCGGAAGAAAGCTGGTAGTCTCTCCCCAGAGCTTTTTCACCCGCACTCAACTGTGGTCAGCGGTAACGAGCCTTTATCCATGTATAATTCAGCGCTGCGTTTTCATTTTACCGGTATCGGGGGCTCAGGAATGTCTGGCCTCGCCGAGATCTTACTTAACCTCGGTTTCCGGGTATCCGGATCCGACCAAAAGATAAGTGCCACGGTGGTACGGTTGCGCCAGCTCGGAGCTGAGGTTTTTGAAGGGCATGCGGCCGAGCATCTGCCCGAGGGGGCCTCGCTGCTCGTGTACTCTTCAGCGATCGAACCGACGAATCCCGAGATAATCGAGGCTGAGCGCCGGGGCCTCCCGATCGTACGCCGGGCTGAGGTGCTTGCTGAGTTAATGCGGCTCAAATATGGGGTTGGGGTTGCCGGTTCCCACGGCAAGACCACCACGACCAGTATGACGGCGGCGATCCTCGAACGTGGGGGACTCGATCCCACCGTTGTGATCGGCGGACAAGTGAAGTCGATCGGCTCGGGGGGGAAACTTGGCCGGAGCGATTATTTGGTCGCGGAGACCGATGAGAGTGATCGGAGCTTTCTCCTCCTTCGCCCGACGATCGCGGTCGTCACGAACATCGACGCCGAGCATCTGAGTGCGTACGCGTCGCTGGCTGAGCTCGAGGAGTCGTTCGCTCAGTTCGTTCGTTCGGTTCCGTTCTATGGCCTCGCCGTGTTGTGTGTCGATGATCCTCGGGTGCGTGATCTGGCTGAGCGGTATAGGGGGCGGAAGGTTACCTACGGACTCGCGCCACAGGCGCAGCTGCGCGCGCTTCATATTGAACCGCGGAGAGGTGGTACCTCGTTCGATGTGGTGAGGAACGGTGAGACCTTAACCCGCGTGAACCTCCCGATGCTTGGGCGGCATATCGTGGTGAATTCGTTGGCGGCTATCGCGGTGGGGCTTGAGTTCGGGATCCCTTCGGAGACGATCGCCCAAGCGCTCGGCGAATTCTCCGGAGTGAAGCGCCGGCTCGAAGTCTTGGGGGAATTCGGTGGCGTCACCGTGGTCAACGATTATGGGCACCATCCGACCGAGGTAAAGGCGACCATCCAAGCGGTGCGCGCGGGGTGGGGGAACGAGTTGCGACGACTGCACGTGGTGTTTCAGCCGCATCGGTACACCCGCACCCGTGATTGCTTTGTGATGTTTCTCGATGCTTTCGGTGATTGCGATCGTCTCACGGTGACCGAGATTTATGCGGCGAGCGAGCCCCCGATTGAGGGAATTACAGGGGAGGCGCTCGCCGGCGCCATCGCCCACCCCGCAGCCCGGTATATCAAAGATTTCGATGAGGTGCTGGCCAGCCTCGTGAGTGAAGTGGCGCCGGGTGATGTGATTGTATGCCTCGGCGCAGGCTCGATCGGTGGGTTTGCGGAGCGCCTTGCCAGCGAGCTGACGAAGCTCTCCAACGGCTAAGCTTCCCCGTGAGCAGATGAGTATCCGACCCCTCCACGACATTATGACCCCCTTAGGGATACGTATGCGGTACGACGTCCCTGCTGCGGAGGTGACAACCATCGCGGCGGGTGGCGTTCTGGGGGCTCTCTGTGAGCCGGAGAACGAGGAGCAGCTGGCGGAGCTCCTCCGTGCCTTATGGCAGGCCGGGGTCACCTACCGAGTTCTGGGAGCGGGAAGTAATCTCCTCATCGACGATCGAGGTATCGCTGAATGTGTTATCCGCCTCGGTGCGGGTTTTCGGGCGATGAGTTTCGTTGGGGACGCAACGGTGCGGGTCGGTGCGGCGAGTGGGTTGATGCGGGT
>JBILDU010000098.1:0-10805 GCA_044352465.1 Bdellovibrionota bacterium
AAGATGCGTGAGCAGGTGCAGAATTTAGAGTAGGGGGAGTCGGTGCGGCGTCAAGGAATGTTGTTGTGTCTCGTTGGGCCGGCCGGAGGGGGGAAAACAACCTTGCGGGCACGGCTCCTCGCGGATTTTCCGACTGAAGTGACTCCCTCAATTTCGGTGACAAGTCGCCCCCCCCGCATCGGTGAGGTGCATGGGAGGAACTATTTTTTTGTGTCCCGTGAGGAGTTTCTTGCAAAAAGAGCGCGCGGTGATTTCTATGAATCCGAGGAGGTACATGGAAATCTGTACGGGACCCTCCGCGCAACGCTCGATGAGGCGATAGCTCGGGGTGTGGATCTCTTGCTCGATATCGATATCCGGGGAGCGCTCCGATTTAAACGGGAGTACCCCAACCACACCGTTGTGGTCTTTATGGTGCCGCCAAACACCCGGGCCTTAATCGATCGACTTCGTTCGCGCGCGCCGGTGGATGACGCTGAGTTGCAGGTAAGGTTGCAAACAGCGTCGGCTGAGTATGGAGCCTTACTGTCGGGGATGGCGGATCGTCACCAGGTAGATTACTTCTTGGTAAACGATGAGATCGAAGTTACCTACGCCACCTTGAGGGCGATACGACTCGCTGAGGCGGCTCGATTGGTGCGACTCGATCGCTCGATGGTAGAGCAGCTCTGCGTCATCGATCGTTCGGAGGTCGGGACGTCCGGGTGAGCTCGAACCGGTGTTCGGCGTTACTCTTCGAGGTGGTTTGAGAAACTACTGCGAACGTTTCTCCGCTGCGTATCGCGTCAAACGTGTTCGCGGGCAGCTTCGTGGGACTACGGTGAGGATAGACCTTCTCGAGCTTTGTCGTGGGGGAGCGCTTCGCCGAATGAATAGTATCTTTAAGGGGGAGTGCATGCAGATGACACGTAGCGAAATGAGGGTGTTCCAGCTCGCGTTCTTGATAGCTGTTTCGGGGTTGATAGGATGCTCGTTTTCTCAAGCTCCGTCGGCGACGAAGATCTCCGATGTTCGTGCGGTTGCCCCGACTAATCGGGAGACAGTTCAACGGACCGTTGCTCGGCGTGATTTTCAAGCGGCCGTCGATCGCAGTGTGGCAGGAGATCGGCTGAGACTCGTCCCCGTCTTTCGACGCGAGACCGCTGGCGGTGGGATCCCCGAATACCGTCTCTTCGATGTCGGCAGCGGCACCCCGTACGCACTCCTTGGATTACAGACGGCTGATATTCTAATTGCGGCGAATGATTACCTTGTTTACGAGCCGGAGGGGTTTCGCAAATACGTCAAACTCCTCGGTGCCGAATCGACGGTATCGCTCGAGGTCGTGCGTTCAGGCAAGGCAACGCTATTGGTTACCACCTTGACCGATTAGGCGGAACCCGCGACGTGTTCCCGTTTGGCTATTGATTCTAGTGGGTTAAGGTGTGCGCGGTGGGGGGCGTTGAAAATGCTTCACGCTCTGCCGGGAGATGCCGATGAGATTCCTTTGGGGGAAGGCTGAGGCTGCCTGCCTCGAGGGATAGAGACGCACGACGTGGATTTCGGGAACAGCTCTGCTGCGAAGAACATCTTGGCTCATCCTGAGCTCGCCGATCGGTTCGAGATCGTCGAGGTATTGGGATTTGGCTCGGAGGCATTTGTCTATCTGGCGCGCGATCGCGCTTGTGGGGGGCGTGAGGTAGCGCTGAAGCTCCTGGTGGATGACAAGGTCTTTGCGGCCGAGACAACGCAGCGCTTTCTTGATGAAGCCTCGTTGAGTGCGGAGATTCAACACCCCAACATCGTTAAATCTTACGACATTATCCAACTCGACGGCACCGTTGCAATTACGATGGAATTCGTCGACGGAGAGGATCTTGCCGAACGGTTGAAGCGGGGGGCGATTCCGAACGAGCAGGTCGAGCATATCTTTGTACAGCTCTGTTCCGCGTTAGAGGCGTTGCATGCCCACGGCATTTGTCACCGCGATCTCAAACTTGAGAACATCTTTTTGCGGGCCGACGGTGTGGTGAAACTTGGCGATTTCGGATTGATGTTACGCCCTCAATCGGGTGAACCTCGATCAAATTGCCTTCTTGGGACACCACCGTACATGCCACCTGAGTACGTCGAGGGGGGCGCCTATGATTATCGGGGTGATCTTTGGGCCGCGGGGTTGGTGCTCTACGAAATCGCGACCGGTCGGCGTCGGCTGGCGGGTAAGCATGGAAGCGCCGCGCTCGATTATTTGGTGAAAACTGATTACCGAATTCCCGCGCTCACACTGGCGGGGCTACCCAAGAAATTCGTGCGGATTATCGAGCGAGCGCTGGAAATCGAGCCGCTCAAGCGATTCCAGTCGGCGCAGGAGATGCGTGCTGCCATGCTCGACGAGGGCGAAGGCGATCCACGGGAGCCGATCGTGCGAGTGGAACCGCGTCTGCAGCTCAATAGCTATCTGACGAATAAAGTGGTCGCGCGCTCATGGAGCCGCTTTGTTTCGCTCCGTGGGGTGGCGCTGATCCTGGGTGCTTTCTTCGTTTCAATCCTCGCGCTGGTCTGGATCTTTGGTGCTGAAGCGTGGGTTTTAGGCCGGCAGTTTCTTGGATACCTCGGATTGTAGAGCGAACCTACCTCGCACCACCTGGGAATAGCAGAGTCCTCTGGCAACGACACCTACGAGTTTTTCGCCAGAGATATCGAAGCCCCCCGTCCGCTTTTCGGCCCGGGCACGAGAGCTCCCTGTGCCTCCGCATCAAGTTTCATCAACATGGCGAGGGACCGCGCCGCGAGCATAGTGTCGATCTGTTCCCGTAGTTCGTACCAGATCCGACCGAGTCCGCAGCTCTCTCCGCTACACTCTTCGTGGATCGGTTTCTCTTCGCAGATGACCTCAAAGGTGGCTCCCTCAGCAGCGTAGAGAATGTCCTTCAAAGAGATCTTCTCAGGTTCGCGGGTGAGTCGATACCCACCGTGAGGTCCTCGGATACTGCGGATAATCTTCCCTTTGCGAAGTCGTTGTAAGATCTGTTGGGTGTATTGGATCGGAATCACCTGCGCGCGAGCTATGTCTGCCGCACCTACCGCAGGATCGTCATACCGACGGGCAAGGTAGAGACTACACAAGATGCCGTACTCACCCCACTTTGTTATCCGCATACGTTGCTCGGACCTGTTTGCCGTCCAAAAATACTCGATAAAAGTCAGTATCGCAGAGGAGCCCGGTCACCGTAAAGAACTAACCCCGCGACGCCCCGGAGAGCCCATTTTGCTGCCTTTCCGGAGCTTGGAGCTGGTGTGCTGGAGGCAAGGGGTCGGCCGTGAGCCGGTAGCGTCAGCTCCGTCGAATGCTTCGTCCACCGCTACGCTGGAACGGGCATAAAAAAACGATTGAAAGGGGGACTAGAGAATATGCTGCGAGACGATGTAGCACCACGGAATGACCGCGCAGACGAGGTAGATCGCGATAACCCCTTTCAGAGCCGCTGGCAGCCAGCCCACCTGGGTACAGAGGGAGCAGAGGAGCGCGATGATTCCGAGTGCGAGGGTTTTCGTTAAGACCAGCGTCGGCACGAAGCCGTAGTTCTCCATGAGGGAACGCAGGAACACGTTCCCCTCGATCTCAGTGCCGAAGTGGTAAACCCCGATCCCGGTTAGGTAACCGTCCAAGACCTGCAAGATAGCGAGAATTAATCCAAGGATCACGACTTCGCGGGAGCGGGGGGCAACCAACGTATCGGAGTTCGCAGGTGCGACCGGGTGCCGATCCGGGGTGCGAGAAATTTGTAGAACCACCTGCGATGACATACAGCCTTTACCGCCCTTTATTCACCCACTAATCCGGGTGAGAAGGGAGACTGCTTCAGTCGAAAAAAGGGTCAGTCTGGGGCGGAGATATCCCCATGAAATCAGGGCATTCCCTAACCGAAGGGGGGCCGAGGGGGCTGTGCCGCTTCTCGGTCGGTTGACGTTGGGGACGCATAGGCCCGCGGGAGGGCTTGCTTTAAAATGGAGGGCTCAGCTCAAGCTCTGCGGGCAATATGAAGCGGAGCGACTGGCGTCAGATCGGGGAACCAACCCCAGCTTTAGACCCAGCGAAAACAGTTCTTAGTTAATGCAACTTGTCGGCGCTGTCAGCGAGTTCGAGCTCACGCACGAGTGCATAAACCCGCTCCCGCAGCTCGTCAGCGAGGACGCAGATGAGGGTTCCGGTTTGAGATATCGCGTTGTCGGTATGCACGGTTTCCTTGGCGATCCACTCGGCGGACTGTTCGAGGTGATCGAGTCGGCTTGAGATATCGAGGAGTTTATCGAGGATTTCCATACGTTCACCGTCTTAACCGTGATTCGTGTAAAACCGCGCTGAAACGCATCGGGCGATATCAGCGCTGACAGGGGAGGCTCCGCGCCGCCTCTTAGTAAGTTTGGATGTCAACGAGGGGAACGCGGTCGCCGTAGTTTGGCGTAGCGGCTGGTGGAGCCACATGAAATTCATCACAGCGCCGGATAAGTTACCGGCAATGGCGGGGATTTAGGGCGTGGCGCGCAGTAAAAACACGTTTGGGAAGTTCGGGCTAGGGGTGGGCGGGGCAGGGCGAAGCCCTCCCGCGCTCACGTTTCCTACACTGCGGTAATTCGAACCTTACTTACTCGCTTCGGCGATGTACGTCGTGTGAACTTTAAAGGCATCCTCGCCGAAGCTAACCGCGGCGCCGATCTCGCCTAAGGTGCGGAGTGCCTCCAAATCCTCCGGAGCCACCATACTCTTTCCCCCGGTGAACATTGCGAGGCTTGCCTGTACCGATTCGATCAGACTGACGAGCCGGTTGCCGCTCAGATAGAAAAGCGCCAGCGGTCGCGAATCCCCTTTAAACCGATCGCTGCGTACGAATCGCTCGACTTCTGGAGCTGTGCGACCCTCGCGGAGATCGGCGAACGCCCCATCCGCGCTTGAGATGACGAGATTTCCATTAACCGTTCCCATGAAGAGCCCAACACCGATCGGGCTAACCATAAAGTCGACCTTGGCCCCAGCGACCTCTCTCGTCTGCCATCCGGAGACCGGGAGGCCGCCACTCGCCACAAGACCCCCGAGGAGTCCCTTGAGTGTCCCCTGGAGCGCCGCTGGTTCGCTTGTTTCCGCCATCACGGTGATCTCGGGGAAGGGGGAGGCACCCGACGCGTTGCGCACGATAAGGGTAATTCCTTTAACTCCCTCGAGTGGCGCACTCGCAGTTGCGATCTGGCGCTGCTCCTCCGGTGACATCGCGGAGAGGGCACCACTCTTCGCCGCCCGGAGAACCGCACCATCCACGCGTAACACCCCGACAGCGTTTACGGGGGCGTTTTTCATCCCACTGTGCTCCCCCGCGCTGGCGAGCGCACTCAGGGCATCCTGGGGGATACCCCCGGGCTTTGTCCCGAGCCACACATAGTCATGCAGGCCCTCGCTCATCGAGCGACAAAAGGCGACGGTCTCGAAGGGGAGCGACTCCTCTGCTTTGCCGGGGGGCGTTGAGGTATCTGACGGCGTTAGATCGCGCACGAGGCCTTCGAGCGCACTAACGTCGAGGAATCCAAACACGAACTGTCCCGCCACTTGCGCTGACCGCGCCTCGGCACGTTGGAACGAGGCCCGGTTTTTGAGTGCTCTGATACCACGGTCACTCTCCGCAATGCTCTCCAGCGGCTTGAGTAGTCGCTCAGCCAGGGCGCGGCTCGAGACCATGCCGTACCTGTCAGGGAGCGCAACGATGTGTAGGTTGGAAGAATCAGCACCCTCGAGATTCATGGCAACGGTGAGAGCCTCCACCTCGCCGATCTTCTCCCGCTTTGGGGTTGCTCCCGATTCCTTAAGCGCGCTCTCCATGGTTGAGAGAAAAGCTGCTGGATCGATCGGGGAGGCCGTTTTCGCCCAAAATCCAACGTGAGAGCCGGGAACGGAGCCATCTCCTGAGACAAAAAGCACCCCCTCGAATCCCTCCTTATCGCTGCCGCTAAGGAAGAAGGGAGACTTCTTCGCCACGTTTAAGAGGGCAGCTATCCCGGGAATTTCGCCTTCTATCGAGCTCAGCTTTTCTAGATACTTATCCGCCGGCTGATACCACGGAGAGCGCTTATAGGCGCTGTAGGCCTTCGATGTTGTGTCGGAGAAGATAAACCCCAGAGTTGTCACTGGAAGGCGCTCGAGGAGCTCACTCGCAGGAGCGGTCGGGGAGATCCCCCCTGCGGTTGCCGAGTCATCTTTCCTTGAGCACCCTCCGAGGGCGAGCACGATAGCGACGGTACACAGGAGGAAAATACGCAGAGTTCGGGACATCGGAGCTCCTAAGGGGGAGTAAAAAGTGATGCGGCGACGATACGAGACGAGTTGCCCTGAAGTCAAACCGAATGCAGGATCAACGCCATCCCGGATAACGGAGAGATCCCGAGCTGCGGCTGTCTGCTTCGACCTACCAGTTTTTATCGGTGGCCTCTTGGCAATCAGATTACTGAGCCTCCAGGAATGCACCTCCTTCAAATGGAGGGACGAACTCTTCGCCAAAAGAACAGAGGGCCACACCTCATACCGTTATCATTCACCCTGGGGGGCACCGTCGCTGAGGCGCTGGTTTTGAGTGAAACTACGTTTTGTGCTACCGTTTCGGTCCGTTCTTTATCGCTTCGACGCTTTGGGTAGTCATCGCTGACGTGGCTTCGATAGCCTCTCTTTTGGGGAGCGCCGTCGAGGTCGCGGTCTCTGTAATACACGGTTCTCACCTGCAGTCGTACGGCTCAAAGCGGTCGATTGAGGGGCATCTTGATCCTCAATCGACCGTTTTTGAAGCCGCGAACCCGTACTCTTTCTCTACATGAATCGGCGCGTCGCCGATGAGAGGCCGGGTTTTCGACTGAGAGGAGGTTTTGTGTCGATGGACGTTTCCTTTGAAGTGCTGGCGTATCGCCCGTGGAGGGTGCTCGTTCCGATGAGTCTCGGTTCGGCCCGTCCCCGGACGTTCCTCAATCCTGAGTGGGCAGCTACTCGGGCGGGCAACCTCATCGAGGAGTACCTCGAGGAGCGCCTTGTGAACGGAGCTCCGTACCTCACGGGGTTCATCAAGTGCGAGCTCTACGTCTCGCCTGGCACGCGTGGTGTTCTCACGGTGGTGTTTTCGAATACCACGGTGCTGGACTCGAGCCTCGCGTTTCGGGAGCCGGGGGGTCTCATGGGGGAGCTCAACGCGATCGCGGTGAAGCTGATGAAGGGACTCCAGGAGCGGGAGGCGTTGGTCGAGTGTCATCACATGCTGACCCGACTGACGCTCAATCGTTCCGTGGCGACGCGTTGATCTGAATGGGGCAGCTGTCGGTCCGGGGTAGTCCACTGCTTGTGGCACCCCGGGCCGACCGTCCCTCGTTTCATTTTTCACCCTGAAAGGTTTCTTTTACAGAGAACGCGCCTCTTCCATGCCACCCGCCTGACGCGATACTACATCTGTGGCGAGCCCGCGCGTCCCCGGCTGCGGCGGGTGTCTCGCCTGACGGCGAGAATCACCGCAAAATCATAAAAAGCATGCAACAAGATCAGAAGCATAAGATCGTTCGTGTAGAGGTAGATCGATCCGAGAACTATACCGAAGAAACAGTAAGCGAGGACCACCGGGATAAACCTTTGCCACAAGCTTAAAAAGTGGACCCACCCGAAGAGGATACCGGAAATCAACACCGCTCCTACGTCGCCACACCATGGTCGTAATTCCGTGAGGAGCACTCCCCGGAACACGAGCTCTTCACCGAGACCGGCGAGGAGGCTGACGACGAGAGCCGCACCGGGAGTGAGGTCGGCGCACAGAGGACGGACAAACTGCTCAGCGAAGATCCGCCAAGAGGGGTGCCGTAAGCGAGGACCATCGGGACCGAGGAAAACATAGAGATTTAAGAGAACGAGCGGGCCGGTCAATGCCAACGCCTGGGCGATCGTTGTTCGTGAAAGGGACACGGGAATCGATAAATCGCGGAGGAGAATCCAGGCGAGTGCGCCAACGATCAAAAGTCCTTCCCCTAAAACCGCGATACGTAACACCGCTCGACGGGGAACGAAACCTTCGGGCTGCGGGAGGGTCATGCCGACTGGTCGATCAAACGGAGGGACGGGCGAATATCTCCCTTGTGGCGCATGTCCCCGCCAACGAGCAGCCAATTCGAGATGGCCCGCTCAGCGTCGCGCAGTAACATCACTTCGGTGGCATTCTCCCGGAGGAGCGCAATCTCGCGGCGATGCCCGCCCGACTCGACGAGGTTGATAATCCCCCGTTGGTGAAGCGCCTCGAGCGCGCTCTCGATGTTTGTTCGTGATGCCGCCTCGGTGCGCACCGCCACATTGAGATAGACCGCGTGCTCGAAGTCGTCATGCAGCTTTGCGAGAAACGGTCCGTAGGGGATGATCTTTAACGGAATCGCCCCCACCCCTACCTTGGCTGGGCCGGGCGTCGCCGTCATGCCAGGGGTCGTCAGGAGATTATCGTAGATCCAGAGCATCGTCTGTATCGGCGCGAGCAGGACAGCGGGGTTGAATACACCGAGCGAGCGATCGGTAAACGATCGAGTTCCGTCGGACTGGGCCAATATGCCGTACGTACTCAGCACCTCGATGTGCTGGTCGAGGGTCTTTGCAAAATCCTCACGCGCCCCCAGGAGATAGTCGGTGGCGAAGATATCGAAGAGCTGGAGCGCGAAATTTGTGTCGATATGCCCACGAACGAGTTCACTGACGGCAAGGAGGCTCGCCGGCCAAAAAAGATGGGTTGTGCTGTTGCGATAGAAGTCCGCTGTGAAGCGCCGCTTGCCTTCGATGAAGAGTCCGATGTCGCCGAGAAAGTCGCCGCTTGATACTATCCCGCCGCGGGTGATGTTATCGATAATATGATCCCGACCCGCCAAAAAGTTTTGGAGGCTCGGGGTTGGTGCCCCAACTTCGGGGTCGATGGTGCGAGCCACCTCAATAAGGCGGGCGAGATTGCGTACCGCTGCGGCGAGAGCCGTGCGAGTTAGCCCGTATCGGGGCGCCATCATTAGTGCGGCGATAGCGAGGCTTGTCAGGCTCGGATTGGTTTGCGTTCGAATCCGATCGGTCAGGTTCGCGGCCAAAGTGGCGATCAGCTCACGTTCGTCGGTCGCTTTTTCAAGGCGCGCCCCGCGTTGGCGCTCGACCGCAGCCGCGAGGGAGATCGGCGCACCGAAATTGAGGATCACCTCCCCATATCTTTTCCCGAGGAGGTCCCGCGCGGCGAGCAGCGATCCAAGGCTCTCCTTTTTCTTTCCCTGGCCGGTGTTCTCCTCGCCGAAGACCGCGTCTTCGATGACGTTCTCGTAGGTAATCGATACGGGTACAAAGGCGATCTCACGACGCTGACCTTTGAGGTAGGCGCTGACCATAATGCTGAGGAGTCCGAGGCGCGGAGCGCGCATCCGCCCGTTTCGACTTCGCCCACCCTCAATAAAGAATTCGTGGAGATGCCCCCGCTTGACGAGATAAGCCACGTAGCGACGGAGCAACATCGTGTGAATCCGGTCGCTCCGGGCGTTGCGCTTGACGAAATATCCCCCAAAGCTGCGGATAATATAGCCGATGGGCCAGAAGCTTAAGTTTACTCCCGCCGCCACTACCGGAGGATTGAGGTTCGATTCGTAGAGCTTACTGCCAACCAAGATGTAGTCGAGGTGACTCCGATGCATCGGCACGATAATGACGGTGTGTTCCTTATTCGTCGCAACGAGTCGGTCGATGCCGGTGGCGAGAACCGAATTGAAGAGACGGCGAATGAGGAATCGAACGATCGGTGCGCCAATGACGTAGATCGAACTGGTGGGATTCGCCGCCATCGAATAGAAACTTCGCCGCGCTTTACGGCGTATGGCCTCAGTCGATTCTTTTTGTCGTGAGGCGACGATTTCAACCTCGCGCTCAAACTCAGCGCCGGCCAGAAGGAGTCGCTCCTGTGTCTCGATCGACTGGAACGGTGTCCCGCGAACGAGTTTCAGGTTGCGATAGAAGTCGACTTTGAGTCGCCGCGCTAACTGCTTACCACTCGGTATCGGACGTGCCTCAGTTGCGAGCGGCTCGCCGAAAATAATGACCAAAATCCGGGCCGCGAGGACCAGTCCGAGGAGTCGTAGGCGATTTATCTTGTGCTGCGGATTCGTTCGAATCGGACCCCGCCGCTCAAAGATGTTGAAGGAGGTAAGTTTGTGCTGCTGCACCACCGGGGCGAGGCGATCAAGGAGTTCCGCGTCGTGGATACTGAGCCAATAGAGCGTATTTGGCTCCCGCGATTTCGGCTGCTCGATAGCGACACGGTCGCAATACCGCACTCCCTCAAGCCCGGAGCGTTGCGCAAACGAGGTGAGTAACGCCTCAAAGACGGGCGCAGCGCTCTGCGTTACGATGGTGTAATCGCTCGGTGCGTGTGCGATGCGCTCAAAGCTCGGCGGCACCTTGACGCGTCGAAAGTACGTTGTGAGTAATTTGAACACCGTCGTACGCCAGGTCATGCAGGCTTATGGTCCTTGTTGCGACATTGGAGACACGCGCCTTTGAGGATACCTGAATGCGGGGGTCGTTTGAAGGGTAATCGCAAGTTGGCGGGACGCCAGCGCCAGAGCTTCCGCGAGCGCCGCCTCGAGCTGCGGCTTGAAACCGAACCGCTCGAACGAAGAACTTTCGCCGCTGGTCTCTATAGCGAGCTTCGAATCGGGCAGGGTGAGCTGAGCCGAGAGTCGAGCCACCGCTGAGACCCGGCGTATCACGATGAGGTCATACGCCGATGTGTGGAGCTCGGTGAATCGGA
>JBILDU010000099.1:0-10632 GCA_044352465.1 Bdellovibrionota bacterium
GGGGAGTTCCCGCTGCCGGAAACTCAAGCAGAATCGGCAACCACCAATCGCATCAATGAGATCCCTGGTTGCCATGCACCAGTATTGGGGCGTCATCGTAGTAGCGGAGCTCCTCCTGTAATCCGAGGAGCACGTTCACCGTTAGCGTTGAGAGCTGCTCCTCCAGTCGCGGAAGGAGTTCAGGGAGCGCGCTTCGGAGCTTTGTGACCCCTTCCAGGAATAACCACCCCGTACTCCGCTAAAAGCCCCCGGATCTGATTCACCACCGCGGTACGGTTCCCGATAAGCCGCTCCCGCACCCGGTGAAGGTTCTGAATATCCTGCTGCGCTTCTGCCTTTACCGGTACAAAACGCATCCCGGGGCGAAGCGCCGCCTCCGCTATCGCCTCAGCGTCGTTGCGGTCGTTCTTTTGCGACTTTAGATACGGTTTTACAAAAAATACCGGAATTAGAAGTACTTCGTGCCCCAACCCTTTGAGCGTACGACCCAAAAAATGAGCCCCCGAGCCGACCTCCAGCGCTACCTTTGCACCGGGATAACCCGTCAAAACTCGGATAACTTGGCTCCGGTTCACTTTTCGCGCAAACGTTTTTCGTCCGTCACGGGTCACCCCGCATACTTGAAAGTTGTGCTTGGATGTATCGACACCAATAAGGTACGTTTCCATTCGGTCCCTCCTCTCTTTTTTCAGTTTGTCACTGCTAACTACAGACAAACTTTGGCACTTCGATGCCGTTATAAAAAGGAGGACGGGACCATTCTATTGCACCAGGATGAGAGCCCCGGCTTCATTAGAGCTCCCCATTTCTTTTTTTTCTGCGACTAGCTCCTCAACGAGCTTAGACATCACGGAGTCTTTGCGCTTGAGCTTCGCCTCAAGCGCATCCACCTTCACTCGGAGCTGCTTCGACTCCTGCTGCTCGTCAGACTCGAATGCTCTCACCCCGTTCTCGAAGAATCGACGCTGCCACTCGTAGAACACGGTCGGATGGAGCTTCATCTCATCACAGATCGCCGAGATATCCTCCCGCTCAATCAGGTGCCGCTTCAAGAGCGCCACCTTCTCCGCCGCCGTGTAACGCTGCCGCTTCTTTCGACCTCTGCTCATCGCTATCCTCCTGTTAAAAAACACGAGAATAGTAAGTTACCTCAACAGGTCAGATGTTCGTTTTCCGGGGAAGCGGTACAGAGGCTTTAAAGCCCCCGATTTTTTAGTAGTCATGTTTATTCACCGCCCCTATTCTCACCCACTGAGAGCCACGGGAAACCGTGATGGTGTATATCGCTCTGTAACTTCTTCTCAGATGAATAGATCGCTGGCCCCTATGAACCGTTAGGCCACCGCGATATGCACAGGCACTCGTCGCAGCTTCTCACGAGCCCCTTTTGAGAGCTCAACGTTGCACCACCTCACTCACTCCATTACTGGACACCCATGAGGTGTACATATCAAGTTCACACCTCCCCCTCCCCAAACGAAGAACGAAACGGCGAAACGGCCATCTCGCAGCCTTATCCGTTTGAAGCGTCTAGAAACCCTCGCCGTAGCGCGCGGCCGAAACCGCCCCCTTCGAGGCGTCCCCAAGCAACTTCACCACCACCTCAGCAACCCCCGTCGCCGACGCGGGATTCTGGCCCGTCACGAGCCGTTCACTAACCGCCACCATCTTCTCAAAATTCGGTGCCTCAACGAACCTAGCCCCCCGCGCGCGGAGCGCCGCTTCGAGCGCGAACGGCACCACCCGCTCGAGCTTCACGGAGATCTCCTCCTCATCGGTAAACGCCGAGACCTCCTTCCCCGCGACCAAGTACTCCCCGTTCGAAAGTCTCACGTTCACAAGAGCCGCCGGCCCGTGACACACCGCCGCCACCACACCGCCCCGCTCGTACACCGCACGGACTATCTTCTGTACCCCCGGATCATCGGGAAGATCCCACATCGTACCGTGCCCGCCAGCAAAGAAGATCGCATCATACTGGGCGGGATCGACCGCCTGGAGCGCCGCCGTCGTTCGGGTAAGCTCAACAAGCGCCGGGTCATCCAGGAACGCTGCGTTCATCGGATCGCTCCGGTCAACCCCGTCCATCGGCGCCACCCCGCCCCGCGGAGACAAGAAATCGATAGAGTACCCAGCAGCTCTAAACACCTCGTACGGATGGGTCACCTCAGAGAGAAAAAACCCGGTCGACCGCCCGGTATCACCAAGCTGCCCGTGGTTCGTAAGGACAATCGCAACCCGCTTCGGCTCCCCTGCCGAACCGGGCCCCATCCTAGACCCCACACACCCTACGAGCGCCATACAGAGACCACAAATGAGCGCCGCCCAAAAAACACCCCGATTACCACTGCTCATAGTATGCGCCCCCTACGCCCTGCACATTTCAAACTGCACCTTTTTCACTGCATCTCTGCCACTATGTAGATCGCTGTCGCACCAAGAGCGTATGCCCGAGATTCGACCGAATCAAGGTCGTAATCATCTCCATCGCATGAAGCCCCCTACCCGTTTGGTGCGTGGCACCCCGAACGCCATCATCCAAAAGCTTTTTTTCATCGCGCACCTCGGCACGAGCCTAAATCCCGACGCCGTCGTTGCCTATACCCGACACTCACACCGACGAAAACCACAGTAACGGAGAAAACCATTGTCGACCTAAACGTCAAGATGATAACCTTAGGTTTGTGAAACGCTTCATTCCGGCCCTTGCGATCTCTATCGCCACGAGCTTTCTCCCCCAGCCGTTCGTTGGCGTTAAAACCGCCGCGGCAGCCCCGTACACATTCACTGAGAGCGATTACCTCGAATACGGCATCTACTTCTCTGAAGGTCGTGGAGCCCCCGCCTCAAAGTTACTCACCCTTCGTTACGGCGATATCGACACCTACTACGCCGAAAAACTCCCGTGGGTAAAAACCGTACCAACCGCGCGGCAAGAGCTCCGCTTAACAACGAGGCGCGGATCTATCAGAGTACTTAGAAACGACAACACCGGAGTCACCGTCACCCGCGACACCTACAACGAGAAAAAGAGAACCGGCACCAAGCGACTTGAAATCCGCTTCGACAACGGACGGTGTACCGACAAGGCCGGAGTACGGTCGCCCTGCTCAGTGGAACTCTCCCTTCGAACGAACGAGCCCGATAGAGCTGTTATTCGTCAACGCCGCATCCTCCGCATCACCACCTCAAGCGGCCTCCGCTTTACCTATCGATCCCTCCGCTCAGACGGGAGCAAACCGCTCAGCCCAGCGCTTCGCCTCGCCCCGGCGATTAATAATTACGCTTGGGAGTGGCGCCCACTGGTTGCGAAATGATCGTAACTTCGGCGATCGTTTCCGATTACGGCGATTTTAACGAGCGGGCCTAGGGAGCATCGCACCCCTCTCTCTGGTACGCCCCAACTCCTCAATCACGATGTCTCCATTGGCGACAGAAGCCCTAACATGTGGATTACTCCTGAATAATTCCGCCGCTATTGTTTAATGGGTTTATATATAAAACGGGAATCGAATCGGTGTCCGAGGATGACTCTGGCCCCCAAAAACCTCCCCACGCGCACCGAAAATGGACGCGTAAAGTTGGGGCGTACCAACCAACCCCGGCCAGCGGCAGACGATAACTATCACCGCAAGCGGGGAACGGTTCATCACCTTGAGAGAGGCGCGTAGCGGCTTTCGCTGCGGGTTCTCTGCCACCAAATCAGGTTGGTCACCGATACAAACAAATTTGACACTGCGTTAACACCCCATCTCACGGGGCTTCAGTCGGTCTCGGGCCCAAAAAAGTTCCGTGGTCCATCTCCTTTCGCCGGTGCGAGGTGAAGTGGCGCATCAACGCGCCAATCAGGGACACGCTCAATCCGCTGAAGAGAGCGCCACAAAAACGGGATCCTCGGTAGGCCATGGATTGCTGGCTACAGCGGATCGTACCGGCAATCAACGACAAGCTCTCGCACCGTCGCCCCCCGACCGAGACTCAGGAGATAGCGCACCGTCTTCACGATATCGTCGGTTTGGATTCGATCTGCCGCCGCAACATGGGAGTGTCGGGCCATCTGGGTATCGACCCAACTTGGACAGATCGCGGTCACTGAGATTCCGAGCGGCAGGAGCTCCCGATAGAGACAATCTGAGAGACCTGAAAGGGCAAACTTCGAGGCGGTGTAGCCACCGACGCCGGCGAAGCCGTGTTTACCGCAGACGGACGAGAGATTGAACAGATATCCGCTACCTTGTTGGCGGAACACCGGGACGACCGCTTTCGCGAAGGAGAAGGCGCCGGTAACGTTGACCGCAAGCATTCTTTCGAATTCCTCGACCGAAAGATCAAGCGAGCCCTGGGTATTCATTCCAGCGTTATTGAAGAGGATATCGAGACTTCCCCACGCACCGACAAGCTCCTCCACCACCCGGGGGGCAAGGGTCGCCTCCGCCACATCGCCCACGAAAACTCGCACCCGTGCTGGGTCGAGCTCACCCGAGATCTCTCGCGCCACCTCCTCTAACTCACCCGCCGACCGAGCGACGAGACCGACTCGATACCCGTCGGTAGCGAGGGCAACCGCCACCGCGCGCCCGATTCCCCGTCCAGCTCCCGTCACGAGGGCCACTTTATCCGGCATAGAGCCTCCTAACAGATAAGGGCGTTGAAATCGGTGAAATCGGCGCTGAATCCTCCGGGCACCCCTTTGCAGATTACCGCTACTGCATCGTGAGAATGCAGCGACTCAAGGTGTGAGCACGCAACTTCAAAATCACGAATCCGCTTATCACGATCGAGCACCCCGAAGAGGAGCCGGCTCGCGTCTTCAACAAATTTAATGTAAGCCCCATTCATCTCGGCGAAAGCCTGCTCATCATCGCGCTTCACCATCACCTGAGTTTCGGTCTTGAGCGCTTCGAGACAAAGCTCTTGAAGATCTTCGACCCACAATTTCTTCCCCGGTGCCACCTCTATTCGAATTCGCGCCTTGCTCCGCTGCGAATGCGGTATACCGTATCGTCCCCGGGTATCGCGCGCATGCTCGGTCAGCTCGGCCGAGCACGGACACGCCGAAGAGTAAACGAAATCGAAGGTAAGGTAGCGACGCACCCGATTGGTACGATCGATCGTGGCTTCGTATACCGAGCGATAAAACTGATACCCTTTCAAATTACTGCGGAGGCTCGTCTGAAGGATGGGATACGAAAATTGCACCTTGAGCCGGGCATCGAGGCTACCCACCTTCTTTCGGTAGGTCTCGAGAATCGTTGTCAACGTATCGAGCGAAAACGTTTCTTCCCGATGGTCATAAAAGCTCCGCACGATGCGGGACATGTTGATCCCTTTGATATTTGCTTGCAGCGACACCGACCCGGTGACCGCGGCTTCAAGCAGCCACGCCCGCCCGTGTCGCCGCGCGAAGGAGAGTGGAACCTTAAAATTCGAAACACCCACCTGGTGAATCGGCACGTTAGCTCCCTGAATGGCACGCTCAGCGAGCATCATGTCAGGCAGAGATGCGTAATACTCTTTGGAGGGGCGGAAACTCGCATCAAAGGTGCGGTCGAGCTTCGGTTTCTCACCTTTGTTGTGATGGTGAAGATAAAGCTCCGGGTCGCGCGTTGTTTTCTTCTTCCTGGAGTTCTTCTTTGCTACCATACCCAACCCTCTTCATTCTCGCTGTATACTGGCTGAAAGCCCCACCCTCCACAACAACGCGACCGGAGCATGGGGTATTGAGGGAAATTCTCCCCCGTTTGCGGCTGACTTAGTCGGGCTACCGCGGCCCCCGATA
The DNA here is from genome assembly GCA_044352465.1 of Bdellovibrionota bacterium. Taxonomy (GTDB): domain Bacteria; phylum Bdellovibrionota_C; class UBA2361; order UBA2361; family UBA2361; genus JBILDU01. The sequence goes on from JBILDU010000099.1 coordinate 5,780, forward strand.
TTCGACCCAGTTCCGTTCGGTTTCGAAGAGCTTCACCGCGACCAGTTTTCCGCGGGGGATCTTGGCTTCAAGTCGGCGCCAAAAGATCATCGCGAGATTCTCAGTTGAGGGGATAACGCCGCTCAGAAAGGGGACATCAAGATTTAGATTTTTGTGATCGCAGTGCACCACGATCTCTTCCTCTAAGATCTTTTTCAAAACGCCGAGGTCGATCACGTAGCCGGTCTCAGGATCGATGTCCCCACCCACCGTCACCTCGATTCGATAGTTGTGGCCGTGCCAATTCGGCGAATTGCACAAACCATACGTCTGCCGATTCCACTCATCCGACTTGGTTGGGTTATGGAGCCGATGAGCGGCGTTGAAATGAATCTCGCGGGTAACCAGCATCATGATGCAACCTCGGGCTAGGTGAATCTCCATAGGAGGATAGCACGAGCGCCTTGAATTTGGTACGCGATTCGGCCCAGAGAGGAGAAGGCCCCCTTAATGCCCCGCGGCGAGACGGGAAGGCGGGCTCACGAGGCCGAGAAACGAGTTCAACTCGTCGAGGATGCCGGTCAGAGTCGGGGACCATGTAGCGGGATCGGCACGCATATCAACGAGGCCTTCAAGGAGAAGCTCACAAGCAAACGGCGTCGCGCGGTCCGGGTGAGTCACCATAACTGCTCGGCGCGAGACGTCCCACGCACATACCGCGACGGTGCGCCCTGCCGACCCTCCGGCCGCCACAACAGCGCGGGAGATGAAATCGGTGGTACCGGCCACGATGGTGAGGTCGGGTTGAAACTGGAGCTGGAAGCGCCGCGCGGCGAGAAATGCTCGCGCCGCTGACAACATAAATCGCCGCAGCACCTGCTCATGTTGCGGGTTGTTTAGATCTGGTCGGCCGACGTTGAAACGATTCTGCCACGAGCCAAGTGCGAGGTTGAAAAGATTCTGCCCTTCGAATTGGGCCCACGGCAATTCATCCACGGCAAGGTTGGTAACGACTCGACGCGAGAGCTCGACATCTGCCGGCTCAAGGTGACGGGATAACTCCTCAATCGTTAAACCACCCCACTGCGCGAACTCGCGCTGCTCTGCCATACAACGGAAACAGGTCTGGAAGCTGCGCGACCACCCACCCTCTGCATCTCGATCGCAGAGCGAAAAGAGGCCGTTACAACGGAGCTGAACCACATCGGGGAAGGAACGACGCAGATAATTTCCTAACAGGAAAATCAATCCGCTTTCCTGGCTGAGCACCCCAAACGGCGAAAAGAGTCCAACCCTCATAAAGCACTCACTGAAACAGCGCGCCGGCTCTCCGGCTCCCGATACACCGCAAAATAGGCGACCCCACGAGGTGGTTCACCGAGCTGAACGGCGCGGGTCACCGACTCGCCCCAACTACACTCTTGGCGCACCCCATCATCCCAAACCGTGCCGTCAAAGGAGATCTCCTCGATCGAATCGGCCGCCACCGTTGGGGCGGCAAGAGAGGCCTGGACGAGCTCTCCTTCCCACGGTCGGGCCGAGCTGGGACGCACACCGAGCAACGGGACAAAGGGGTTGCCGCTCCGGTTAATGACGACAAGACTGGTGGTCTGAAATCTATCTTGTTCCGCGATAAGCGGCGCCAGCGGCGTCCGACTCCGCCCGGGGTGGTCGAGGAGGACCGGACGAAAGCGCACCGCCCCCCCGCCTCCTGGCGTGCTGCGGGATATCTCGATGACGCACCCTGAGGCGGAGAGGTCCATCCGTTGCTGGACCCCTTCAAGGTCGATCTGCAGCCCGACCAAACGCCCGTCGAGTACGGTCGCTGTTTCAGGAAAGGCGTCCTCAAGTCTCAAACCGTCCGGCTGGCCGAGCCGGGCCCCCTCAAGGGTAACGGCCCGGGTCGGTAGCCCCGCCCCAAAAATAGTGAGGCGACACTCGGTCACGTACGGAGCAGACACGTTGCTCGAGAACGGGAAAAAGTGCACCACAGCGCGCGTCAGGGTACCGGTGGGGAGAAAAGCTAACCACGATACGGTCTGCATAGCTGTTCCTCCTCCCAAAAAATATTCTTATCGCCACCGCGAGTCATCGGGAGTCACCTTGAATTGGGCCATTCAGCCTGGGCCATAAAGAGTACCCTTAAACACCACCTGAGGTCCGCTAACTCACCATCGCGAACGCATCACCCTCACTGCGCTCGTCGCGAGCTCCGACCCGACTCAATATCTGTACCCCGAAGGTGGGGTCCCCTTTGGTACTGATCCGGAGGTATCCCGGCACGGCTTCGCCGAGCGTCCCCCCCGATACGGTCCCAAACTCAGCCGTAAGGCTCACAAGTCGTGCCCCGTGCGGCGGGACCTCCACGAAGCATTCAGGGGTCCGCTTGCCGAGGATCAACCGAACTTTCACCACTCCAGCGACATCGCTCCGATTCACCAGACACACCACGGAGTCGAGCCCAGCTCCAAAGCTAACCGGCGCGAACATTGAACGGTGGCTCGTCAGTAACGTGGCCTCCGGGTAGGCCACCGCACCCGCGCGGCTATGTAATCGGCAAAGGTGCCGTGTCCCTGCCGGTGAGGACACCTCGAGGTGCCCGTGCCGAAAGCCGCTCTCGAGCTTACACTCTCCGAGGAACTGCTCGAGCTCGAGCACCCCTACTCGCCCTGGCTCAACCTCTAGTGAGACCTTATTTACCAGCCCACCATCGGCGTCGAATAAGCTCAGCACGGTGGCACCACCCGTGGTCTCGACAAGCGGGGGGGCCACGAAGAGTGTCGTTTCAAAAAACGGGAAGGTCGCCACCCAAAAGTGCGACACGACACCGTCCAACGCTACATTTGTCCCGAGGCTCACCGTTACACCCTGGATTTAAACGATTTTTTTAATGCTCTTCTAAAAAAGAGCGAATAAAAAGCCGTTACTTTAACAAGCTAAAAGTAAACTACATCCACTCGTCTCACGCCAGTCTGATTGTCACTCCGGCGCCACGATTGCAGGGTGAAGATATCGGTTCTTACACGGTGGCCGGAGAACGGCGGTCCGTGGTGGGTGGACGGTACCAAGTTGTTTTTCGCGGAGGCTTCGCTCGATGCAGAGGAAGGCGGGCAGGCAGCGGTCCCCTCAAGGGGCCCTGTCGACAGAATATAAGTACCCCGAGCCCCCTACCCCGACTACTTCAGTGGGGGCGGCGCTGGGCTCTTCGCGCTTTTCTCGGGAGCGGGCAACTTCGGCTCAACGGCGAGCTTCGGCGCCGCAGGGGGCACGGTCCAATCTTGAGATTCGAGGGTATCCTCACGCTCCTCAAAGCGACCGAGCGGATAAGTGGAGAAACCAAGCCGTTTGACCGGAATACGCTCGAGCGATGTCGTCATTCCCCCGCCACGCAGCAAACGGGCTAACTCAGGGGTTTGATCGAGGTCCACTGAACCCGCGGACATTACGACCGAGGTGCTTGGATCAAGAAGCCGCGCGTTCACGTACACCCGTATCGGGGAAGCGACGTACGTGCCGACCACAACTCCTCCGAGCGTCCGCTCTCGACGAACCGAGCCGATATCGCGGGAAAGTCCGAGCTCTCCTGTCGACGACAAGAACTGAAGCGCATCGGCGTGGCGTAACTCAATCACATCGTATCCGCGCATCGAGAGCTCACTCATCATCTGTTCGGAGAACAGTCGTCCGAACGTCGAGCTTTTGTAGAGATCATCGGCGTTCACAAGGGTCGTCACCCCGATCGGACCGGGGTTGATACCGCGGTAGTACGCATCGATCTGATCGACGATAACAGCGGTCTTAAATCGACCGCTGGTCCGCGGAGCTTCGGGCTGCACTGCGGCCGAGGTTAACGTCGGAACCTGTCCGACCGGTCGCTGACACCCGCTGAGCGAAAGGAGCATCGCGACGACGGCGGTGAGGTGGCATACTCTTTGAAGAGTCTTGCAAGAAAGCGTGGCACCGCAACGAACTGAGCGACAGTGTATGAAAGGCAAGCGCATAACCAACCCTACGATTTAAAGAGGAATTCCGATGTCCACCAGCGAATCCCTACGTAACGTCCGTGCCATTTTCTTGACACTTCTCAGTGTCATCGGCACCAGCGGGTGTGCCTCTCTCGAGCCCCGCTTCCAAGTCAACCAAAACTGCAGCTCGCGAGTCTATGTGAGCGCCCCGATAGGCCAACAGCTCAGCTCCCGCAACGGAGCCGACCATCCGAGCCGCCTCGCCGTGATCCCGTTCGCGGTCCCCGCGAATCTTGCGGGTTCGAGCAACGAGCTGCCCGGCCTCGGCAACACACTCGCGTGGAGAGTTCACGCCGAAGCGCTCGCTTCGGGGGAATTCCCTATCACTGAAGTTTTTAATCGGCAGGACTGGCCCGGAAAAAAAGAGGAGTTTTTTACCGGCAACTTCGGCGCGATATCGCTCGCTCAGGAAGCGGGCTATGGTCTTGTTTTAACAGGTTTTATTGAGAACTTACGCGACCTCGACTCCCTCACCGCGCACACCAAACTTATCGATGTTTCATCGGGGATTACTCTCTGGTACGGCAAATCGAGCGTCCGCGCGGTCGAGCACCGCGATCCAACGGTGTTCGATTCGATGTGGCGCAGCACCGATAAACCGGCGGAGATGTACACCGCCTCGATAGCGGACGATCTGGGGCGATGCATCGTTCAAGGTATCCTCTCGCAACGTTAGGGCCGGCGATTTGAAGTTTCTGGGGGGTGGTCGACCCACCCGCCTGACTCGCGCTACGAACTGCCTCTGAAGCCGGACTCGCACCGGGCAGCGCCAATGGTCCGCCCATATTGGCCCGCCCATAACGAGGTGCTAAGATTCCCGCGGAGCGCTGCGCCGGGGGTCCCGAATCT
>JBILDU010000101.1:0-10458 GCA_044352465.1 Bdellovibrionota bacterium
GCTGCACCACCGCATACCTCCGGAACGAATCCTGGCCGTTACCTTTACAAATAAGGCGACCGAGGAGATGCGCGCGAGGTTGCACAAACTCCTTGGTGACGCCGCCCAAAGGCTATGGGTAGCAACCTTCCACTCCGCGGCGCTCCGCATCCTGCGCCGCCAAGCGCCACACCTCGGGTACACCAACGATTTCGTTGTCTACGATGAACAAGACAGCAGGTCGCTGCTTAAATCGATCGTCAAAGAGCTGAACATCGACGAGAAGCGATTCCCCGTGCAAATGTTTAGTCGCTCAATCGATCAAGCAAAAAATAAACTCATCTCCCCGGCTGAGATGCTTGAGAAGGGTGACAACTATGAGGGAAGACTCCAAGGCGAAGTCTACGACCGGTATCAGCGGGAGCTCCTCAAAGCGAACGCAATGGATTTCGGGGATCTTCTCTTCAACGTCGTTATCTTATTCCAACGTTTCCCCGAAATCCTGGCGCTCTATCAAAATGCCCTCCAGTTCGTACTTGTTGACGAATTTCAAGACACGAACAAAGTCCAATACACGTTCCTTGAAGCGCTGACCCGAACTCGCCGAAACCTGCTAGTCGTCGGTGACGAGGATCAATCGATCTACGCTTTTCGAGGGGCGACGATTCGCAATATCTTGGAATTTGAAAAGGACTTCAAAGACTCCGTTGTCGTCAAACTGGAACAGAATTACCGCTCAACGGGAACGATCTTAGAGGTCGCCCAAGCGGTGATCGAGAACAATAAGGCTCGCAAAGGTAAAAAGCTCTGGACCGAAGGGGAGAAGGGGGAGCCGCTCACCGGATATCTGGGTGACGACGAGTCAGACGAGGCCCAATTCGTCGCTTTTGAAATTTCGAAACTTCAAAAAAAAGGGATCTCTCTCGAAGATATTGCGATTTTTTACCGCACCAACGCTCAGTCTCGCGCGCTGGAGGAGGCGCTCATGAACCTGAAGATTCCGTACCGGATCTTCGGGGGGCTTAAATTTTATGAGCGCAAGGAGATTAAGGACATCGTCGCGTATCTCCGTCTCATCGTGAACGAATCGGACGTACAAGCGTTCCTCCGAGTGGTGAATACCCCGCCACGGGGAATCGGGGCTCAAACGATTCAAAACATCTCTAACCTCGCCCGTGAGCGCGGCCTCACTCTTTCCGGTGCCGCCGAACTCATGGCTGAAAAGAGCAAAGGCGTCGCCCAATTCGTAGAGCTCATCCGAACTTTCCGCTCTGAGTCGATAACTTTGCCGCTTGGGGAGTTGATTCGCTCGGTTCTCGAGAAGACCGAGTACTGGCAGCGCTTAAAGCTCCTCAAAGATCCCTCGACGGAATCCCGACTGGAAAACCTCCGCGAGCTTGAGGCTATCGGGACGGTAGAGTCCGGAAAAGGCGAGACTCCAGCCGAATCGCTCCGCCTCTTCCTCGATCGGATCTCACTCACTTCGGGCGGCGACCTCCCTGAGGAAGCTGCGCGTGAGGCCGCTGGCGAAGAGGTCGCGAAGATTCCGATGGTCTCCCTCATGACACTCCACCTCGCTAAGGGACTCGAGTTTCCGTACGTCTTCTTTACCGGGCTCGAAGAAGGGCTCCTCCCACACTATCGCTCGATCGATGTCCCAAACGAGGTCGAGGAGGAGCGGCGTCTTTGTTACGTCGGTATTACTCGAGCGATGAAAAAACTTTATGTTACCCGGGCAACCCAACGGGGAATGTTCTCGGCCGGGGAGGGGTTCGGTCTGGGGGGACTCTATCGACAACCGAGTCGCTTTATTAAAGAGATGCCCACCGAACTTATTGAGAGCCGCGGACACGGCGACTTTATCGGGGGCCTGACCTCGGCCCGCCATCGCAGCGACGACGATTTTTTCCTCGATGAATCGAGCCCACGGCTCTCCGCCCAACGTGCGTCAACCGCGGAAAGGCGGTCGTTCGCCCCACGGCAACGCGAGAGCGTGAAGGGATTCCGCGGGGCTCCGCTCAGTCTCGTCATGACCGCGGACTCCCTCGTTACTAAGAAAACCCCGGAGGTCGACCGGACGAAGGATCTTCGCGCAGCGAACCCAAGCGAACTCTCCTGTGGACTCCGCATCGTCCATCCAAAGTTCGGTCGGGGAATCATCGAGCAGATTGAGGGCGACCTAGAGGGAGACGGAGATAACGTCAAGCTGACCGTCAAATTCGACGAGTTCCCCCAAACAAAGCGTCTTCTCTTTAAGCAGGCGCGGCTCGCGCACGAACGATAGAAGAAGTGGATTTTAAGTTGGGCTCCGGGGCACGTCGGTCCACTCGGTCTAAGCTGCGGAAGCCCTGAGAACCCGGGCGCCCCTTCCGGTCCGGCGCGGAGCATTAAGCACCACCGGTGAAGAGATTACCGCCTTAGAACAAGCGCTCACTCCTCCGGCAGCGACTCCCACCCCATCTCATCGGCAAGAGCCTCACGGAACCAGGTCTGCTGAGCGGTTATCAACTTGAAGTTGTAATCGAGGTCTTCCACGGTAATGCCCGATGCGCCGAGCGTCGAACTCAAAACAAGATAATGGCCGACAAGGCTCACCTTAATTCCCACGAGGCCATCGGCTATCTCGAGAGCCGCGGCGAGCATGTCGTGTCCACCTCTCACCGGGACGGTCGCAATATTTACCCCCATATAAATGGTGGTCTCAGCGGAAACCTTAAGACTCTCAGCCAAGATCTCGAGCTCCTCCTCTGCGCCTAGCTTCACCATCCAACGGGCGCTATCACCAGTTTTTTCGCGAGCACACTCATCGGGGTCGAACCCGCGCCGGACGATGAACTCCTCCACGAGACGGACCGGATCCTTCCCGCCCGTTATCTTTCGAATACTCATCGCCGCAAATTTCTTAACCCGTCCCATAAGCCTCAGTCCTTCGATCTACGTCATCACTATCAGCGGTGATACGGCACACCTTTGATTATCGTCATCGCTCGATAGATCTGCTCTACCAAAATTAATCGCGTCATCTGATAGGTAAAAGTTAAACTTGAAAGAGATACGACCCGATGGGCGCGCTTTAAAACCTCGGGAGCCCACCCGTGAAACCCACCTATCGCAAAGATAAAAGAGGATCGTCCCCGGGTCATCTCCGTTTGAAATAGGTGGGCGAATTCCGGTGATGACATCGACTTGCCCTTCTCATCGAGGACGATAAAGAGGTCGTTGGGTTTTACCTTCGAAATCACCGCCTCCCCCTCACGTACCTTCGCTTGCGCTTCAGGAAGATCGGTCGCTGCTTCGACCTCAATGAGCTCGATCCGGGTGTCCCCCTTAAGGCGCGGGATAAACTCCCCCTCACCATCAAGCACAAACCGCTGTTTTACTCTCCCGACCGAGATAATCTTTATCTGCATCAGTCGAAAAATAGCTGGATTCTACGGTAAAAACAAACAGTTAGGGGCGCTCAAAAAAATACTTAAGCGTTCGACTGAGTTAACCGACCACACCGAGGCAGAATGGATTCTCGTCGTTGGCCAAGGAAGGTCGCAGAAAGGAACCGATGGTTTCGTCTGGTGTTCGGAATAGTAGGTCCGTAACCACGAAATCCTCAGTCAAGGACGAGGTGAAACATGAACGTTGATAAACTAGCCCGCTTGTTTGCGGCGCAGGGTGGCTCTCTGCGCTCGCTCTCCGGGGTAAATTCCGAAGGGGTTGTAGGTGAACAAAAAGCCGCAGCGCAAAGCGCGGTCAAAGTTGCCAGCGATTTCGGAACGGCGACCAGCGAAGCTGACTTAAGCGCACGCCGGTCACGGGTCGAGGAGCTCAAGAAAGAGGTAGCTTCCGGCTCGTATAAACCGAATTCGGAGGAGGTTGCCAAAGCGGTTTACCGCGAACTTTTCCTCTAAGGTTGTCTGCGAGAGCGGGGGTGGACTCCCAAACCACCCCCGCTCTTTTTTTATCAGCGATTCCCTGAGCAGACTAATGCCATTATTTTCAATAGGTTGGCCCCGCTTTCCCCAGCTCCCGCCGTTAGCGTAAAGACGCCTCTGTTGCTATACTGTGCGACCGCTAGTCGTTGCTATCCGCTGGTTGCTCATGAAATTCCGGTCGCTCCTCATCGTTCTCATCGTAGCGCTGTCTAACGCCACCCTTTGGATCGGCGCAAATCGGCCTATAAACCCCGATGCCTCCCGCTATCCCGTCATGGGGCTCTCGTACAATCCGTTTCAACGGGATCAAGACCCGCTTAAAGATTCAACGCTTCGCAAGGAAGCGATCGAACATGATTTCGAGATCCTTAAGCATAAGACCAAGTCGGTGCGTATCTATAATTCGCTCGGCTTCGAGGATATTCCAGCGATAGCTCGCTCCAATGACCTCACCCTCGTCGCCTCGGCGTGGCTCGACTACGACTCTGCAAAGAACAAACTGGAGGTCGAAGCTGCGATAAAACTCGCCGGTCGAAACCACGTCATCAAGCGACTCATCATCGGCAACGAAACGCAGCTCAAAAAGATAATCGCGCCGGAGGAATTACTCGTCTATCTGGACGAAGCCCGCAAACGGCTCCGCACGCCGGTCTCAACTGCAGAACCGTGGGACTTCTGGATCCTCAACCCCGAATTCGCCGATAAAGTCGATTTCATCGCGATTCACATCCTGCCCTACTGGATGGAGATCCCGATCGATCAAGCGGTTGATTACGTTGTTGGGAAATATATCGCGGTCAAAGAGCGCTTTCCGAACAAGTTTGTCATGATCTCCGAGACCGGATGGCCGAGCGATGGCCCCCAACGTGGCGCAGCCGAAGCAACGCTAGCCAATCAAGCGCGGTTTGTTCGCGAGTTCATCGCCCGAGCCGAGAAAGAACGCATCCCCTACAACATCATCGAAGCTTTCGACCAGCCGTGGAAAAGCTCGTTCGAAGGACGCGCCGGGGAGCATTTCGGTATCATGGACGCCGATCGTCAGGAGAAGTTCCCCCTCAGCGGAATCGTGCTTGAGGATCCCAACTGGGAGCTCTGGGCGATATCGTCGCTCGTCGTTGGAATGCTTTCAATGGGACTTTTCCTGGCGCGACGACCACAGCTGAAAATGCGTGGTAAGATCTTCTCGGCGATCGTTATCCAAGCGGTCGTAAGCTCGGCCGTACAGCTCGCGCGTGAAGCTTCAGATCAATACATGTCCCCCGGAGATATCGCTTTTTGGACCGCGATGCTCCTCGCTCAATCTCTCCTCGCCGTTATCTTTCTCGCTGATGCGGCGGAGATCGCTGACGTGGTGGGCAAGCGTCCCTTGCGTCGAACGTTCCCCCCGGTAACGCGTCGGGATGATTCAATGTACCCGATGGTCTCGATTCACCTGGCGTGTTGCAAAGAGCCACCGGCGATGGTGATCCAAACGATCGAAAGCCTTGCTCGACTCGACTACCCCCGCTTTGAGGTTATCGTTGTCGACAACAATACCCCTGATGAGTCGCTGTGGCGCCCCGTAGAAAAGCGGTGCGCCGAACTGGGCTCCCGCTTTCGCTTCTTTTCACTTGGTAAATGGCCCGGCTTTAAATCTGGAGCTCTTAATTTTGCGCTTAAAAACACCGACCCTCGAGCCGAGGTAATCGGTGTCATCGACGCCGACTATATCGTTGAGCCGAACTGGCTTGCCGGTACGATCCCTTATTTTGACGACCACACCGTAGCCGTGGTGCAAGCGCCGCAGGAGCACCGCTCGTTCGAGCAAAGCCTCTTCCAAATGATGGAAAACGATGAGTACAGCGGATTTTTTCGCATCGGCATGGTGCAACGCAACGAAGACAACGCCATCATCCAACACGGCACGATGACGTTAATCCGCCGTTCTGACATCGCTGCCCTCAACGGGTGGGCCGAATGGTGCATCTGCGAAGATGCTGAGCTGGGGTTACGCCTCCTTTGCGCCGGTAAAAAAACGGTATATATCGACCACGCGTTCGGTCGGGGTCTCGTACCGGATAGCTACACCGCATACTCAAAGCAACGCTTTCGGTGGGCGTACGGTGGTATGCGGATCATGCGACGGTATTGGCGCGAGCTTTTAGGTTTGAAGCGCGGGCTCACGTCGGCCCAGCGTTACCAGTTCATCAAAGGATGGCTACCGTGGATCGGCGACGCCCTCCACCTTTTCTTCACCTTCAGTGCGCTGCTCTGGAGCGCCCATCTGATGATCGATCCTCTCAATACCGACTTCCCTGAGCCGATCTTCATCTACCCAGCGCTGGCACTGGTGGCGCTGCGAATTTTCGGCACCGCCTGGACCTACGCAACCCGAGTGAGGATCGGTTCGCACCGAACGCTGCTCGCGATGATCGCCGGCGGATCGCTGACTCACACCGTTGGAAAAGCCGTCTTCCTCGGGCTCTTTACCTCGACCACGCCCTTTCACCGCACCCCGAAGATGGCCAATGCACCGCAGCTCATACAGAGCCTCCTCGGGGTCTACCAAGAGGCGGTGCTGACGCTCGCCTTGTGGGGATGTTCGGCAGGGATCCTTGCGGTCTTTGGTGTCGTCAACGACACCGCCGTTCTCTGGGCTATCGCACTAGCGATACAGTCTCTGCCGTACCTCGCGGCCATTACCGCCTCACTCGTGAGCGCCGTGCCGGGCCGCCCAAGACCAGAGACCCCCCCGCAGCGAGATATCCCCTCGGGGCCACAGGGCAGCCCGGAGGCGCGGATTGCGGCGTGAGAGGATGCTCGAAAAACGGTACACAGCCCCCAAATGGGAGCTTTTGATCGGCTTGCCAAAGTTTATTTGTAACGTGAGGTGATGCGAGAAGTGAACACAGTGAATCAATCAGCCGCTCGAGTTGATCATTCAAGGATGACAACAATTGACTCGATCGCGCAGCTCAATGATACAGACCGATCGATTGCTCAGGCCGGCAAGGAGGTAGTAACAGCGGCACAGTTCCTGATCCGCAAGGAACGCGAACATCGACACGTCGTCGGGATCGTTGGATTCACTGAGGAGTGGAGCGAGGAGAAGCTCGCCTCGAACCGCATCCTGAAAGAGCAGAATCGATTCGCGCGGGGAGAGCTTGAGGGGATCATTCGAGACCTGCAGGCCCAGCACGGGGAGAAACTACTCATCTCGACCGAAGCCTTGATAGTTGGAATCGCCAAAATCGCGAACGAGATCTGCGAGGAGCTTGGCATCGAGATTGCCGCGGTCGGACCGCACGATGCAGCCGCTTCCCGCCACAGCCAACGACGCTACCTCATCGTCGAGTGCCCGAACGAAGCTCCGGAGCGCTCCTCATTTCTCGCCACTGCAGACACCGTTATCCTCCTTGGCGGGGACACGCAGGCAAAAAAAACAGCGATCCTCGCGGCCAACGCGGGGAAACCGGTCGTCGTCATTCAAGGATTCGGTGGGGCCGCGGACGAACTGCGCGGCAATATTATTAAGGCGCTCGAGCAACCCGACTCACTGGAGGCCCAAATCATAGAGGGGCGCATCAACGCCACCTTCATCGACTGCGGACGACCGATAGTTCGCTCGAGAGACTGACGCTAAAGCTCGTTTGAATATGGTGTGGACAGAAGGGGCCGCCCTGGAGTTCCGACTACTCAGGGCGCTCTTCAGCGAAGTCAAAAGCCCCAATAATTCAACAAAGCTGAGTACACATTAAACCCAGAGCGAAAAAGTCTCGAAAGAAAAGGGGGGGAAGAGGTTAACCGAGGAAAAGAACGTGCCTTTTTAGGCCTCCTTCAGGCCAATTATTCTCCATTGCCGCGCAGCAGTATCCAAAAATGACGGCCTCAAAAGAGCCATCTTATATCTACCAACTCCTAGCTCCCCAAACTGCAGATAACCGTCTTTACATTGAGCAACAAAACCACAAAAGAGATCGGCTTGCTTCTCACCATTCGAACGAGCGAGAATGTTGTAAGCCACATGAGCAGTCACGGCATCGCTCATTGATATATTAGCCAGACCGTCATCCCTCCGTTGCCTGATCGAAAGCCTCTGCGACCCCTCAACGCAACCATCGACACGGATAGTTGCAGAGCCTGCCCCAGGCTCCGTAAATTCCGGCTCTTTTCTCAAATACTTCAAAAGCTCCGGAAGAACCGTATTCCCCCCCGCAAATTTATTTGCCCGCTCAACGAAATCTCGCCGCGACATACCACCCAAAGATACTGAGATGACCCCCGGCTCTGGGGAATGAATGTCATGTTCCTGGACGAACACCTGTATAGCCGTAAGATCTTTCTGCGTTGCGCTGCTTAAGTCATTACCGCTAAATGCGGCGGCGTCCAAATCACCCTTATAGTAGTCGCCGGAGTAATTCCCACCGCCGCCCCCACTCGACCCCTCGAAATCGGAACTTCGCTTGGCATTATTTTGGAACATCGACATACAAGCTCCCTATTGAATCGATTCCGAGCTGGCCAAAGGCCTACCAAAAACCCGGGGGCTTTCGATGATGCCTCTCCGAGCAACCCCTCTTTCACTAGGTTATGGCTCTAAGCGCAGCTGAGGACGCATAAACAAATGCCCTGATTTCAAATAGATGCGCCGACGAACGTCTGCCAGCCCCGCTCGGTGACCTCATTGAATGGCTTTTACCACCACTCCGCGAGGCGATATTTTCAGACAAAACTGCGGAGAGAGGGGGATTCAACCGCCTCCTTTTAGTCGGCGGGTTCGAATCCCCAAACTGAATCTGAAATAGAAACCGGCGGAGAGAGGGGGATTCAACCGCCTCCTTTTAGTCGGCGGGTTCGAATCCCCAAACTGAATCTGAAATAGAAACTGGCGGAGAGAGGGGGATTCAACCGCCTCCTTTTAGTCGGCGGGTTCGAATCCCCAAACTGAATCTGAAATAGAAACTGGCGGAGAGAGGGGGATTCGAACCCCCGATAGGTGTTACCCTATACACGCTTTCCAAGCGTGCGCCTTCAGCCACTCGGCCATCTCTCCGGAACTTGTTAAATGTCTCAGACGAGAGATTTAATAAATTTCGGTGGGTATCTTCTGACTAACGTCGCAAGTCCTGACCGAGCCCTCCATTCGACTCGCTCACCTCGTTCGCGGGCGCGATATGGCGGAGAGAGGGGGATTCGAACCCCCGATACGGCTTTTGACCGTATAACGATTTAGCAAACCGCCGCCTTCAGCCACTCGGCCATCTCTCCGGATTGCGTGGGAAGGGTGATTAAGATCACCTTCCCTATGGGTCTCTAACGCGCTCGGTCGTTAAGTGGCGGAAGGAGAGGGATTCGAACCCCCGGACCCGTTTCCGAGTCTCTGGTTTTCAAGACCAGTGCCTTCAACCACTCGGCCATCCTTCCGAATTTACAGGCCAAACACGTACCCATCCGGCAATTTAGGGGGTAAGACTAACGTAAGACCCTAATTATTTGCAACAATTCGATTAAGCAAATTTTGCCTTCAAGCGGAGGATCTGCTACTTATATCCGCTCGGAAACGGGGCACCCTTAGCTCAGCTGGATAGAGCGTCTGGCTACGAACCAGAAGGTCAGGAGTTCGAATCTCTTAGGGTGCGCCACTTTCTCTTAAGTAAGCCGACCTAAAGCGGATAAGGTGAAGATCGAAGCGAAATTCATCGACACGCTGATGGAAATCGCCCTTGAGGAAGCGAATCTGGCCCAAAAATCGGGCGAGGTTCCTATCGGAGCGGTTTTGGGCCTGAGAGGGAAAGTCATCGCTCGCGCCCATAACGAGATGGAGCGGCAGCGAAACGCGACAGCACACGCAGAGGTTTTAGCGATCGGACGGGGAGGTGAGCTCCTCGGCGGTTGGCGCCTTAACGACGCGGTGCTGTGTGTCACGGTTGAACCGTGCACGATGTGTGCGGGAGCGATAAGTCTCTCCCGAATCGGAACGGTCGTGTTCGGTGTAGCGGACCCACGCTTAGGAGCGTACGGTTCCCTCTATGACATCTCCCAAGATGAGCGACTCGGCGCTACGCCCCGAGTCATCTCGGGAGTGCGGGAGAATGAATGTCGCGGATTGATGCAGAGGTTTTTTTCGGAGCGCCGCGCTAGGTAAATCATAGCGGTCGTTACCGCGACGGTGCGAAGCTCTCTCGGTTCATGAAACCGAAGGTTCTTGCAATCGGTTCCAACGTGATTGAGGAAGTTCTCTCTAAGAGACCTTCCCCATCCACGGAGAGGTGGCCGAGTGGCTGAAGGCGCCTGATTCGAAATCAGGTATAGGGTAACACCTATCGGGGGTTCGAATCCCCCCTTCTCCGCCAGTTTCTATTTAAGATTCAGTTTGGGGATTCGAACCCGCCGACTAAAAGGAGGCGGTCGCAATCCCCCCTTCTCCGCCAGTTTCTATTTAAGATTCAGTTTGGGGATTCGAACCCGCCGACTAAAAGGAGGCGGTCGCAATCCCCCCTTCTCCGCCAGTTTCTATTTAAGATTCAGTTTGGGGATTCGAACCCGCCGACTAAAAGGAGGCGGTCGCAATCCC
>JBILDU010000102.1:0-10429 GCA_044352465.1 Bdellovibrionota bacterium
CCGCTCATCTTGATGATATCCATCGTCGCCATGGCGAGCCCCGCGCCGTTCACCATGCACCCGATATTCCCCTCCAGCGCAACGTACGAGAGTCCGTACTTACCCGCGCGCAGATCTTTCGGGTCCATCTCGTCGTAGTCCATGAGCTCGCGGAGTTCGGGATGACGAAAGAGCGCGTTATCCTCGACAGCGCATTTGGCATCGAGCAGGACGAAATCGTTCTCCTTGGTAAGCACCAGGGGGTTAATCTCCACCAGAGCGAGATCCTTTTCGATAAAAGCTCGATATAAGCCAGCAATGATCCCCGAGAGCTTTTTTGTTTGGACGACATCGAGCCCTAGGTTCAGCCCGATTTGAAGCCCTTGAAAGGGCTGAAATCCGACCCGGGGGTCGACAACCGTGGTGAGGATCTTCTCTGGGCTGTGGTGGGCGACCTCCTCGATATCCATGCCCCCCTCTGACGACGTAATGATCGAGATACAGCGCGACGCGCGGTCAACTAACATCGAGAGATAAAACTCCTTGCCGATGTTACAACCAGCCTCAACGTACACCTTTCGCACCAACCGCCCCTTCGGTCCGGTCTGGGGTGTCACCAGGGTCATCCCCAGGATAGCCTCCCCGTGCTTCCGCGCTTCCGCTGACGACTTGGCCAACTTCACCCCCCCGCCTTTGCCACGACCACCGGCATGCACCTGCGCTTTGACAACACAGATTCCCCCTCCGAGAGCATCGGCCGCGGCCTCGACCTCACCCGGTGTGTAACACAGATGCCCCGCAAGGCACGGCAGGCCGAACGTCTTGAGGACCGCCTTCGATTGATACTCGTGAAGATTCATACAGATTTCCCCGTATCGCGTTGAATATTAAAACCGCTGTGAACTAAGCTTCGTTGTGCAATGGATTAGAGGCCAACCCATTTTTTGAGGAGCCGACCGGTCGCTTGACGCCCCACATCAGCGATCGACTCGGTGAGGGGTATCTTTTTCGGACACGCCTCAACGCAGTTCTGCGCATTGCCACAATCAGCGATTCCGCCCTCGCCCATCACAGCATCGAGCCGCTCATTCGCCTGATAGGCACCGGTCGGGTGACTATTAAAGAGTCGAACCTGATTGATAGTTTGCGCCCCCACAAAGTTGTTATCCTTTGAAAACTGAGGACAAACTTGTAAACACACCCCGCACGACATACAGGTCGACATGGTGTAGCGGGCGAGTGCATCCTCCGGATTCTGGCGGGGTCCCTGACCAAGGTCATAGCTTCCATCGATCTCGATCCATGCCTTGACCTTCTTCAGGTTGTTAAACATCCGGGTGCGATCGACCGCAAGGTCACGCACGATCGGAAACTTATCCATCGGCTCGAGGGTAATCGGTTGCTCAAGCTGATCAACGAGGGCGGTGCATCCTTGGCGCGCCTTGCCGTTCACCACCATGGAGCAAGCACCACACACCTGCTCCAAACAATTCGACTCCCAAACGATCGGCTCCACTCGGGTTCCGGTTATATCGACCGGATTCTTCCGAATCTCCATCAGGACCGATAAGACGTTGTGCCCGCGCTGGTAAGGGACTTCGAACTCTTGCCAGTACGGCAAAGACTCAGGGCCGTCCTGCCGACGGACCTTGACCCGTATCTTCGTTTTCCAACGCTCCGGTGCCTGACCGTGATGGCCGTTTGAAGCATGACCGTTCGAGGAATGATCGTGACCGTTGTGGTTATGCATACCGTAACCTTTCTTAAATCACCTTATACGCTCGCTGCCGCGCCCGCACCGCTCTCGGCAGAGCCTCCCGCGCCGGCCTTCTTATCGACGTTGTAAACCCGCTTACGGGGAACGATAAACCGGGTATCAACTTGTTCATACGAGAGCGCCGGCCCACTCGGGGTGAAGCGAGCCATCGTCGTCTTGAGCCACTTTTCGTCGTTCCTTTCGGGGAACTCCGGCTTGTAGTGCGCCCCGCGACTTTCATCCCGATTAAGCGCGCCGAGGGTGATCGCCTCAGCGATGTGGAGCATGTTTCTAAAATGGTTAATGAAAAGGAGCTCCTGGTTGTACACCGTTGTTTTCGTCGTGTTGAGCCCGATTCTTGACCACCGATCGCGTAATTCTTGAATGAAAGCTATGGTATCCCGTAGCTCGTCGTTGCGGCGCACAACCGTAACCTTGTTCGTCATCGCCTCCCCCAACAACTGGTGGAGATGATAGACGTTCTCATTGCCGTTCATCCGCTTGATAGTAGCTAACTTCTCGGTCTGCTCCTTCACCGCCGCCGCAAAGAGCGCGTCCGACGCGTCAGCCGCGTGGGACTCAAGCCCCTTGCAGTACTCCATAATCTTCGGGCCACCCTTAAGACCATCGAACGTACAACTTAAAAGAGCGTTCGCCCCAAGTCGGTTGGCTCCGTGATATTCGTAGTTACACTCCCCGCCTGCGAAGAGCCCCGGAATATTGGTCATGAGGTTGAAATCAACCCACAGCCCGCCCATCGAATAATGCATTCCGGGGAAGATCTTCATCGGCACCTTGCGCGGATTGTCTCCGACAAAGGTTTCGTAGATCTCAAGAATTCCGCCTAAACGCTTGTTGAGAAAATCCTCCGAGAGATGGCTCAGATCGAGGTACACCATGTTTTCCCCGTTCACCCCGAGCTTCTGGCGCACACAAACGTCGAAGATCTCGCGGGTCGCGATATCACGGGGTACGAGATTTCCGTAGGCGGGGTATTTCTCCTCAAGGAAGTACCACGGCTTCCCATCCTTATAGGTCCAGACACGTCCCCCTTCACCCCGAGCCGACTCACTCATCAAGCGAAGTTTATCGAGCCCTGGAATCGCCGTCGGATGGACCTGAATAAACTCCCCGTTCGCAAATACCGCCCCTTGCTGATACACCGCCGAGGCGGCGGTCCCGGTATTCACCACCGAGTTCGTCGATTTCCCGAAAACCTGACCGATCCCACCGGTACAGAGCATAACCGCGTCAGCTTTAAACGAACGCACCTCGCCCGACTTCACGTCGATAGCAACGATTCCGCGGCACACCCCGGAATCATCAGTTATCGCTGAGAGGAACTCCCAGAATTCGTATTTTTCGACCTTCCCTTCCACTTCGCGTCGCCGCACCTGCTCATCGAGCGCGTAGAGAAGTTGCTGCCCGGTCGTTGCTCCCGCGAACGCCGTGCGGTGATGCTTCGTGCCACCGAAGCGTCGAAAGTCTAAGAGACCCTCTTGGGTTCGACTAAAAGGTACGCCCATCCGGTCGTACAAAAAGATAATGTTCGGCGCCATCGCGGTCATCTCTTTGACCGGCTCTTGATTGGCGAGAAAGTCCCCACCGTAGATGGTATCGTCGAAGTGCTCCTCAACGCTGTCGCCCTCGCCCTTGATATTCACCGCGGCGTTAATACCACCCTGAGCGCAAACACTGTGCGAGCGCTTCACCGGCACGATGGAAAAGACTTTTACCTTCGCACCGAGCTCAGCAAGCTTCATGGTTGCCGCGAGACCGGCAAGACCACCACCGACGACGATTACCTCGAACTGCTTCGCCATACCGTTCTCTCCGTTAACCGAAAATCATCGAACCGAGCTTCGCCAGAAACCCACCGTCCAGCTTAAATGCCGAAAGAATATCAAGCCCCACGATGCACAACACCACGAAGAATGCATTCGTCGCACACGCCAAACGCTTCTGCGCCTGCTGAGAGGTGACAAGGCCCCACGTAATTGAGAAACTCCACAAACCGTTGGCGAAGTGGAACGTCGCCGCAACGATCCCCACGACGTAAATGAGGAGCACCGTCGTTGACGACAACGACGCAGCCATGTCGGCAAAGCTATAATCAGAACCTTTGACGAAAAGCGACCAGATACGCGTCGTCGCCACGTGATACACGAGGTAGAGGAAAGCGATAATTCCCGAGACTCGCTGAAGAGTGTAACTCCAGTTTCGTCCGTACGGATAATGGGTCACGTTTGGACGCGCACTCGCGGTAATAAACAAACCGTAGATCGAATGAAAGAGCAGCGGTATCAGGAGGACACCGAGCTCAATCGCATAGATGTAAGGCATCTCTCCGATCTTTTGAACCGTCGCATCGAACGCCTCCGGACCCCGACGCGCCGATGCATTTTCAAAAAAATGGAAGAGCAGAAATCCGCCGATCGGCACGATGCCGGTCAACGAATGGAGTCTTCGAAGCAAAAAGTGACGCTCATCAGCGTTCAACGTCGCCATAAACCGTTCTCACCCTCGTTCTATCCCAACCCCCCGTTACCAGGGCGCGTTTTACAAGATATCGATGATCGCCTGAACCCGCCCGGCGCTCTCAACGAGTGCTTTCTTTTCGGCGTCATTCAGATCTATCTCCATTACTTTTTCTACCCCACCCCGACCGATAATCGTCGGAACCCCGAGATAGATATCCTTCAATCCGTACTGACCGGAAAGGTGCGCCGCGGCGGGGAGAAGCATCTTTTGATCAAAGAGGTACGCTTCCGCCATCTGAATCGCCGACGCTGCCGGGGAGTAAAAAGCGGAGCCGGTCTTTAAAAGAGCCACGACCTCGCCGCCGGCCCCCCGCACCCGCTTCTCAATCGCCTCCAGGCGCTCAGCCGAGATAAGCTTCTCGATAGGGATACCACCGCAGCTCGTATACGAGCGCACTGGAACCATGTCGTCCCCGTGACCACCGAGCACAAAGGCTGCCACAGAGCTCACTGACACATTGAGTTCCTCGGCAAGAAAAGCGCGGTAACGGGCGGTATCGAGGACACCCGCCATTCCCACCACCCGGGCCGCCGGAAATCCGGTGGTCTTCTGCATAAGGTGGGCCATCGCATCAAGGGGATTGGTGATAACGATAACAAACGAATCGGGCGCGTATTCCTTGATCCCCTGCCCCACACTCCGAATCACCTCGGCGTTCGTCTTCACCAGCTCATCGCGACTCATCCCCGGCTTGCGCGGAATGCCCGAAGTCACGATACACACGTCGGCTCCTGCGATATCCTTCAGATCGTTGGTGCCGGTGCACTTAAAATCACAGCCAAAAACCGGTGCTAAATGAGAGAGATCGAGGGCCTTGCCTTTCGGCATATCCGGTACGATATCGAACAGAACCACATCGCCGAGATTACGCATCCCCGCGAGTAGCGCCAAGGTTCCACCGATCTGTCCAGCTCCGATGAGGGCGATTTTCTTTCTTCCGTGCATACGTCTCTCTCTCGATTTCCTTTCTCAATAACCCCCTCGGTAGCTACCGCATGAGGGGATAAAAAATCAGAACCAAAACTAATTTGCGGGCGTTGCGGGCCGCGGATCCGACTTCGCGCCACTCTCGGCCAACTTCTTCGGGGCTAACGCCTCAAACGCTCCCAACTGGTTCAACAACTCGTTCGTATCGAGTCGCTTGACGTCGATCCCGTTGCCACCGCTCGCGCTGTCGAGCACGACAAACTTCGGGTCGGACTTGATAAGGCTCTTCGCCAACTCCAGCTTCAAGATAGCCTCAGCACCCGGTCCCGACAAGGCGTTGATCTGTTCGATAAGCCCCTCCACCTCAGCTTTTCCCTGTGCGGTTATAGCTTTGGCCTCGTTGGTTCGCGCCTCGTAGTAAGCATCCCCGCGCAGGGCGGCTTGTTTTTTATATCCCTCAGCCTCGGCAACTCGCCGATTGACCCCCGCCTGGGTCTCATTGTACTCCTGCTGCTTCTTCGCCCGGATCGTATCGATCCGCAGCTTTTCCCGCTCCGTATCCTCGCGCAGCTTTTGTATCTCCGTCAGCTTTTCTTGATAGCTCGAGTCGACCGAACCATCGCGCAAAATCCGCTCGAAGCGGTAGCCATCCAACGACACACGCTGAACCTCTATCCCGTACGGCTCGAGCCGCTCAATCATCGCGGCTTTGACGGCGTCGACCGCCTCATAGCGCGACTTCTCATCTAAAAACTCCGCGGTGCGAAGGGCGTTCATTTTGGTGCGAATCTCCGCTCGTCCTACCGACACCACGAGATCACGAATCTCTTCATTTGAGGTGCCGACCTCCTCGAGCAGCTTCACGAGCTTCGCAGCTTCGGTCTGAAGCCGGTACCTGACCGTGACCGCGAGCGCGACCTCATTTCCATCAAGCGCCCGGGTGTGAACGAAATTTCCAGCGTCGGCGCTATCCGACTTTCCGCTCCCCCACGACACATCCCGAACCGAGGTATCGAAGCGATATACAGAATCCCACGGCCACAGAACCGCCATTCGAGCGGGCGCTATCGTTGACTGCGACACCCCACCACCGAGCAGCGGGGGCAACCGCCGGAAACGGAGCCCGTACTCAGTCGGCCCCATCTGTTGGCATCCGGAGAAGGCCACCACAAAAAGAATGAGAACGCTCAGCCTTAAGATCTGCCGCATACCTCTACCTTTCGCTCACCCCGAGTTTTTTCATCCACGCTTCGATATTGTAGGGATCAACATCGGCGACGACACCCCCACGAAGCGAGCTTAAGAGCGGCGCGATCTCACGAGCCACGTGCACCCGCGCGCCAGCGCTCTGGGACAGCGCCGCCGATTTCTCTTTATCCACCTCTGCGCGCGCTTTCGCGACCAGAAGATCGGCTCCCGCTCGTTTTTCGCTCTCGTAGAGCATCCCCTCGGAACGCACCACGTTCGCTTTATTCTCCCCTTCGACCTTCAGCGTTTCGATCTTCGCGTCCCATTCAGCCGCTACCTGCTCCAGTTGAGCTTGCGCCGCAGCGAAGAGACCCGCCGTTGTGTTTAAGCGCTCCTCCTGATCCTGGAGATTCTTCTGGAAGATCGCGTTCTCGATTCGCTCCTCACGAAAGGTGTAGCGACGGAGCAAGACGCCTTCGATCTTCATCCCCTCGGGGGCCAAGATCGTATTCATATTGCTTTGCGCGATGGCGATCTGCTCCTCGCGCTTAAAGGGGTTGTAAAAGTCTTGGTTCGAGAGGGTACCGAGGGTCCGTTTTAATTGGTCGTCAACGGTGCGACGGATGTGATTTTCCCAGCGCTCCTTCTCGATACCGATCCGTTGCAGCAGCTCAGCCGGGCCGCCGTGAACCCGCCCGTTCTCGGTACCTGATCGCGGGTAAAACACACTCAGGATCGAGATATCGACATCGACACTGGCGCGATCCGCGGTTTGAATCTCAAGGGAACCGAGAGCGATACCACTACGCGCCCTGTCGCCCTCCGTCTCGCGGGTCAGATTTAAGATCTGCACGGTGCGAGGCACCATATGGATCTTTGAGTACGCGGGAATACTCCAGTGATAGCCCGGCGCTAAGGCGCGATCGGAAAAGCCCTGTCCCGGTCCAAAAGAGATCTGCCGCACCCCCATGACTCCCGGCGGGACGACCGACCCAAAGGTGTAGAGCAGCGCGCCGGCGACAAGAGCGAGCAACACGATTGAAACGAGAAGCCCCTTTACCGCGAGCCCCCGCTCGGAGGAGGAATACTCCGAATAAGAGCGCCCCAACGAAAAACGACCGGTGAATTTATCCATGCAACGCCCCCCGAAACGGGCGAAAAAACCAAACAGTGCGCGTCATTATTCCAACGAATATCAGCCCGTTGCAAGTGTTAATGGAGTCGCTCGGGAGGCTCTTTGGGAGGGGCAATCGACCTTCAAGCCCGAGGACTCCCCGGAAATGACGACTAACGGATTTTCTCTACCACGCTTCTGGAATGATACCCCTCATACCGGTGGCGGTGTGAAGAAACTGCGGCAGGAGACTAGCCTTGAAAAACCGTAGCTATCTTTTCGGCGAGAGCGAGGTATTTTTGCGGATCCTTCGGCCGCCCATCGACCAGTACCTCGTAGTGGAGGTGGGGACCGGTCGAGTGACCCGAGGAACCTACCCGCCCCACAACGGTCCCCCGATGAACCTTATCCCCCTCGGCGACAAGCGCCTTTGAGAGGTGGGCGTATCGAGAGATGACTCGGTCGGTGTGTTCGACATCGATAACGAGTCCGTACGTCGAGTTGCGCTTGACGGACCGAACAACGCCGTCGCCGGTTGAGTACACACTCGAGCCGTGGGGCAACGATATGTCGATCCCTTGGTGGAGCTTCACTTTTGCTGGGTTAAAAGGCGAATTCCGGTAGCCGTACCCCGAGCTCAAACGTCCCCGGGCAGGCGGTGCCAGAGGGAATGCACGGAGCGCCGCGATATAACCATCCAGGAGCGCCACGAGCTCGGCCTGCGAGTGGGCGCTCAGAGCGATATCCCGTCTCATCGCCGCGGGTGAAAGCATCGCGAGCGGCCCATCGAGTGGCGAGGAGACGTCGCTCACACACTTCTCAAGACCTTCGCCACAATCTGCCTCGGCGCCCCCCATGCCGTCTTTTTTGGTCACTTCACCCTTCGTATCGGGAAGACCGAGGGACCGGGAGGCCTCAAGGACCGAGGCGAGCTCTTGGAGCCGTTCTTTGATGTTGTTCTCGTATACTTGGGCTCTGCCTGTCTCGCTCTTGAGCGACTCCAACTCGACCCGCAGTGCATCTTTTAGCGAGAGGAGCTCGTCCCGTTCCCGGGTTACCTGCTCCAGAAAGAAGAAATTTTTAGCCCTCAGAAGCTGCACGCGCGCGTAATCGCCTGCGGTAAAAGCAACAAGGAGGAATCCCACCGCTACCACGCCGAGCGTTCCCAGGATGAAGCGGGGCGAAAAGCGAAGTTTTCGCACACGTCCGTCGTGTGGTTGGATGAACCACAGGCAGTAATCTTTGTTCGCGGTCGGTTTCATACCGTTTCCCCGAAGCAATCCGGGGCCGTTATCAAATAAGCGCTAGGTTACGTTAAGCGCTGCATTACATTTCAAGGACGTTCCGTCCCTCCAAGGGTCGGTGGCAGCACCGGTCGATGGTTGAGGCGGCGGCTTACGTTCTCGCCGTTTAAATTTCCGCAGTTTGACCTAGCAGGAAGCTTCACCTTGTAGGAAGCGGGCCACGCAAAACTGCCTACATTACCTGGGCCATAAAGGCGGCCCCAGTGCCCACAAACGAACAAAACAAGCTACTTACTTACGAAATACTCCCTAAAAAATCAATCCGCAACGTCCCTCTTGAGTCACGCCCCCTACTTACTAACCGTCGTTTTAGATGCAAGAAGCTCCCGGGCTGACTCACGTGCTGCAGTTGATATGTCGTAACCAGCTAACATCCTTGCGATTTCATCAACAACTGCGGAATCCTCAAGGCGCTCAATCCGACTCACCGCCCGCTTCCCGGAGCTCTTGGTAACCAAGAAATGGGCGTCTGCAAGGGAGGCTACTTGAGGCAAATGGGTGATACACAACACCTGGGAATCCCGGGAAAGCGCCTTTAACTTCTCCCCGACCGCTCGAGCCACCGAGCCGGATATGCCCGTATCTACCTCGTCAAAGACCAAAATATTGACCCCGGATCGGTCACGGAGGACCTTCTTGAGCACCAGAGTGAGTCGGGAGAGCTCTCCCCCCGAGGCGATGAGCTTCAGCGGCTTCACCGGCTCCCCCGGATTCGTGGCGATCAGTATCTCGGCCCGTTCGAGCCCAAGGGGGCTCGCCTCAGTTTCAGCCGCCAGCCGTACCTCAAGGGTCGCCCCCTCCATCGCCACCTCGCGGAGTTCGCTGCGCACATCCTTCGCAAGCTTCGCCGCAGCTTTCTCCCGGGAGCGGGTTAACTCTCTCCCAACATCGAACAGCCCCGTCCGAGCCTCCGCTACCGCCGCCTCAAGCCGTTCGATCGAAACGGTCTCACTCGGCCCAAGTTTCTCCACAGCGTCGCGCAACAGGTCGCTCAATCCTGCATCGTTCGTTCGATACTTCCGTTCGAGTCGGGCGATCTCGGCGAGTCGGCCGCGGGTTAACTCAAGCGCCTGTTCATCCACATCGACCCGGCGGATATGGGCTGAGAGATCATGCTCGAACTCAACGAATTCAGTTCGAATAGCCTGAAAGCGTCGGTTAAAATCATCGATCTCGACATCGAATGGTGCAATCCGCTGAAGCTCTGCCGCGATCCGCGCCAGGTGATCGAGTGCGCCCCCCTCCGCCCCGCACATCTCCGCGATAGCCTGTCCACCGGCGATGATGTTCTCGGCGTGGCTCTGTTTTTTGACCTCGGCTTCGAGCTCTGACCGAAGCCCCGGGCGTAAACTGAGTGGAGAGAGCTCGCGCACGAGCTCTTCGAGTTCAGCTTGACGGGCGGCATCGGTGCGGGCGCGCACCTCCGCCCCCCGCAGCGCTGCGGTAGCCTCCCGCCACACCGCATAGCGCTCGCGGTATCGCCCCAGAAGCTCACCGTGGCCCGCATATCCATCGAGCAAGCTAACGTGATAGCTCGGATCGAGGAGTTTGAGTTGCTGGTTCTGGCCACAGATGTTGATGAGCCTCCCCGCGATCTCCTCTAAGAGCCCCACCGTTCCG
>JBILDU010000027.1:0-32628 GCA_044352465.1 Bdellovibrionota bacterium
TCGCCGAAATCTGGATCGTCTCACCGGTCGCTGGGTTGCGGCCCATGCGCGCCTTGGTGTGGCGAACGTACATCTTGCCAAGACCAAAGAGCGGGATCTTGTAGCCACGGCGGAGCGAATCCTTCACAAAGGACGCAATGTCCTCGATGAGCTCGCGAGCTTGCGAGCGCTTGTCGAGACCACAGAAGCCACGGACGTTCTCGATGAACTCAGACTGAGTGTAGCTGAGGGTGCTCGTGTTCTTCGGCTTCGAGGCGGAGCGCACCTTCTGAACCTTCGCCGGAGCAGCAGCCTTAGCGGCAGCCTTCGGAGCGGCCTTCTTCGCAGCAACTTTCTTAGCCGGAGCGGCTTTCTTAGCTACCTTCGCCTTCTTGGCGATTTTCTTTGCCATATACAATTCCCCTTTAAGGAGTGAATAAATATTCGAAACTTTCCATCACGCCGCTTCCGGTGGTCCCCCTCGACATCTCCAAGACAACGAGGAGAAACACTCAAAATCGGCGTAAAAAGCCCGAAATGCCGCAGCATTTCGCGGTTTATGATAGAAACACTGTGGACATTAAATCAATAAAAAAAAGAGCGAAAGATACATTTTTGAATTTTAGATCGCTCATAAAAGGGCGAAAAACCCCACGAAAAGCACGTTTTCTCTTCCCCCGCGGGGAACTCAGGCCAACCGACGGGGTCGCGCAGCCTCCCTGCATAGCCCAAAAAAAAGGGGCGACGGCAACGCGACACGCCTCCGCGAGACGCTCGCGAAAAGTCTCTTAAAATGCCGTAAATACGCCCATTTTAGACAAAAAGCGGTCCCCTGTGATGCCGGACGGAACCGGGATCCGCAGGACACAAGGGTCACCGCGAGACAGCGCCCCAGGTTCAGGAGTGAAGGTTCAGGAGTGCGCTATCAGCCAAAGCAAGGTGTCTCAATAACCCTTCAGCGAGGACACTTTTAAGCCGCAAATCGTCCGTCCGAGCCCCCTACTTTCCCCACGATTTGTCGATTCAACCAGGAGTGGCCGGCCTGAGCATCGCCTGGTGGGACGCTTCATAGCTAAACGCTTCCCCGATCCGGGTGAGGAATCGGTGGAAGGTGTTCGGCGCCCGACGCAACGCGAAGGAGGGCCCATCTTTCAGGCTCTCCACAGTTTGGAGCGCGTTCGCGTTAGGGCAGACTTCGGCCGTGGCATCGACGAGCTCGTCGGAGTCAGCCGAACGGAGCCCAAAGGCGAACCGGACCAAGAAGCGAGTGCCCCGCCCCCGGCTCAACTCTCAGGTGAAAAATGTCGGGAGGGAGTGTCCGCCCCCAATTGCACCCCCCTTTGATGACCTCAGAAACGGCTCACCAAGCCGGTCGTCCTTGCCTCACAATACGTTTTAAGCCTCGAAAATCCGATTTTTATCCAATAAATTCATAAGACTAAAAAAGTGGTGCGCAAAAAGCACACCAAGCCTCGAGCGCCTCATATCACTTTTAGAGTTTCGATTGACGGTTGTTTTCGAAGCTCTCGGTTGAGGTCAGGGTTTTTACCCGCCCCCGATTCAGGGCGGTAAGCGAAAGAGGTTGTAAAATGGAAAATTCACAAAGTCAGAACGTGGCGCAGATTCAACACCTCCCCAGATTAAGTCGCACATCACGGCGCGGCAGGAAGCCGGAGTACCACGACCCGCGTCTTGTCGAACTCCTTTTCCAGTGCTGGCTCGAGCGCGAGCGGATGTGTGCGAAGCGTTTAGTGATTCAATTGGAGTCGTGGCTCAACGAGTTTGAGTCACGCAACGGCGCGACTCCTGAGGAGCTCAGGAAGATATTCCTGGAGATCAGCGCTGCCACTATCGACCGGGTTCTTAAGGGCCGCCGGGATGAGTGGTACGCCACGAATGGCAAGCTGCGGGCCTAGAGTTTCGAACAACCCCCTCCCTAACGGGGCCCGGCCGGCCTCCCCCAACCCCCCCCACAAAGGGTCGGCTGGGCCTCGTTAGGGATTTTTTAACTCGATGTAAGGAATAAGATTTCGAACAACCCCTTCCCCGGTGACGCTCGGCTCGCTTCCCCCAACCCCCCCCACAATAAGCGAGTCGGGTGCCACCGGGGATTTTTTATCTCTGGGGTTCGGCGCACCCGGTGGTGTTCCACCCCCGTAAGGTATGCCAGGATGTAAGGAATCTCTTTGACTGACACCGGGTAGCTTCGTGTGGGTGGTATTTTTTTTCTTTCTGGGGACTCGGGCGGCGCTGGCCGAGGGGTTTTTCGCGAGTGCGGGACACGGTTTCTCGTTAGAACTTCCGGCGGGATACCAGGTGATCGCGATACCCGAGCCCCGCGTGGCGCTCGCGGCGCGGCCGAGCGGTGGAGGATTCCCCACCCTGACCGTGACGGTTGAGCCTGGCCCGTTCCACGGGGAACAACCGCAGGTGGAGCTCCGCGGAGCTCGTATCCTGGAGAGCTATCGGGCTATCGGGCTTATCGATGCCCAACTAAAAGGAGTTTCGACTCCCAGTGGGCGTGAGCGGACAACAGTAAACGCGCAACTTGAATACACTCAAGGGGAAAGACGCTTCCTCGCCGAGGTGACCGAGATAACCGTTCCAGAGCGACGAATCACGGTTACGTGGCTCGGACCGCGGGAGGTTGTTCAGCATTCTTACGCTGACCTAAACAAGGTCAGGGAGTCGTTACGAGTGGAATCGGTGACAACCGTCGATCCCGCTACTGCGCTGCGCCCTCTCGACTTCGGCCCCATCTACGCGGAAACCGAGATGGGGCGCTTTCCGGTCGAGCCGTGGAATACCGCCAGTAATTTGGTCTTTCTTCTGGTCCTCATCGTCTTTGCACGCCGTACCGCACTGGATAGACGCCGCTACCCTTTCCTCGTCCCAGGGCTCCTCGTTCTCGCCGTTGGATTTGTCGGTGGCACAGTTTATCACGCCACGCGGAGCCACAATGTTTGGCTCCTCCTCGACTTCTTGCCGATCTTAATCCTCACCGGAGCGGCCTCGATCTACTTCTGGTGCGCCGTGGTGGCAAATCGCTACCTCGCGATAGCCCTCTGCCTTGCCTTGCTCCTCAGCGGGAGGCTTCTCCGGGTCTATCTGGAACTTCCGAAGAATCTGGGCATCACCCTAAGCTACCTCGGGGCCGCGCTCGCAATCCTCATCCCGGCGGCGCTTCACGCCCAACGTTGTGGACGGGAGCACCGCCGCTTTCTGGGGTGGGCCACGATCTTTTTCGCCCTCGCCCTCACCTGCCGGTATGTCGACAAAGGGGCCGGGATGACGTGGCTCCCTATGGGCACTCACTTTCTGTGGCACATTCTCGGAGGAATGAGTGTCTGGGCGCTCCTTCATTATATCGCGCGAATTGAGGAAGATGCCCAACGCGGCAAAGCGCAAGGTGACAATCCCCTCACGAGCGCACCGTGATCCTCGCTCGCACCAGGATTCGGTTTCAGCGACAGGGCGTTTCGGATTATTCAAGGGCGGGGTCGTACAAAACTAACTCGACGGACTAACCTCGCAGCCAAGCCGTCGCCTTAAAAGGGGCCTCAACCGCTCGATCGTCTCGGGGGAAACAGCGTCGAGGGGGGTAATCAGCGCCGCATCGAGGGCACACGCAGCCAGTTGCGAGGGGGCCTCCTGCCGCAGCCCCGCGGCGATACCAGCGATAATGGCCTTCGCATGGAGCGCGTTCGTCTGCATGGTTGCCATTACCTGGGCTACATCGACATCGTGACCATCCCCCTTCCAACAGTCGTAATCGGTCACGAGGGCAAGGGTCGCGTAGGCGAGCTCCGCCTCACGGGCAAGCTTGGCCTCCGGCAAGGCGGTCATCCCGATAAGGGAAGCTCCCCAATAACGGAAAAGATGCGACTCTGCGCGGGTCGAAAACGCTGGCCCCTCCATACAGACGTAGGTGCCTCCACTAACGAGATTGAATCCAGCCTCCCGAGCGATTGAGGTCCCCACACGGTCCAAGACGGCGCGCAGGGTCGGGCAGTACGGATCGGCGAAAGCGACATGGGCGACGAGCCCATCACCGAAAAATGTACCGGCTCGCCCCACGGTCCGGTCGATGAGCTGATCGGGGATAACGATCGTTCCAGGGGGCAACTCCTCTCGCAAACTGCCTACCGCACTCACCGAGATACACCACTCCGCCCCGAGTGACTTTAAGGCGAAGATGTTAGCTCGATAATTAATCTCACTTGGGGAGAGCGCGTGTCGCAGGCCGTGCCGCGGGAGGAACAGAAGAGTTGCACCGTTCAACGTTCCACACGTCACCGGCCCGGAGGGCTCACCAAATGGGGTATCAACGACCACGGTTGAGACGTCCTGAAGTCCGTCCATTGCATACAAGCCTGAGCCACCGATAATTCCGATTTTTGTCGCCATGTGCGTAAAACTCCGCTTTCTGGTCCTTACTCCGCTCCGTGGTTTCAGTAACCACTTCCATCGGGGTCTTGGAAAGAGTTTTTCACAAATCTCTGGCAAGCGCCGGGGCTGTCATCCCCTGGCAGCCCGAGCGCTGAACGGCTGCTCTGGTGAAAAGACCTTCGAGAAACCCCACTAGCCATATGATTAAACTAAAGATTTCGAACCAAAAGGCTTTAGAAATCTCCCCGAAAGACCGACCCATACTGTCAGCGGAAACTCGGCGACCCTCGCCCTCGAGCCTCTAAGAATATGATATCACCAAAGAAAACCAGGCTTTATCAGATCCTTGATGGGGATCGGGAACTGTCATCACCGCTCATTGAACGTTCGAGCCTTATACTGATCGCCGAGAAACCCCGACCGGTACTTCCAACTGCGAGCGCCACTTGGATGACCGGAACAGCGCTCCTCGCCTTCCTCGGACTCCTCGCTCACGAATTCCGCGGGTACCTGACCGATCCGATTTATCAGGCGGGAGCCATCAGCATCTTTGTCTCGGTGCTCGTTGGTACCACACTGTGGGCTCGTTCGGGTTATCAAGAGATTCGGAATTTCGCCGCGACGTTGCGGCAACCTCTGCGAGAGCTTGATGACATCCTCAGCTACCTCCAAACCTATCAAGCCGATCTTGACCGGAGGACTAGCCGCTATTTTCACTGTGTTACCAATACCAAAGTAACGTCGTATTTTGTGTTGTCACAAATCATCCTGGCGCTTCGAAAGCGTAGCGAGGAGGTCGCTGAGCTCCTCGACAATCCGGTGCGTGAGAATCTTCTGATCGCACACGAGTCGCTCTCGGGCACCCTCGTTTTTCGGGACTCGATGTCCCAGACCCACGGCACCGTCCACGTGATTCCGCTCGCTCGATTAAAGGTGACGATCGTTCAATTAATTGAATTTATCGATGAGGAGATTGCGAACCTCGAGCGTGAGCTCGTGATTGAACAGCAAAACTTCTCGACCGGCTCAGATCTACCGAACTGACCCACTCACGCCGCCGGACTTATCCAGGAGCATCACAATATCAACGGCAAGCCGCTTTAACGGCTTTTGCGCCGCGCCATTACCTCGAGCTCGCCGACCATACGAGCAATGACATCGATACCGTCTTGCCAAAAGAGGCGCCGCGTCAAATCGACTCCGAGCGGTTTGAGAATCGTCTGTGGATCGGCGCTCGCCCCTGCCCCCAGAATGTCGAGATAATGCTCGACGAATCCGGGACGCTGCTGCACGTATTGCTCATAGAGCGACAAAGTCAAAAGCTCGCCAAAAGCGTACGCATAGACGTAGAACGGACTGTGAATAAAGTGAGGTATATAGCTCCACCACAGGTCATAGTCTGGCGTGAGCCCCACTGTCGTCCCAAACATCGCAGACTGGGTCGACCGCCAGATCTCATTGATCCTTTCAGTTGAAACCTCGCCCTCCTCACGCCGTGCCCGGTGCAGCGCTTGCTCAAAGGTGAACATCGCTATTTGGCGGTGCACGGTGCTGAAGATACTCTCCACTTTGCTTGCAACAAGCGGGAAGATCTCCCTCTCATTGAGCTCTCGCTTTAAGTAATCGAAGACGAGCATCTCACTAAACACGCTCGCAGTTTCGGCGACGGTGAGAGGTACATCTGAATTAAGGTAACCTTGGGGAGCCATCAACACGAAATGGATGGCATGCCCCAATTCGTGGGCAAGCGTGAGTACATCACGCAAGGACCCGGTGAAGTTCGTGAGGACATAGGGATGCTTCGAAGGGGTCACCGGATGACAGAAAGCCCCGCCGCGCTTCCCGGGACGTACGGCAGCATCGATCCAGTTACGCTCGAAAAACTGTTCCGCCAATCGGCGATAGCCCGGAGCGAATCGTTCGAAAGCGATAAGGACGATCTCACGCGCTTCCGCGTATGAGAAAATCCGCCCCTCGCCCTTCGACATCGGTGCATACCGGTCATAATCAAGGAGCGCCTTAATCCCGAGAACCTTCGACTTCAACCGGTAGTACCGGTGCACCAGTGCATAGCTCGACCGCACCACATCAGCCATCGTGTCGACCATCGGAGCGGACATCTCGTTACTCAGATGACGCGCGCTCTCCGGCTCTACGAAGCGGCGATACTTATCTTCAATTCGCTTGTCCTCGTACAGCGTATTAAACACGAAGGTGTTCAGCTTCGCCCGCGTCCTCAGACCAGCGGTAAGGCCCTCGGCCGCGGCGCGACGCACTTTCCGGTCGCTGTTTTGGAGAAGTTCGAGCGTTTCCGTCCCGGTGAGCGAGGCGGTCTTGCCCTGAATTTTAACCGGGTAGCGTAGCTCGGCGTGTTCTTGATCGAACAAACGATTAAAAGCCGCACGCCCTGTGAGGTTCCGTTCCTCGATGAGTCGCTCCTCTGCCTCACTCAAACGGTGGGGTTTGTAGGTGAGCACCTTCTCGACGTAGTGGCGCAGGCGCTTCATCTCAGGCGCGCGGACGAAGCGGCGTAATCTCCCTTCAGGGAGCGCGGCGAGCTCAAGCTCGAAAAAGAGAAGCTCTTGAGAGATAGCGACCAGTCGTGCACTTACTTTTTGGAGGAACGCTCCCCGCGCCGCGTCAGCCGGAGCTTCAGCGTAACGCAGGTAAGCATAGGCTCCGGGGACAGCTAAGTCCTCCTGAATCGTCTCGTATTCATTAAGGATCTCGGCAAGTGCGGCACCGCTCGAGACACGCTTTGCGAGCTTCCCGCGATAACGGCTCTGGAAACTTTGCGCCGCTTTCTCGCCACGCCGCATCTCGCGCTCGATCGCTGGATCGGTGAGATCGCGATAAAGATCGCTCAGATCCCATGCAGGGACCTTCCCCTTTGCCAATCGCGCTTTATTCGAGCGGGCCCCACCCTTCGATACGACCTTGTGTGACATGCCTCTACTCATCCGCTCCTCTCCCCAAGAAATAGCCACCTCAGAAAGGCTGGTCGCCCTTAAAGGGTCTGGCAAATCCGGAGTGCAAACTCATAGAGAGCCGAGGGGAAGACACCAAAGTAGATTACCCCGAAAGCGCATATGCCGAGCGCTCCGACCATCGCACCTGAGAGAGGTGCCGCCGGAAGACGAGCCTCCCCTTCCTCCTTCGCCTCGACAAAGTACATCGCAACGATGACCCGCAGGTAGTAGTAACAAGAGACCGCCGAAGCGAGGACACCGATAATGGTCAGACCGAGATACTGGGCCTTTACGGCGGCGGTGAAAATGTAGACCTTCCCGAGGAGCCCCGCCATCCCGGGGGGAATACCAGCAAGGGACAGCATGAAAAGGCTCATAACGAGGGCCAACACGGGGCGCTTATATCCCAGTCCGTGGAACCGCGAAATATCATCACCGTTTGGATCACCTGAGGTCTGCCCCGTTACCGCGAGCACAATCGCGAAGGCGCCCATCGTCATACAGGTGTAGCCGATGAGGTAGTAGAGGATCGCTGCGCCACCGCCAAGCTCTGGTCCGTGGGCAAGAAAAGCAACCAGGAGGTATCCCGCATGCGCGATGCTTGAATAAGCCAGCATCCGCTTGAGGCCGCGCTGACGAAGAGCGATAAGATTCCCTATCACCATCGTCAATACCGCGATGACCCAGATAGCATCGGCCCAAAATAGGATCTCGCCACCAAATGCACCCCACAGGACGCGGAGCGCTGCTGCAACCGCCGAAGCTTTGATAACACATGCCATATAAGCCGCAATTGGCGTCGGTGCCCCCTCATAGACATCGGGTGCCCAAAAGTGAAATGGCACGGCTCCGATCTTGAAGATAAGCCCCACGAGGATGAGCCCCAGAGCGACAAAAAGGATGCTCTGATCGGTGGGTGAAATCCCCTCGGCGAGCCCCGCTATTCCAGCGATCATTGTCGTCCCGGTCAGTCCGTAAACGAGGGATATCCCGTAGAGGAGAAACGCCGAGCTAAAGGAGCCAAGCAGGAAGTACTTCATTGCTGATTCGGCGGATCGACGCCTCCCGAGCGCCGCACCACAGAGGCAATAGAGCGCCATCGACATGGTCTCAAGACCGAGGAACATTGTGATAAGCTCCGCCGATGACGCGAAGATGATTGCGCCGACCGTCGAGAGGATAAGAAGCGTCAGGTACTCTCCGTGCGATTCAACGCCCTCCCCTTCCAAACGACGCGCTCCGACTAAAACGGCGAGAATCGTTCCGGCGATGAGCAACGCCGTAAAGAAGAGCGCCAATGGGTCAGCGTATACGAGTCCATTGAAGAGGAACTTCCCCGGACTATAATCTCCTGTGGTGCGCAGCAGCGCCACTAACGCCACCAGGAGAAAGCCCACCGTCACGGTCTCCCGCGCCCACGAGCCTTTTACAAATACCTCGAGGAGCATAATCACCAACGCTCCGAGGCTCAACACGATGAGCGGGAGGCTCGTACCGAGATCGGCAAGTAATGTCTCAGACATAATCATCCCTTCGAAATCGAATCAGCCCCACCATCAGCTACCAAGTTCGGCGAGGGTGCGGGTTCTTCCCCCTCCGGAGTCCCGAGCTCATCGGCACGTAATCGCTCACCCCGCGCCTGCACATCGGCGATATAAGCCGTGAGGGTAGGCTCCATCAGCTTTATAAAC
Source organism: Bdellovibrionota bacterium (assembly GCA_044352465.1). GTDB lineage: Bacteria > Bdellovibrionota_C > UBA2361 > UBA2361 > UBA2361 > JBILDU01. Next base: position 9,029 of record JBILDU010000027.1, read on the forward strand.
GGCTGGGGGTAGATGCCCAGCACGAAGACAAGCACAAACAAGGGCGCAAACGTTACCAGCTCGGTGCGATTTACATCGGTCAGGTCTCCGTTTTTTGCCTCATCGATCGTGCCGAAAACGGTCTTCATGTAGAGGGTCAACATGTAGACTGCACCGAGCACGACCCCGCTCACCGCAATAGCGGTCAGTACGGGATAGACCTGGAAGCTTCCGGTTAGGATCAAAAACTCTCCCACGAAACCGTTCGTCAGGGGCAACGCAATCGAACTTAAGGTGAACACCAGGAACAGGAAGGCGAACACTGGGGCTTTTGCAGCGATGCCACCGTAATCGGCGATGAGGCGAGTATGTTTCCGGTCGTACAGCACCCCCACCAGGAGAAACAGCGCCCCCGTTGAGATCCCGTGGTTGACCATCTGAAGGATCGACCCACTTGTTGACACCAAATTGAACGCCACAAAACCGAGGACGCAGTAACCGAGGTGCGAAACCGAGGAGTAGGCAACGAGCTTCTTCATGTCGGTCTGGGCCCACGCGACAAGCGCGCCGTACACAATACCGATAACGGCGAGGGTTGCTATCACGGGAGCAAAGAACTCTGCACCACGGGGAAAGAGCGGATACGCAAACCGTATGAACCCGTAGAGGCCCATCTTGAGCAGCACCCCTGCCAACACGACCGATCCACCGGTCGGCGCTTCAACGTGAGCATCCGGCAACCAGGTGTGGAAAGGAAAGATCGGGACCTTGATGCCGAAGGCGAGCGCAAATGCGGCGAAGAGCCAGATCTCCTCCTTGAGAGTGAGGTGCGTAGCCTCGAGTAGCTGCGGCAGCACGAACGTCATTACGTTCGTCTCCTCATAATACCGCCACACGGCGTAGAGTATCGCTACCAGCATCAGCACCGAGCCGAAAACGGTGTAGAGTACGAATTTCAGGGTTGCATACACCCGGCGCTTCCCACCCCACACACCGATAATAAAATACATCGGGGCGAGCATGAGCTCCCAAAAGACGTAGAAGAGAAAGACATCGAGCGCCACGAGGGTGCCGAGCATCGCAGTCTCAAGAACGAGCATGCTCGCCAAATACCCGCGCAGGTGGTGGTGCACCGAATGGGATGCGAGCACCACAATCGGCATCAAAAAGGTGGTCAGAAGCACTAACAGAATACTGATCCCATCGACCCCGAGGAAGTAACTCACACCGAAGGACGGAATCCACGGTGCCCGCTCCACCAGTTGGTAGCCTGCCTCCGCCGAGTTGAATCCTTGGAGCATCACCAACGAGACCGCAAAGGTTGCAAGTGTCACGGTAAGGGAGGCCGTGCGGGCCCGGAGCCCGGTCGGATCAGCCTTCTCCCGGAACATCGGAAGAAGGTACAAGATCGCCGCACCCAAGAGGGGTAAAAAGACGATGTAGCTTAGGAGTGGCGACCCAGCCGATGTATCCATGGGGAAACCTTAGAGCACAAAGTAAAAGGTGATCATGATGAGAGCGGCGAAAAACATGTAGAGAGCATAGTGCCGTACCTGGCCGGTCTGTGGACCACGCGCCACCTCGCCCCCGACCTGTAGGACCGCCGCGGTGCCATTGACGGCTCCGTCTATCAGCCCCTGATCAAAGAAACGCCATAAAAATGCGGCTATCTTCTCGAGCGGCCGGACGATCAAGGCGCCATAGATCTCATCAAGGTAGTATTTACCGGCGAGGAGCCGCCCGAGCGGTCCTGCCGCAGCATAGACTTTGCCGGGGAGTGCCCCAAGCTTCGTGTAGGCGATAAGGGCGAGGGCGATACCGAGGAGTCCGACCCACGAGTGCATCAGCCCCTCGATAATCGATTCAGCATGGTGCTCCCCCCCTGCTGGAAGGACGGTGCTCAGGTAGTGCTGCAACCGCCCACCGTGCTCTCCCCCACCGAGATACAGACCGCCCACCGTAGCGAGCGCCGCGAGGACGACAAGCGGTGCAGTCATGATGACCGGAGACTCATGGGGATGGGCGTGCCCCCGGTAGCTCCCCAAAAATGTCAGGGCGAACGAACGGGTCATGTAAAATGCGGTGATAAATGCGGTCAACGTCGCGACTCCGACAAAGACCCCCCCGTACTGCTGAATGAATGGATTCTCGGTGCCCTGAAGCGCCGCGATAATCGCGTGCTTCGACTGATAGCCCGCAAAGGGATAGATGCCGGCGATCGCCAAGGTGGAGATACCATAGGTGATGGCGGTTACCGGCATAAGCTTCAAAAGACCGCCCATATGCCGCATGTCCTGCTCGTGGTGGCAGCCATGAATAACGGACCCCGCCCCGAGGAAGAGGCATGCTTTGAAGAAGGCGTGAGTCACCACGTGGAAGAGGGCCACCCAATAAAACCCCGCGGCTGCGGCGAGAAACATAAAGCCGAGTTGACTCACCGTCGAGTACGCCAGCACCTTCTTGATATCGTTCTGTGCGAGCGCGGTGGTCCCGGCAACGAAGGCCGTCACAAGAGCTACGCCACAGATGATAAACATCGCGTAAGGAGCGAGATCAAAGACGAAGTTCATCCGCGCCATCATGTAGATGCCCGCAGTCACCATGGTCGCCGCGTGAATGAGCGCCGACACCGGAGTCGGACCAGCCATCGCATCGGGTAACCACACGAACAGTGGGAGCTGGGCCGATTTACCTGCCGCACCAACAAAGAAACACGCCGAGATAACGGTCATTAATGTGGCATCCCCCTTGCCAGCGACAAGCTGGGCGAGTTGGACGAAATCGAGGGTGCCGTAGTGCTGAAACAACAGAAAGATGCCGAGGAGAAACCCAGCATCACCGATCCGGTTCACCACAAAAGCCTTACGACCGGCGGCCGCGTAGGCTGAGTTCGTGTGCCAAAACCCGATCAAGAGATATGAGCACAAGCCGACCCCTTCCCACCCGACAAAAAGGACGAGGAGATTGCCCCCCATCACGAGCAGGAGCATCGAGAACATGAAGAGATTCAAATAGGCGAAGAATCGGGGACGAGACTCATCCTCGTGCATATACGCCACCGAGTACAGGTGGATGAGCGTCCCGATACCGGTAATAACGAGGCACATCACCGCCGTCAGATGGTCGAAGCGAAAGAGGAAATCGATCGACAGATCACCGACCGCAAACCAGGAGAAAACCCGGTGGAGGTAGCTCGCATCGTCCGGCAGGCTGAAAAAGAGTTTCAGAACCCAGGCGAATGCTGCAGCGGAGGCAACGGTAGCTATCCACCCCGCGAGGTTCGGGATCCGTCGCCCGACCAGATATGCGAGGGCAGCTCCGATAAGGGGGAGGAGCGGGACCAAACCGAGTTGGGCATCGTACGTATTCATAAAGCGCTACCTATCGAAACTCTTTTTTCGGCTGAGGCTTCATTTAAAGCCGCATCTCCGCTGCATCACTCGTCTCGATCGATTTTGTCGAACGGAAGAGTGAGATAATAATCGCCAGACCCACCGCGGCCTCAGCCGCAGCGACGACCATCACAAAAAATACCGCGATCTGACCATCGAGGTTCCCCACCGAACGGGAGAACGCGACGAAACTCAGGTTGACCGCGTTGAGCATCAACTCGATGCACATGAAGACGACGATTGCGTTACGCCGCACGATCACCCCTATCACACCGAGGGTGAACATGATCGCCGAAAGGGTAAGATAATAGCTGATCGGTACCACGTTACGGTTTCCTCATCGAAAGTTGGGGAGCTGCGCGACGACGTTTCGCCAACATTACCGCACCGACGATCGCTGCGATGATGAGGAGCGAGGCCGCCTCAAAGGTAAAGACGTATTTGGTGTAAAGGATCTGCCCGATCTCACGCACACCACCCGAAAGCTCCTTCGAGGGATCGGCGACACCGGCGAAGCCCGTTGAAAAGAGCTTCACGAGAAGCCCGATAAAAAGCGCGCCGATAACCCCGGCTGACATCAATATGGCTGTCCCGTAGCGCTTCGCCGCTTCGATCTTAATGTTCAACAGCATGATCACAAAGAGGAAGAGAACCATGATGGCACCGGCGTACACGATTACCTGCACCGCCGCGAGGAAGTGGGCATCGAGCATCGCAAAGAGCGCTGCCACCGCGAGGAGGTTCACCACCAGGGAAAGAGCGCTATGGATGGGGTTCCGTAGAGCCACCACCGCTAATCCGGAGAGCACCACCACGGCGCTCAGGAGGTAAAATAACGGTAACATCAGAGCACCCCTCCAACTTTAAGCGCCGCATACACCATAAGGTTCACCATGCTGAGGGGGAGTAAGATCTTCCACCCCAGATTCATAAGCTGGTCATACCGAAATCGGGGCAGGGTCCAGCGGATGACGATCTGTAAGACACAGAAGAAAACCACCTTCCCCATCAGGACACCGTGCCCGATGAGCGCGGCCCACCAGGCATTGGCGGGGAGTTCCACGAAAGGAAGATGCCATCCCCCAAAGAACAATAACGTAATGACGAGAGAGAAGAGCGCTATCTCAGCGAACTCACCGAGCCAGAAGATCAAAAACTTCATCCCTGAATACTCGGTGAAGTAGCCCGCGACGAGCTCCGACTCGCTCTCGGGAAGATCGAAAGGACCCCGCTTCGTCTCGGCCATCCCCACAACGAAGAGGATCAAGAACGATATCGGCTGGGTGACCACCCCCCACATCCCCTTCTGGGCCTCGACCATCTCATAAAGATCCATGGTGCCGTACACCACGATGACCGCAACAATCGCGATACCCATCGCGAGCTCGTACGAGATCATTTGAGCGGAAGCGCGCAGCCCACCGAGCAGAGAGAATTTATTCCGTCCACACCAGCCGGCGAGAGCAACGCCGTACACGGCGATCGACCCCATCGCCAGGAAGAAAAGTATCCCCGCATCCAGCGAGGAAACCTGCGCCCGGACGATCTGTCCCCCGACCTCAAAATCTGGTGCGAGTGGGACGATTGCGAACGCCAAAAAGACCGGGAATACCGCCAGAAACGGCGCCAGGCAGTGCATAAAGTTCGAGGTACCTTCAGGCACGAAGTCCTCCTTCATGAGGGCCTTCACCGCATCGTTGAGGAGGGTGTTAATCACACCTAACACTCCCAGGCCCCGCACAATGTGCGGCGCCGCCGCAACGCCCAGCGCTCCCGCTCCCAGAGCCACCATCACGATCGAAGCGGTCAATCCGGGCAGGTAAGCGACACCGGAGGTCAGGAGGTTGACCAACACAAATCCGCCCCCAAGGACAAAGAGCGCGGCACCGAGAAGAAGGTGGATCGCTAGGAACTTCTTGAGGAAAGGATTGGTGATCTCGAAAACCGCCCCGGCTCGATTGGCCCCGATACGGTCCTGTATGAGGGCCGACCCCTTTCGCTCTACCCATGTGCAGAGCGAGGCAAGTCCCATGATGACGTTAAAAACGATGAAAACTTTCACCGCGAGGATTAGTATCTCCATGTTCTTCCCTTTCCTTGCTGCCCGCCGCTATTAAACGCCCATCGCCGCTTGCCCGGCGCGGCTTGGCTCATAGGTGTTGAGATCAACCCCACACGATTTGATTGCTCCGATGGTGAGACCTTGCAGCCGTGAATCAAGAGCAAGGTACCCAATGGTCAGATCACGATCGGTCTTCGCTTCGGTGACCTTCCCCCCAAGTGCGGCCGCGAGGCGGTTGACCATCCGCCACTGCGGTTCCGTGCCGTTCGGGAAATCAAGGAAAGCATTGGTGTACTGGAGTCGCCCCGCGCGGTTCACCATAAGGCCAGATGTCTCAAGGATGCTGCGCGCTGGCAAAACGACGTGGGCCGCTGCCGCAAGCGGCGCGGCACCATCGGCGATACTCGCAACCGAGAACTGAGCACCACGTACCGCCGCGATGACCTTATCATCCACGTCGTTGGCAAGAATACCACGGTCGCCAAATATCAGGACATTGGGGAACCCGTTCGCCTTGAGCTTCAACAGCGCTTCATCGTACTTCGACTCGAGATTACCGGTCACGAGCCCGCCGTACTGTGCACCGAAGACGTTCGCTGCATAATCGGGGCTGACGAGGACCTTCTCTACGTCGTTGAGCTTTCGCTCGCGGTATCCAACCACCACCTCGACGCTCTTCACATGCTTTGTAAGGAAAGCTTTGATCAAAGCATATTCCTCGAGGAGGAGGTCGGGTCCCACAAACACAACGGTCGGAGCCGAACGGAGCTTCCCCACGTCCCTCAACGCTTCGTCGATCGTGGCTACGGTCTTTCCGTGTACCGTTGGGGCGGTAACGCGCTGCGTGGGGAGAAAACGGTGGAAACCGTACCGCCCCTCGTCGCACAACCACTCCTTGTTCACCGCGCTATTAAGGCGGGCCTTCACCTGGACGACCTCGCCATCTCGGACTGCCACCTTGACATTGCAGCCGGTGGAACAACCGGGACAGATACCGTCGCTTTGCTTCGTAAACCAAATACGGGTGTTAAAGCGCCAATCCCGATGGGTAAGCGCGCCCACCGGGCAGAGATCCACCACCGTGCCCGACAACGGATTATTCAACTCTCGACCCGGATTGATGGCGATAACAGAGCGGTCACCCCGATTGAGCATCCCCAGCTCCGAGGTCTTTGTCACCTCGTCACAAAAGCGGATACACCGGGTGCACATGATACATCGCTCACCATCCAGAATGACCTTGGGGCCCAGCGGCTCAGCCTTTACCTTGTGCTCTTTCTGCTCAAGAAAGCGGCTGGGACGCGCGTTGTACTCGTAGTGGTAATCTTGGAGTTTACAATGCCCTGCTTGATCACAGACGGTGCAATCGAGGGGGTGATTGATCAGAATAAACTCAAGCGTCGCCGCCTGCGCGTCCGCTACCGCCTTACTCGTGTGTTGAGTAAGGACCTCCATCCCCTCCTTCACCTGCGTATTACAACCGATGTCGAGCTTGGGAGCACCTTTCACCTGCACCTGACACATCCGGCAGTTACCTGCCACCGACAGATGGGGGTGGTAGCAGTAGTAAGGAACATCAACGCCAGCGGCCTTCGCCGCGTCGATGAGATTAGTGCCTTTCGGTACCGTGATAGCCTTCCCATCAACGGTGAGGTTCACCATCTCCGGTTTCGTGCCCTGTGCTGTCATACGCTCGTTCCAGTCGAAAAATCTGTCGGTTCAGCGGGCGATTAATGCGCCCCCTCTCCGAATTCGTAATTCAAGGGAGCCTTGCTCGGCTTATTGATCCCTACGAGAGACTCCCCAATCCGTGCCTTAAATTCCTCGGGGAATTTGCGCATAAACGCCTGTGCAGGCCACGATAACGCTTCACCAAAAGCACAAATGGTGTGTCCCGCGATCTGCCCACACAAGCTCTCGGCGAGTTGTACGTCTCCGGCGAGCCCGTGTCCGAGTGAAATCCGGCTAAAAATCTTCTCTATCCAGTGACCACCCTCGCGACACGGAGTGCACTGACCACACGACTCATGGGCGTAAAAGTGCGCCACGTTTCGAGCGGCCTCGACCATATCGGTCGTCTCATCCATCACCATGAAGCCGCCGGAGCCAAGGTGCGAGCCCGCTTTCACAAGCGACTCGTAGTCGATCGTTACCCCGGCAAGCTCATCAGCGCGGAGGACCGGCATCGAAGATCCACCGGGAATGACCCCTTTCAGTTTTTTGCCGTCACGAATTCCGCCGAGCTCTTTCTCAATGAACTCAAGGATCGGATAGCCGAGCTCGATCTCGTAGACGCCGGGCTTGTTGATATGCCCTGAGGCACTGATGAGCTTCGTCCCCGTTGATTTTCCTACCCCGATAGCGGCGTAGGCGGCACCGCCGTTTTCAAGGATCCACGGAAGCGCCGCAAGGGTCTCGGTGTTGTTGACCACCGTTGGAGCACCGTAGAGACCGATCGCTGCGGGGAAGAATGGAGGCTTGAGGCGAGGTTGCCCCTTATTGCCCTCAAGCGACTCAAGCAACGCGGTCTCCTCTCCACAGATGTAAGCACCCGCACCGCGGTGCACCACCATATGATGGGTAAATCCACTCCCGAAGATGTTCTCTCCTAGATAGCCCTTCTGGTAAGCCTCCTCTACGGCGCGCTTCAACTGCACATAAGGATACCCGTACTCACCCCGAATATAGGTGCACGACCAATTGCTCTGTACTGCCCATGCAGCGATCAACATCCCCTCGATAACAAGATGGGGATCGCGTTCAAGCAGAACCCTATCTTTGAAGGTACCGGGCTCGCTCTCGTCGGCGTTGTTAATGAGGTACACCGGCTTCCCCGAGTTGCGCGGGATAAAGCCCCACTTCATACCGGTGGAAAAGCCGGCGCCACCACGACCACGCAAACCTGAGGTTTTCACCTCGTCAACGACTTTAAGGGGATCCATCCCCAAGACCTTGCGGATAATCTGATATCCACCCCGACTCTCGTAGCCAGCAAGGGTGTGTTGGTTCGGCTCGCGAACGTGCTTGAGAAGAATCTGCTTATGCTGCTTCGCCACGGCGATCTCCCTTTATCCCAAAACCTCTGACTTCGGCCGACCTTTAAGCCCCTCACCCAACGAATCACGCAAGGTCGAAAACCGAAGATCGGGTTGCTCCTTGGCGATCTGATCGAGTACTTGGTCGAGTTTCTCAGGGGTGAGGTTTTCAAAGAACGTGTCGTTGATCTCAGCCATCGGCGCAGTGCCACACGAGCCTAAGCATTCAACCTCCTCGTAGCTCCACATCCCATCCGCGCTCACTTCGTTCGGCTTCAATCCCAGCCGCTCCTTCAATCGTGCGGAGAGCTTTCGCGCGCCACACAGCGCACACGCCAGGGTCCGACACACCTGGACGTGATACTTTCCGACCGGCTTTTTGTAGTACATGGTATAAAAGGTAGCGACCTCCATCACATGCACCGGCGCCATCCCCACCTTCTCAGCCACCCAATCGATCGCGGCTGGCGTAATGTGGCCCAGCTCCTCTTGGGCGAGATAAAGCGCCGGCATCACCGCCGACTTCGGATCGGGGTAGAGCCGCTTAATCTCTTCAATGCGCTGCTCGGCTAACGGGGAAAGTTTCGTACTCATACTCACCTTATCGATCGGTCTCTCCGCCGATCATGTTGATCATGCCGAAGACCGGTACAACGTCGGCTATCGTGTGCCCCACCAGCATCTTTTTCATAACACCCATGTGTACGAAGCTCGGAGCGCGCACGTGAAGCTTGTACGGTTTACCGGTGCCATCGGAAACGGCATAAAACCCCAGCTCACCGTTACCACCCTCAACGAAGCAGTACACGTCACCTTTCGGGGGCTGCACACCCTTAATCACCAGCTCGAAGTGGTTAATCATCCCGTCGATGGAGTTATACACCTGGTCCTTCGGTGCGAGAACGATATGGGGGTCCTCGAGGCTTATCGGACCGCCGGGCAGGTTCTGAATGACCTGCTCGCAGATCTTCATCGATTGATGAATCTCTTGAATGCGGACCAGGAATCGATCGTAGTTGTCACCCTTGGTACCGAGCGGCACCGCAAACTCAAAATCGCCGTACGACGAGTAAGGGAAGTCCTTGCGCACGTCATAATTAACCCCCGAGGCCCGCCCAATCGGTCCCGTCAGGCCGTAATCGATCGCCTCGGCGGTCGTCACGCATCCAACGTCGCACATCCGATCCATAAAAATACGGTTGCGGGTGAGCAGACGATCGCAGTTATCCAGGTGTTTTAGCACCTGCTCAAACGCGCTCTTCATCCGCTCCGGAAAGCTCTCGGTGAGATCAGCTTTCAGTCCCCCGACCCGGGCCCACGATATCGTGAGTCGCGCGCCGGTGACCTCCTCAACGAGCTCCCACATCAGCTCGCGCGCCTGAATCATGTAGAGCATCACCGTAAAAGCGCCGAGCTCCATCGCCGAGGCCCCACAGCACGTCAGGTGGTCAGAGATGCGCGAGATCTCGGACATCAATACCCGCAAATATTGGGCTCGTTTGGGCACCTCGACCTCAAGCAGCTTCTCGACGGTCAGGCACCACCCCACGTTGTTGATGACCGGCGAAACGTAGTTCAACCGGTCGGTGTACGGCATGACCTGGTTGTAATCAACCGTCTCACACATCTTCTCGAAGCCGCGATGGAGATACCCCAGCTCCACATCAGCATCGATAATCCGCTCACCCGAGAGCTCCGCCACGATACGCACGGTGCCGTGGGTCGCCGGATGGGCAGGCCCCATGTTCAGGATCATCGTCTCGCTGTGGAGGTCGTCGTGCATCTCCCGTGACCGCATCGTGGTGCTGACGCCGCCGATGCCGTAATCGATGTTCAGTAAGTTCGTCATGTGTCTGCCCTAGCCGTTAGCGGTCTGCTGCTTCGCCCGCCGATTGATAGAAACGAGGTTCGGTCGCGCCATATCCACCGCGGTGTTGCGCACTTCCGGGGAACGTAGTGGGATGCGCGGCTGTTTTCCTTGTACCGGGTAATCTTTACGCAGCGGATGCCCCTCAAACTCATCGTACATGAGTATACGCCGTTGGTCGGGATGGCCCTTAAAGGTTACCCCGTACATGTCCCACGCCTCACGCTCCATAAAATTCGCTGCGGACCATAGGTCGCTTACCGAATCGACCTCGGGGTTACTCTCGGGCACCGCGATCTTCACCCGGAGTCGGGCACGCTGCGCCAAGTTGAGCAGGTGGTAGACCACCTCAAAGCGGTTCGGTCGCGCATCGAGCCAATCGACCACCGTCACATCGATAAACATCGAGAAACCGAGCTCCGCATCGAGCTTGAGGAGACGAAAGAACTCATGCATGCCCTGGCGCGGGATCTGTATCACCGCGTCGCCGAGACTCACCTCGGCCGACAATATCTGAGAGCCCAACTTGGACTGAAGCAAGGCGACAAGCGCTGCACTCGTGCCTGGTCCGTTGACGTCGTTCATACCGCAATCCTTTCTTCCACGCGGGGCACCTGGGGCTACCGGAAGCATTGACCGCCCCCAGCCCGGAGACTCAGAACGGGGCTATGGAGAGCTTTGCCGTCGCCGCTCCGCCCGTCTATTAAGCCCAAGCACGCGGCAACCCCCTTAAGGACAGACTGAACTTGTTCAGCGTCTCCTTAAAACAATCACCACCTTAGGCTTCAAGAGCTTATCCCCAGGACACCTAAAAAAAAAGCCCCCTTCGCCCCGGCTTTGGGTGTTCTAATACCCCATCGCCACACTTAAACCTAGCCTCAATTTTCAGTCACTTGAAGTTACCGCTGAACGGAGAAAAAAGACTCGAAGCCCCTTGTCATGCCGCCTCGATTTTGGCGTTATGGGAGCCCTCGTTGCGCTCTGGCGCCCTAGGCGGTGGAAGGATCCCCGCCGTCAACTTTTGGATCGAAGCTGAAACCCGATGGAGACACACCCCGCTGAGAGCGAAACCATGCCAAACCCACCGGGGCAACACGAGGAACTCCCCATTGAGGCGCGGGATGCGATAGAGGCGGAACTTGGCTCTCTTAAAACGACGATTGATTCTCTTAAGTCCCAGCGTACCGCCGGGGAGCATAAACTTCACCGTGAGGCAGCCCGGGCCCGCGAACTTACCTCACAGATCGTAGCCGCCCGACGGGACGAGGACAAGGCGATGCTCGCCTCGGACGAGGCCGTCTCCCACGCGCTGAAAGATCAGAAAGAGGCGGAACTACAGGCTATCGAAAAGCTCCTCGACAAGCCCTACTTCGCCCGAGTGGTGCTAGAGGAGGAGACCCCAACCGGCACCAAGGCGATCGAATATAAGCTCGGATTCGCCGCCAACGTGGATTGCCGGATCATCGATTGGCGCAAAGCTCCCATCTCCAAGCTCTACTACGACTACAAAGAGGGCGATTACTACTCCGAGACGATCCAAGGACGGGAACGGGATGGCAAGGTGGCGCTCCGTAACACGGTCGAGATCGAGCGGGGCGAGCTGAGGAAGCTCTCGTGTCGACACGGTTCATTCACGCGCACGCTCGAGGGGTGGCGGAGCGCCGCTGCAGGCCGTACCCGCGCAGCCGGGGGACTCAAAGAGATCTTGGCACTCATCACGTCCGAGCAATTCGAAATGATAACCACGGCGGCACGTACCGCGATCCTGATTCAGGGGATCGCTGGCTCCGGAAAGACGACGGTCGCGCTCCACCGCCTCGCGTGGCTCCTCCATGAGGATAACTCCCCGTTACAGCCGGGCGACTGTGTCGTTATCGCTCTGAGTCGAACGCTTCAGTCCTACATCGCCACGACCCTTCCCTCCCTTGGGGTCCACGGAGTCACTATTGTGACGTTCCACGATCTCATGGCTCACACCCTTCGGCGCGCCGCTCCATGGGCACTCGGCGACAGCGGAGATTTCCGCCGAGCGAGCGAGCCAGCGCCACACGGTATCGACCGGGTGATGCGTTCGATGGCCCTTCTGAAGACGATCGACCAAAGGCTGAAGGGACGCTCCGCGCTGGCCTCAGCGACACTCGGCCCAACGGAGATCGCGCACGCGCTCGACGATGCCCTTGCCGAAGCCGACGCGATCGTTCGGCTCGATGAAACCAAGCTCCTGACCCTCGATCTGGTGAAGAGCGCCCGCACACGTTTTGCCCGCAACCTCGCTGATGGGGTTCTCGACCGATGCGCCGAGGCACCGCTCGTGCGAATCTTCGAACTTATCACCGGGGGGCTCATTCGCCCCGATGGTCGCCATGGGAAGCTCGGCCACATCGTGGTTGATGAGGTCCAAGACTACGGCCCCCTTGAGCTCGCGTGCCTTATCGGTGGCGTGAGTAAGCTCGATCAACTTACCTTGGTGGGAGACACAGCTCAGGGGCTCAGCGGAGCTGAGAGCTTCCCGGGATGGGAGAAACTGCGCCATTACTGGTCACTCGGTGAGGAGATGTCGCGGTACGTCTCGCTGACCATCAGCCACCGTTCGACCCTTCCGATCATGCGCCTCGGTGATTACGTCCAAGGTCGCACCACGGTAACCGATGGGCGCGCCGGGCGCGCCCCGATCTGGTTCGTATGCCCCGACGAATCCATCGGCATCAAAGCAGCGATCGATTGGCTGAATCGCGCGATCGAACGGTATCCTACAAGCCTCACAGCGGTTGTATGCGCCGACCCGGACGAAGCGCGGGAGGTTCTTTCGTTCCTGAAGCCCACATTTGGTGAGCTGGCTCGACCAGGAGATCGAGATACCTTCTCGTTCCAAGAGGGGATCATCGTCACGGACGTGAGAGAGTCAAAGGGCCTCGAGTTCGTTAATGTGCTTATCTGGAATCCCACCGCAAAAAATTATCCGAGTGACCAAAGGGGAAGGAACGCCCTTTACATCGCACTCACCCGGGCAGAGGAGAATCTGTGTGTGGTGACGTGGGCCAGGCCAAGCCCGAACCTACCGCCGAGCTCGTCACCACTGATGCGCTTCGTCGACATGACGCCCCCCGAGGACCCTGAGGATTAGGTTATGGCTGTGCCGCGGTGGTTTCGAAAATAGGCTGGGGCGGTCTTCGAAACCAACGCGGAGCCTCCCCTTTTCCTCTCATCTTATTAATAACTTGCAAATATTAAGGTATCCGCCGGCGATTAACTGCGACGTGGTGCCGGAGCACTGCCATAATACAGAGTAAGTTTTTTGAGCACGCCAAGCGGCTCAAGGGAACCCACTATGGCGAAGCAACCGAAAACACTGCCCTCAATCATGAGCGCACTGACGCTCGGCCTCGCCCTTGGATTTTTGACCGGTTGCGATGGCCCTCCGACACCGAACCGCGCCTACCACAACTGTGTCGGGCGGACTATCCAGAGGCTCGGCGGCTCGAACGCGAGCGAACTCTCGAATTTTTCTAAGGACCTCCACCGCCGTATCGCCGAGCAAGAGTGCGCGCAGGTGATCGAGACGTGTAAAGACGCCGAGGGGACCCGCGCATGCCAGAGGATGTTAAAGAAGTATCAAAAGCCACCGAAGAAACAGTCGGTACGGCGCGAATAACTCCCCCACTCTCGATATATCTCTCGTTCCGTGGGCGAACGGAGGCCAATCTCACCGGCTGTGGGCGACTGGTGCGCCATCCCGCGATGTTGTGGTACTGTTGGCCCATGGAATCGTCGCGACAAGTTCTGCCTCCCCTCGTTTGCCCACTGACAAAGCTCCCCCTTCATCGGTGTCCCGCTGACCTCCTGAGCGAACTCAATCAAAAGATCGCCCGAAGAGAGCTCATCTCGAGCGCAGGAGAACTGATTGTTGAGCCGCTAGAGGCAGCGCTCCTACGGGCCGATGGCAAAGTTGTTTATCCGATTCAAAGGGGCATACCAGTAGTGATTCCAGAGGCTGGGATCTCCGTCAGCGACGCCTGATCCCCGACGCTTACTCGAGCTCCCCCGGAGACCTTGGTTTCCGAAGACTGTAGGTTCCAAAGTCTGTAGGTTCAGAGACTGGGTTGCCGAAGGCCCGCGAGAAGCGACCTGCGAAGATGGTCTCGCGCCTTTTGAGGAGATAGCTTCTCGCACTCCCGCCGTGAAATTTTATACATCGAAAGAACAGGGGTGTCGGGAACTTTTCCCGGGGGTATCCCGTCCGATAACATTTTTTCACCTGACAGCGGAGCCCGCAGGCGAACCAGAAAAAAGAAGCTCGCCCGAAGGGAATGGGATTAATTCGGGAAAGAGCTAAAGCGATAACTCTTTGCCGCTATGGAAGGTGGCTCACGACTCAGTTCGCTGCGGATCTGGCGCGGTGCCAAGCACACGCGGCAACTGGGATACACGGGAGAACTATGCAAGGTCGAGGGAGATGAGTTCTCCCCGTTCGTTGACGGGTGGGGCTTCAGGCCACGTAATAAGGATGGAGGTCCCCTCGCCCACCTTACTGGTGACCGCGATCTCGCCACCGTGAGCCGAGACGATACTTTTCACGACGAAGAGGCCGAGGCCACTCCCCTCCACTTCACGATGCCGTTCGAGTCGCGAAAAACGTTCAAAAACACGCTGCACCTCAGCCGGCTCCATCCCCGACCCGGTATCCGAGACCCCCAGCTGGAGATCACTCCCGTGAAGAGACGCAACGACACCAACGTTTCCCCCGGACGGGGTAAACTTCAATGCGTTTGTCACGAGATTCCCCAAAACACGCAAAAACCCCATCCGATCGACGGAGATCGTCGTCCCCGCCGGGGTCCGGTTCTCAATGTGTAAGGTGATGCGCCGCGCCTCGGCGATCGTTGCGTAATCACTCAGTCCGATCTCAAGGAGCTCCGCGATAGACTGCCGCGTTGGCCGCAAGAGCAGGCTCCCCTCTTGAATGCGACGGGCACTCAAAAATTCATCGATGAGATGAATTGCGCCCTGCGCCGAGGAGCCGATTCGAAGTGCTAACTCACCCGACTTCCTACCGTCGTGCATCGTCTCGCGCAGAAGCTCGGCGGAGAGAAGTATTGCACCGAGCGGCCCTTTTAAATCGTGCGTTGTTGTGGAGAGAAGTTCCCGCTGAAACCGCTCGCGACGCTTCAGCTCGCTACGATCGCGGATACGGACCACCGCCTCGCGGACCGGGCCACTCGCTGGGAGAGCACTCTCAACGACGGAGAGGGTAAGGTCATAGGCAAGGTCAGCGCCTTCCTTGAGCGTCAACTCAGTTGACCACACTCCACCACCGGAGAGACCGACCAACTTATCACGTACCCCCTCGAGGAGGGTCGCCGCTTTATTGACGCGCTCAGAGAACAGGCTCAAGAGCGACGACTCATCACCACCACACCTCTTCGCAAATATTCGGAAAGCTGAATTGGCGTAGATAATCGCACCCTCGGCCGATACAATCGCGAGCCCTTCATCCCCGTTCTCGATGGCGCTACGCAGGACCCCCATCTCACGCTCGAGTTTTCGCCGCGCCTCCTCTCCAATGACCGCCGCGTAGAGCCGCTCGAGTGACAGAGTGAGGATATCTCGAAAGTCACGATCAAAGGTCTTAACGATGAAATCTCGTGCGCCCAGCTTCATCGCGGTCACTGCGTCAGTCAATGAGGTTGACGACGTCAGCACAACGATCGGAGTGGTGGAGGCGGCGACGCGAAAGCCCTCCACGTGGCTCACAGCGTGAGAGTCGGGCAGGTTCAGGTCGGTCACGATGAGGTCAAACGAGCCACGGACAAGTGTGGCGTTCGCGGCGGCAACCGTCCCAACCTGCTCAATCTCGCCGCACCGCTCAGCGAGGACACGTCTGATGAGCAGAGCGTGCGAAGGATCATCTTCGACGAGAAGCACACGCTGAAATAAAGCTCGTTCCATCTCCCTATTTTCGATTAAAAGAGACGAATTGGGAATGAAAAAGTAGGTTCTGGGATGATTTTCACCCCTACTCGCTTGGCTGGCGAGCGCACCGACGGAAGTTTAGCCTCGCCAACTCCGACATGCGGCCACCCTCACGTTGCCGCCGTTCCCCTCACTCCCCACGCATTCGATAAATCCGTCCGAACCGAGGTGGAGAGTGGCGTTCTGATCACTCGTCATCACACGGTAGCCGCTCAAAAGATCGTGACCACGCGAAGAAACGAGATACCCCAAACCCGCTACCGCAAGGAGCGGCGAGGATACGTCGATCATCCCCTGTTGAGCCGCCGCCTCGCGGGTTATTCCCGCACTTCCCGGGACGCATCCCTCGATCTTCACCACGAGGTCGCCGGGACCACGCTTTAAGAACCGGGGATCGGTAGCCCAATCAGCCAGAGTTGTCTCAGATACCGCCGGGCGCCCACTAAACCACGAGGCGAGCTTCAAAACCTCGCGAATGAAAGCGAAGGGGGGCTTATCTCCGAGCCCGACCACGATCACCCCCTCTTGAGGCTGCACGATCCCAAACCGAAGCATGGTCGCAGCGCGCATGTCCTCGAGGAGTTCGTCCCGGGCTTGAATCGCGGCGGCACGATCCCCTGACAACGTCTCGTTTGCTGCGGGGGCTACTTGAGGGGGGAGAAAAAGGCTCGTTTCCTTCGACATACAGCTTTAACCTCATCCAGATCCCCACCCGAAAGAACTTCGTGGGGATCGCCGATACTACCATACCCAAGCCGCTTGCATCGAACAGATAAGTCGAGACCACACCGACCCCGCGCTGAGGGCACGCCGTTGTCTTTCTCAAACGCACGTGGGGCAAACACCAGAGATGGTGGTGGGATTTGAGGGTTTGACTTTGGCCAGCGGAGGTTCCTAAGATAGCGGCCGCTGTGGGTGGGGATTTTTCGGCGCGGGACGCTCAGTTAAACCCTCAGAAGGGCTGGGCGCAGTCCGTCTATGCGCCCACCTCGGTCGTGTGCTCGGCTCGACTGCGCTCGTTGAGGTCAATCGGACCGTGCCGATAAACGAGTCGATGCGCGACGCTACCCGCAACAGCAACGCAAATGTCGTTCGAACGCGATACCATATGATTAAACCGGACCACTGGATTAGGAGCTTTGCTGCAAACGGGGGGATTTTGCCCTTCAAACCCGAGCAGATTAACCCGGCGAGTTACGACGTGACCTTAGGTAATCACTGGATCTGCCCTACTCGCGAGCCCGAGGAGTCTACCGCCGACTCGTTCACCCTTTTCCCGGGAGAGGTGATCCTGGCAACGACTCAGGAATACTTGAAACTTCCGCGGGATGTCGTATGTGACTTGAAGTTAAAAAGCTCGCTCGGTCGACTGTGGCTCAACCACAGCCTGAGCGGTTGGATCGATTGCAATTTCCAGGGTCAGGTAACACTGGAACTTCAAAATCTCGGTCCCTACCCCCGGGTTCTCACCGCCGGTATGCGTGTAGCCCAACTTGTCTTCATGGGTATGGAATCACCCCCTGAGGTCGCCTACGGTGAAGGCGGTCGGGGCCACTATCAGGGGCAAACCGGAACTACTCGCTCGTGGAGCGATGACTTTTTCCCCAAGGTTGACAGCGAATCAACGCTCAAGAAGGGTCGATAGTTAAGCTGCGCTGCTCCCCTTTCCACAGGAATATTCCGGGGCAGCTTTTTCCGATTACGAACGTTTTTAGGTGCTTGAGGCTCATTTTCAAGGGGCCCACGACTTGATTGGCCCTTAAAATGCTGCTAACCTCCAAGGCCTTCAGTCGTGAGGAGTTTTTGTAATGGCCAATCATAAGTCTGCTATTAAGCGTCACCGTCAAAGCCTTAAGCGCCGGGATCGTAACCGTGACGCGCGGGCGAACGTCCGTACTGCAATCAAGAAGGTACGAGCCTTGGTCGCATCGGGAGATGAGAACGGGGCGAAGGCTTCCCTCGTCGAGGCTGAGCGGGCTATCGCGAAGGCCAGCGCTAAGGGCCTTTACCATAAGAAGAATGCGGCACGGAAAATCAGCCGGCTTGCGTCAAGTGTAACCAAACCGAAGAAGGGCTCATAAGGAGTAGTTGGGCCGCGGGTCCATCTGCTGGCTTAGCGCTAGTCCTGAGTTCGATGAAGAACCGAGCCGTGAGCTCGGTTTTTTTGTATAAAAACGAGCCACACCGCGCAGCATGCGCCCGTGACCGCAACGCGGCTCTCCCTGATAGTCAGCCCTTTGCTGAAAAAACTCCTCGGAAAAACACCAATCGTTTCATGCAAGTATCTTTATAAGCATTCCCATCCCCCGCTGCCCTTCGTCAGGTCCGATGACATTGAAGGCCTCAATAAGCTGTAAATTCATTGCGTTAAGCCCGGCTTCAGATCAGCACACCAGAGTCAATAACTAACCGCAAAAGGGTGTGCCTCATTTTTGCTTAACGGCCCGCGCTATGGTACCCAAGAGTCGCATGGTTCGGCGTGCCGTCTAAAAACACCTCGATATTGGAGGATACTGTTGTGACCCGATTTCTTTCCTCAATCTGCGCCTTGGCCCTCGTGTGTAGTCTGGCGACACTTACTCCTGCGACACCGGCTCAGGCTGCGGAGCTCGTGTGTGTAAAGTACGAATTCGTTTGTCGCCCACGCGAACGATGCCTCAAGAAAGCTGCCACCGCCATTAAACTTCAGAGTCAAAAGTGCCCGAAAGGCTACACCCCGACCTATAGTGTCCTCGGAATCGACGACGTGGAGGCTGTCGTTAATACCAAGGTATCTTCATTGAGCTCGGGGCCCCAAGGTCCGACCGGTCCCCAAGGACCGGCTGGACCATCTGGACCGGAGGGACAGCCAGGTGCTCGCGGAATTGCGGGTCCGATGGGGCCAGCTGGCCCAGTGGGGCTAACAGGACCGGCTGGTCCGGTCGGCCCCCAAGGGCCGCTAGGGCCGCAAGGACCTGCCGGCCCACAGGGGCCGATGGGAATCCAAGGCCCTCCAGGAGTCTCGGGAATAAGTGCGGACACCGCCAACGCGCTTATTAACCAACGGCTCATCCTCCCTATCCCCTACCTCAGCTATGAGGTAGGCCCGGTTCGCTTCAAGGTGGGGACCGCGAACGCGGTGGCTTACGGAACCGCGCGCTTGGGAGGCGATGGGATCTGGGAGACCCAAGTCGTCATGAAAGTTGCCTCAGTGGGAGACACCACACCTTTCTTGAGCGCGTCACCGGTTGCGTGCGATACGGGCTTTGTGCGAATCACCGGGGGAAACTTTAACCTCTCACGGTGCTTCGCGACCTCCTCGAACTTGCCCCTGGTTGCTTGGTTCAGAGCTCCGCTCGGGGGCCACCAGTTTCCGATACTTCGCGCTATGAGCGGCACTTCGAACTACAGCGGAGCCTTCCAGTGCGGTCAGGGGCCGATCGACATCCCCTACTCGGACCGGATCGACTTCCAAAACGCGACCAACGGTCAGTGTAGCTTCGGGTCCCGCTTCACGAACGTGGGAGCTGTGTCGCTAACAAACATTCCATCGGCTCCGATACCGGGCCCGGGGAGCGCGTACCAAGCTGATGCGGCTACGATGAACAAGATCTGCCAGCTCTACGGGTTTGCGGGGTATGCGACCTTCACTGCGAGTGGATTCTCGAGCTGCGGTGATAACAACCATATCCGCTGGAGCAACGAGCTGAACGCGTGGAACATCGTGCCGGCGTGTCAGTTAAACTCGCATATCAACTCACTGACCTGCTATCAGCTGACGTACTAAGAGAGTGGGGTTTTGCCCGTTTGGGAGTCGCCATGCGCTTGCATTGATTCCCGAACGGGCGACCCCCTCATCTTATCCCTGCGTGGCCACCACGACAGGGGTACCCCCGCGACCAGAGCTCCTCTAGTCGGCACGAAAGAACGTAGTCTCGGCAGCCTACCGCCTAAGAAGGCTACGTCCTAACAGATACCCGAGCCCCGCCCCCAGAAGATGCGCGGTGCCGCTCGTCTGCGGCACGAGAATATCAAAAAGCACCTGCAGGCCGATGATCGCCCCGACCGCGCGTAGCCGTTCGCGAGCTACCCGCGACCCCTCATTGAGTGTTGCCCGATGGAGGATTGCGCCCGTGGCTCCTACGAGGCCCATAATGCTCCCCGAAGCCCCCACCACGAGACGCTCTTCGAGAGCACCCAGAGCAGTGGCGCCAAGGATGAGAAGAAGGCCGCCGCATCCCGAACCGATATAGACGATGAGGAACCGCCACGAGCCAAGGGTCCGTTCAACAAAAGGGGCGAGGCTTCGAAGCGCCACGGCGTTAAACGCAACGTGTGCCACTCCGACGTGCAGAAAAAGGGCCGTTACCACCCGCCACCATTCCCCTCTCACCAGGACCCCAGAGGGCCAAAATGCCCCGAGCTCAAAGAGACTCACGCCATGTCCCCAGAAAGACTCAACAACGAAGACACCGCCGATCAGCCAGAGCAGAAGGTTTGTCATCGGCCCTATCGAGCGCTCGTCATCCCCGAAACGAACTTCATCCTCCACGGCAAGCCCGACATACCTTCCGAGCTCCGGCGAGAGCGGGGAAGCCGTGCGCCCGGGGGCGGCTAAACGGCGGCGGGCTGCGGCTGCAACCCCGGGGAGGAGACTTCGCCCCAAAGCTTCGAAGATCGGGTTCGCCCGCCCAGCATCACCCGCTCGCTCGTAAGTGGTAGCGGTCCAAAAATCTTTAATGTCTGCCGGTATAAATGATAATCGCTCGGCGAGAAGGTAGCGGACGAAAGCGACCTCTCCATGAAAGACACCCAACATGAGCCGCGCCATCGTCAGCCCCGCCCCGGCGAGATAGCGATCGAAGGCGAGGAAATCGTGATCAAGCGTCTCGAGCTCTCCCAACTCACCACACGCGCGTAGATGGAGGATAAAAGGCGTTACCTCAAAGACCTCCCGGCTAAGCGCCGCCGCGGAAGCGCTGAGGACCCCATGCCAGTCCCCTTCCGCGGCACGGGACTCAAGTCTGATGAGCGGAAGAACCTCCGGTGATAGCTGCTCGGCGCGACGTAGGAGAAACTCACCCCGAGAGCGCTCCCCATCGAGGACCGCGCGGAGCCCGCATGCAGCCAGCCCACGCGCTCGCCAGCGCCGCTGAGGGTGAAAAACTGCAACCCATTTGCCGTAGCGTGCCCCCTGGTGGTAATCCCCACACACCAGAGCGGTGGCAAGGCGCCCCTCGCAAAAACGCGGCAATCCGATTAGCCCCATCCACGCGAGCATGGCAACGAACCCGCTCAACTGAGGAAAGAGGACCACCCCGCTCAGGAGCACGAGCAGAATGAGCCCTTCAAGGAGAGGAATCCGCCGGAGACGGAGCGCCGTGGAGACACACAGCACCACAACCACCGCTGAAAGGATGAGGTTGAGGTTCATGTCCAGGCTTATGGAGTTATTGCGTCAGAACACCCCGAGAGGATGTCATTCGATGCCCCTTAAAAATCGGGCATCACCGCTTGATCGTATACCGTACGAGCAGCTTGTTCCGCTAAGTTATTCAGCGCCTCTTGCTCCTGACCACGCGAGACCTCCCGTCCACCGAGACCACGGAGGTCGGTCGCACCGAGTGAGCCGCCTGCAAAATCAACCGAGGAGGTTACCACGGTATCACTCGAGGTCGCGAAAGCCTTGGTGACAACGATCCGCGGATTGCGCCACAACACTTGCCCATCGGGACGGACGAGCTCGGCCGCGAGAACCATACTCGTGTCCTGCTGCCGCGCCCCGTCGTCTCGAGCGGAGACGGTGCTTGTTGCCCGACGGACCCTCAAAATTCGCGCATTCAAAATCGCATCTGCATCCTTACGCTCCTCGACGACAGCGATGACGCCGTACCGCTCGAACTGGTCCCGAAACGCCTCGGTAACTACGGTGGCTAACCCCGTCTCCGTCGACGAATTCTCAACGAGCGGAATCTCAACCTTCTTCACGTCGGGCGGAAGCACGCTTCCCCCACCGCTAAAGGAGTAGCCACACCCCACGAGCTGACATGCCATGAGGCATAGAGCGAGTATTCGAGCCATCTTTCCCTCCTAACCGGGACGAAATCTCTTTGTGCTTAGCTGCTTCGGAAGGTGGTCGGTGTAAGCAACGAGCCCCTTACCCCTCCGCCTTAAACCCTTCGCCTCAATGTCCGTAATCTCCATCACCGCCGCAGCGCGCTTTATCACCTCGCCGTGACGCTCCTCAAGACGCTTGAGCATCTCCATACCACCAAGGGGTGCACTCTCTCCAGCATCGATCACCGGCTTCGCCACTGCATACCAACGATCAAACGCCTCAACGTAAGCAACAATCCGATCGGTAACGGTATCGAGATTCTCACACGTTGCCAGCGCCTCATCGGCAAGCCCCACCAGGGCGGCCGCATCTGGGCTCACGGTCTTCGGCGAATCTCCCTCTCCCATACCGCTCTCCGCGCCTGCTGAATGATACTACAGACCCATGATATTGAATCCACAATCGACGTACGTGGTCTCTCCGGTGACACCTGAGCTCCACGGGCCGAGGAAGAAAAGTCCCGTTTGGGCGACATCCTCGAGGGTTACATTGCGCTTGAGAGGCGCCTTCTCGGCAAAGGCCGCGAGAAGCTCCTTGAAATGAGGGATTCCTGACGCGGCCAACGTTTTGATCGGGCCAGCAGAGATAGCGTTAACCCTAATGTTCCCACCACCGAGATCGGCCGCTAGGTATCGCACGCTCGCCTCGAGAGCCGCCTTCGCCACCCCCATGACATTGTAATTGGTGACAACCCGCTCGGCTCCAAGGTAACTAAGGGTCACAATCGAGCCTCCGTTCTTCATCAGAGGCGCTGCGCGACCGGCGACGGCCACAAGCGAATACGCCGAGACATCGAGCGCGAGTTGAAACCCTTTCCGCGTGGTCTTGGAGAACGGATTCTGCAGATCCTCACGCTCTGCGAATGCAACGGAGTGGACGATTCCATCGATCGTTCCCCACCGTGCCTCAAGCTCACCAAAAAGCGCATCCAGCTCTGCATCTGACTGCACATCACATTTAAGAACATTCGGACAGGCGATACTCTCAGCGAGTGGGCGCACCCGCTTCTCGATAGCCTCATTGACGAATGTAAATGCGAGTTCCGCCCCCTCACGGTGGAGTGCTTGGCTCATCGTCCAGGCGATACTCCGCTCATTCGCGACCCCAAGCACCAAGATTTTTTTTCCAGAAAATAATCCCATAAAGACTCCCCCTAAAAAATTCGGTAGACATTCTCTTCAGTCACCCGCGCCCACCC
>JBILDU010000161.1:0-2891 GCA_044352465.1 Bdellovibrionota bacterium
CCGAGATAATGATCGATACGGAAGATCTGCTCCTCCGCACAGTTTTCGCGCAGCACTGCATTCAACTCTCGCGCCGAGGCGAGATCGTGACCGAACGGCTTCTCGATAATAAGGGAGGTGGCGCGCCCCCCGCCCTCCGGATCCTCGATAAGCCCAACCTTTTTCAAGTTCGACGCGATCTCGCCGAAAAACTTCGGCGCCATAGCGAGATAGTAGAGGTAGTTGTAGGTCTCACCGCGCTTTTCGCACAACGATTCAAGCCGCTCTTTGAGACGCACAAAGTCCGCCGGGGCGGTTCCGTTCACCGGCTGATAGAAGATATTCTTTGAAAACTCGGCCCACACCTTCTCGTCGACAGTCCGGCGAGAGTGTTTCTTTACCGCTTCACCGAGTTGCGCACGAAACTGCTCATCGGTGAGGGGGGTACGCGCTGAGCCGATGACGACGAATCCGGTGGGCAAATAATTGTCGTGGGCGAGGTTGTAAAGCGCTGGGATGAGTTTTCGCTGGGTGAGATCGCCCGTTGCCCCGAAAATCACGAGCGCGGTCGCCGGGGGGCGAATGATCCGATTCTCACCCTCTGCAAAAGGATTCTCCATGACTCCTCCCTTTCGATTAGACCGAAGACCGCTCGACTGAAAACCGCGGCGCGGCTATACCGCCCGCCGCTTTGCCTCGATTGAATCGAGCAACGTCTGATAAGAATCCGCGAACAGAGTAACGCCGTCCACTTGAAGTTTTTCGAGCAAACTTTCAAGCGGTATACCCAACCCAAGCACCGTATCAAAGATCGCCCGAGCGCCGGTCACATCGCTATGCAGACGCGGCTCTACGGTCGCCCCCCTCAAAAGCGCCTTCAGAGTTGCCGGAGGCATAGTGTTCACCGTGTCCTTCCCTGCCAGCTCCTCAACGTAGAGAACCGGGCTAAACGCCGGATTCTTGGTCCCGGTGCTGGCCCACAGGGGGCGTTGCACACGCGCTCCCAGCTTCTGGAGCTTCGCAAAGCGCGCCCCAGTGACTATCTCTTCATAACGAGCGTATGAGAGCTTCGAATTGGCGATTCCAACCTTGCCTTGGAACCGCGCGAGATCGCCCCCCTGCGCCTTGCCAGCTTTCACCAGCTCCTCGAACGACTTCTCGCAGCTCGCATCGACTCGCGAGACGAAGAAACTCGCCACCGAAGCTATGGTAGACAGACTCTGACCCTTGTGGGCTCGCGCCTCAAGAGCGGAGATGTAAGCCTCCAGCACCTGTTCGTGGACCCGGGTCGTAAATATCAGGGTGATGTTGACGTTCATCCCCTCTTCAAGAACGGTACGTATCGCCGGGAGACACTCAGCGGTCGCGGGGATCTTGATCATAATATTGGGACGACCAAGCTTTGACCAAATCCTTCGGGCGGCAGCTACCGTACCAGCTGCATCGCGAGCGAGGAACGGAGAAACCTCGATACTCGCATACCCATCACCGCCGTTGGTGGCGCGATAGATCGGGAGGAGTAGGTCGGCGGCCTGCGCTACGTCCTGCACCATCAACTCCTCACAGATATCTTCAGTGGAGAGCCCCGCCTCGCCCAGGCGTCGCATATCGGCGTCGTAGTTATTGGTGTCAGCGATCGCCTGCTTAAAGATCGTCGGATTGCTCGTAAGACCGGAAACGCCGGCGTCGATAATCGATTGGAGCTCGCCCGACCTTAGGACGTCGCGCGACAGATTGTCGTACCAGACCGACTGGCCCAGCTCGTTTAACTTCGAGACCGACTCATTCTTCGACATAATCCCTCAACGTATCTAGACCGCTTGCGTTGGCCCGGAAGGAAGTGCCCCCCCCAGAAACGACCCCCGAAACTCAGCTCTTGAGATCAGCGCGCGGGGTTGTCGCTGTGTCTTGGACCATGGGCCGTGACCATCTTTGCATCGCTCCAAGTATTCTCGGCGCACCCTCGATTTTTTGTTACCTCCGTGCTCAAACACCGGACCCAGCGGATCACAAAAAAAGGGCGTTCCCCAGTCCTGTTAGACCAGGAAACTATGCCTCAGGGGTATAGCATAGTTCACCCCAAAGGAATACTGTCAAATCGACTATTTAGGGCGCTTTTGATTTAGGGTGCTGCAGCGCGGAGTCGACCTCTCCACCTCACCGGGCGTACGGAAACGGGGCGATGATCCACGCTCCCGAACGCAAGCGGGTGCGTGGACCTACATTCGACGTACGCGCGACCTCGATGGAGGTACGGAGCTTACGGGGCGAGACCGTAAATCCACGACCTCCCCCGGTGGTAAGAACTCTGCTGGCAACAGGTCGGCGACCTCTCGATTCACCGAATCAAAGTTGACCCGCGGCACACGCCGGCCAAACGATGTCCGACCCTTGTCTCTGCCCACTCTGCGTCTAAATTCCATGAAGATTCCCTCGTACCCAAAGCCCCCAAAACCGCGCGATGCGGCGAAAAATCCGAGGAAAAACCGGGGATACGTCAGGATAGGCGTATCGAAAACTCCTAATGTTTATGGCCGGAATAGGGCCTCAGGTGACGCAATGCTTAAACAAAAAACATCAAGTTATCAGGCGGTTATAATACTGAGCCAGAACGACTACTTGGATGTCGCGATGCCCGGGACGTCGCCCGGACCTGGGTAGGACAAGATTTTCTGTTTACGGTTCCGGTAGAACTGCGCTGTCGTCACCACACAGTTAAGTGCGTACGGAATCCCGTTCACGTGACAGATCTCATCGCCGTAATAGGTCGGGATCGGCCGCTCTATAACCCGCAAACCCCGCTCGGCGAGGGCCAGTATAATCTGGGTGTCGAAGTGCCAGGTGTTCGTAAAAGACTCAAACGGGACCCGACGCAACGCCGCCGTCGCGTAGAGTCGATAGCCGGAATGAAA
>JBILDU010000162.1:0-2874 GCA_044352465.1 Bdellovibrionota bacterium
GAATCGGTCGGAGGGGTCGCGCCCCTCACGCCATCCGGTCGAGAGGTAATGGTCGAGCGGGTCGACACCGGCGTGAGCAACGTCGGGATAGGACTTGTTATAGAATCCTGGATCAAAGAGCCCGGTTCTCACCATTTCCCGGCGAAGCCCTCGATCACTTAACACCGTCGGCAGCGGAATGGGCCGCAACTTGCGAGCGCAGTAGTGCTTCATAAAAACGGCTAAAGAGTTCGAGCGAGTGAGAGCCTCAGCGAGCTCTTTCGACTTCAACTCGAGTGTCTGCCCCATGGAGGCAATCTCTGCGTCTTTCGCCTTCTTTTCAGCGTCGCGTTGGCGAATAACGTTGTCATCGTGGGACGAATCTCGGCGATACGCGATCGCGATTTCAAGAAACGCCGTTGAGCTCGCTCGCCCTAGAATCGTGCTCTTCAGTTGCTCCTCAAAAGCGGCCAGTCGCGCAATGTGGTCAGGGTTAGCCGAGAGCCCAAGATGCGCGAAAACTCGTTGAGTTAGCTCGCCCCATGTCCTCGGCACATCGTGCGTAGGTCGTTCGAGGAAAGTCACCGACCGCGAGAGGGTAACGAGCGCACGAAATACGAGATGATTAAAATCCACCGTTGATGCGAGGTGCCATTCCCGGTCGATCGCCACCCACCCTCGCTTCACATCGAACACGAGGTTTTGGGGCACGAGGTCGAAAAATGACCCCGGAAAGGCGCGGTTGTCCGCCCCGGTCCCCGCCTGAGGCGGCGGATCCTCCTGGCTCAATAACTGTAGCAGCGCCGCTCGATAGCCTTCAAAAAATCGCAATAAAGCCGCCATCTCCCAACCCGGCTTGGTGACGAGGTCAACGAAGTCTTGCGCCATCGTTCTCCCCGGTACGTAATCGGATACCGGCGGGGGGGCGTAGCGAATAAGATCCGAGCGAGACGGGGTGGTCGACTTTGAGAGTTGGTGTGTTGAGACCGAGATCGACCCGTCATCTCTTCTTGTAAAGCGAGTCTCTTTACAATACACGGGCGCCCGTTCGGTGCTGTAGTGATAAGCCAGCGTCCGCTCTTGGAGGGGGCGCTCGCGATCTGCGGATGCCACAACGAGGAAAGAATTCGCTAGATCAAGGGCCAGTTGATTTTCAAAAAGACCCGGCCAGGTTCGTTCGAGTGAGAGGTAAAGTGAACCGGGGAGTTGCGGGTCACGCCGTGCACTCTGCGCTGCGAGCGCCGCACCGTCGAAATCGGTGGCCCGTAGCCCGCTTTCCGTTAAAATCGATATCGGCACTTTATAGTCCGGTAGCGGCACAAGGAACTGAGTGCCCCCAAATCCGCTCGACTCGAGGAGCGTCGTCAGCTCTACTCGACCGAAGGTGCGAACGCCCCCTGCTGAGTATCGATTCTCGATCCCCGCCATGACGGCGCCCAGATGGTCCTCCGGGGCGCCCGCGAAATATTTAAGTCCGTACCGGTTCTCAATGGCGACTATCAGTCGACCTCCCGGAGCGAGGAACCGCCGCGCATTCATCAAAAGCTTCCGGCTCGGCTCCTCCCCCCCCGAAAAGAGGGCCGCATATTCCAGCACTCCGATGAGGGTCACGAAATCAAATCGCTCCCCGGTATCGAATTTATCAAAGTGATCGGAGACCACCGTTACCGAATCGAGATCTGCGGTTCGTAGTCGGGCGATCACCGCTCGCCGCGGCGACCCTTCAACGGCTAAAACCTCTGCTCCACTCTCGCCGAGAAAGCGGGTTATCGCACCACACCCCGCTCCGATCTCAAGGACTCGCGCTCCCCGTAAGCTGTCGGCGAAAGGGCGCAGAAGATTGGCCCGAGAGGAGGACAGATGGTAAAGGGTTGGCCAATCAGTACAATGGACCTGGAGCTCGGGCGAGAGGACCGAGCGGTCGCGGCTTCCCTGGACGATCTCCCGCAGATGCTCCTCAACCGCGTCACCGTCCGTATAGGCGATCCCCTGAAAGTCCGGACGTGACCACACCCCGCTTTGCGGGTCATACCGGTAGCCGTGCGATTCAAGTTCGGTGGGGAGATGTAGCGCTGTTGAAGACACGTAAACTTTTTCGCTCTCTTTTCGCCGTCTGACCCGCTAGGAGTGAGAGGAGGTGTGGGTGAAGCCGAACCAACTGCTCATCATAAGAAATCGACGTTAAATCATAGCTATCACTGTATAAATTGCAAGAGCAGCTCCCGCAATACCGCTTTCACACCCCCTGAGTCACTCTCACCAGCAAGAAGTGGCTCCAAAAGCCAAAACCGACCAAGTCAGAGTGGGTCCCCGCAAAAAGTTGAGTAGGATCTTTTATAAGTTATCATAGACAACGGAGGGTCCCAAAGCTCTCGGGACCTTGCGGTAGTGGGGGGGGAAGATGGCTCATATCCAGTCAAAGGACGGTGCCGGCGGAAGCTTTCAGTTCGAGACACCGCTCTCCGGTGCGGATTTCAATCGCCTGGTGAGCTCGATCGTCACCGATTTCGATCTATCAGCCGACGAATCGCAGCGCCGCGTCACCCTCACTTTGAAGGACGACCTCTCCCTCCTCGCTGCCATCGCCCGGTTTCAGATTGCGGTAACCGCCCTCCACGATATTCACGCTATCGGCCCAGCAACCCTCAAGCGCTGGGCGAGCGATGCCCGATTTCATGGTATCTGCCCTCCAAACGGGAGACTCTCCCTTGAGGTCGCTGCCGACTCATGTGGCATGAGCCGGCAGCATCAAGACCAGATCGGCTTGAACAATGTTCGCATAGCGGAACTCGTTCTCGGCGACCTCGGGTTTGTCTTTCTGACCGGGAAGCACCTCCTTTCAAACGGAACGTGCCGCGGCGCAGATGGGGCCGTTCTCTTCCATGGCGGGGTGCT
>JBILDU010000164.1:0-2870 GCA_044352465.1 Bdellovibrionota bacterium
GGCTCTCCGTGCTGGTTGCCGCCCAGATTCTTTTTACTGGCAAACGTGCTAATTCCAGTTCTGCCGACGAGACTTCACTGCTTCTCACTGGGCCATTGTCTGCAACAGCAAACTGAATCACTATATGAAAATCCAAAAAATTACCTGCATTGGTGCAGGGTATGTCGGCGGACCAACGATGGCGGTCATTGCCGATCGTTGTCCCCACATTCAAGTCACCGTTGTCGATGCCAATGCCGAACGGATTGCAGCTTGGAACACGGATCATTTGCCAGTCTATGAGCCAGGCTTAGACGCCGTCGTAAAACGCGCACGGGGCAGAAATTTACATTTTTCGACAAACATCAATGATGCCATTGCCTCAGCAGATTGTATTTTTATTTCCGTTAATACGCCGACTAAAACAGAAGGCGAAGGGGCAGGAAAGGCTTCTGATTTGCGTTTTGTTGAATCTTGTACCCGGCAAATTGCCCAATCTGCACGCCAGCACACGATTGTGGTCGAAAAATCGACGATGCCAGTGCGGGCAGCGGAAAAGATTATCGAAGTTTTGGATGCCGCAGGGAAGGGCAAGACCTTCGATGTTCTTTCTAATCCCGAATTTTTAGCTGAAGGCACTGCTATCAAAGACCTTGAAAGCCCTGATCGGGTGCTCATCGGAGGACAAAACGAAGCAGCGATTCAGGCCTTGGTTGAAGTTTATTTAAACTGGGTACCGAAAGAGCGAATCCTGACTACTAATGTATGGTCGGCGGAAATGTCTAAATTAGCCGCTAATTCACTTTTAGCCCAGCGCGTTTCATCGATTAATTCGCTCTCTGCTTTTTGTGAAGCGACGGGTGCGGATGTTGATGAAGTTGCACGTGCTGTGGGTATGGATACGCGTATTGGCAGCAAGTTCCTCAAAGCGGGATTAGGTTTTGGTGGATCCTGTTTTAAGAAAGATGTCCTTAATTTAGTTTATCTTTGCGAGCACTATGGATTGCCGGAAGTAGCCGCTTACTGGCAACAAGTGATAGAGATGAATGAGTGGCAAAAGAAGCGTATCGCTCAAAAAGTTATCCAAAACCTTGATGGCACAGTTCAGGGTAAACGTATCGCAGTTTTGGGTTTTGCTTTCAAAAAAGATACCAATGACACGAGAGAGGCACCAGCCATCGCCCTCTGCGAACACTTGTTAGCAGCAGGGGCAAGCGTCGTCGTGCATGATCCCAAAGTTTCTTTCGTCAAAATACAGGCGGACTTAAAACATTCTCCATTTATGGCGAAGAATCTACACTCTGCTGAATCAGCCGAGCAGGCATGCCAAGGCGCTTCAGCAGCTGTTTTGGCAACAGAGTGGGATAGCTTCCGGCATTTTGATTGGAAGGCTATGGCGACTAAGATGTCAGCGGGCGCTTGGATTTTTGATGCGCGTAACTGCACTGATCATCGTGGCATTCGTGCTGCTGGCCTAAAACTTTGGGCGGTTGGTAAGTAAGTTCTGTTTTGTATTTTAATGTCTTCTCCAAAAACGCCTGAATCATCGGGAGCCCCTGACTTTATTAGTATTTTGCGAAATACTTTAATAATGGGAGGTGGTGCATTAACCGGTATGGCAATTGGGCTTATTCGGAATAAAGCTATTGCAGTTTTGCTTGGACCGGCAGGAATCGCTTTGGCGGGAATTTTTAATCAAATGATTGAGGTTGTTGGGGCGGCTTTTAGTTTGGGATTGGGCACCAGTGGTATTCGGCAAATTGCTGCGAGTTCAGCCTCAGGAGATGAGACAAAACTGGCTCGCACGGTTAAAACTCTACGCCGCACCGTTTGGATTTCTGGTTCAGCAGGTGCACTCTTTTTGGTTTTGAGTAGCGGACTCATTTCTCAAATTACTTTTGGTGTCAAAGAGGCTCCAACTTATGTCTGGTCGATTGCCTTGTTGGGTGTAGCGGTACTCTTTCGGGCGCTTTCTACGGGGCAGGGATGTGTCATTCAAGGTTTGCGAAGGGTTAACTACTTCATGCAAGCTAGTGTTTGGGGGGCGGTTGCGACAGTTATCGTCACCATTCCTTGTGCGTACTGGCTGGGCATGAGTGGTGTGGCTTTGAGTGTTGTTCTTACCTATGGCGCTAGTCTTTTAGTCTCCTGGTGGTATTCTAGAAAAATCCCTATTCCCGACGTACCCTGCACCATCGCAGATAGTAAGTCGGAAGTTCGTACCTTAATTGTTTTCGGCCTTCCCATTATGCTATCGGGCTTGGTGGGTACGATTAGTCTGTACATTGAGAGAGTCATTTTACTTCGCTATCTTGGGCTTGAGGCGACTGGTCTTTATCAAGCGGCATTTTCGTTGGCAGGAGTTTCTGTGACCTTTGTTTTAGCGGCGATGTCCGCAGATTATTACCCCAAGCTCGTGGCCCATGCTCATGAGCCAGAGCGATTCGATCAGGAGATGAATGCGCAACTTGAAATTGCATTACTACTTTCCATTCCAGCTCTTGCCTGGCTGGCGGTACTGTCGCAAAGAGCAGCAGTTGTACTCTATTCACCTGAATTCTCCGCTTCGGGCGAAGTTTTGCGAATTATGATGGTAGGCGTCTTAGGGCGTATTCTTGCAGCGCCATTGCGTTTAGCATTACTGGCGAAAGGAAAAGGAAAGACGATTTTTGTACTGGAAGTCGTCTCGGCTGTTTTTGGTTTTGCTCTCATTAGTTACTTCGCAAGCCATCTTGGGCTAATGGGTTGTGGATGGGCTTTTAGTGCGTTGCATTTGGGCACAGGTTTAGTTCTTGCGATACTCCTGCCAAAAATTGCCGGACAAACTGTTTCACGCACCAATCTATTTCTTATCCTTTGGTCTGGGCTGATTCTTTTAGGTTTATGGGTAA
>JBILDU010000103.1:0-10059 GCA_044352465.1 Bdellovibrionota bacterium
CATGCTCACCGGCACCGATGAACACGGACAAAAGGTCCAAAATGCGGCTAAGGCCCGCGGTCTCGAGCCCCAAGCTCACTGCGACGACATGATGCAGGGGTTCCAAAAAGCGTGGAAGGACCTCGAAATTACCCCAGACATCTTCATGCGAACCACTTTTCCTTTTCACCGCGAGGTCGTGCAGCGGTGTCTCCAGGACCTCTTCGACCGGGGGGAGATCTACGCTCAGGACTACACCGGATGGTACTCGGTGAGCGAGGAGATATTCTACACCGAAAAAGATCTCGTGGAGGGTAAGAGCCCTGCGGGTAAAGAGGTACAGCAGATCACCGAGCGCAATTATTTTTTCCGGATGTCGAAGTATCAAACGGCGCTCATCGAATACATCCAAAATAACCCCGACTTTATCCAACCAGCTGGCAAACGCTCCGAGGTCATCGGTTTTCTTCAGCAGCCCCTCGGAGACCTATGTATTAGTCGCCCGAAGAGCCGGTTGAGTTGGGGAATCGAGATCCCGTTCGACAAAGACTATGTAACGTACGTGTGGTTCGATGCCTTGTTGAATTACGTATCTGCGCTCGGCTGGGGTCAAGGTGGAGAGAAGCACGCCCATTTCGAACGTTTTTGGCCCGAAGCGATCCATCTTATCGGGAAAGATATCCTGATAACCCACACCGTCTATTGGCCCACGATGTTAATGGCGCTCGGCATGCCCCTTCCGAAAACCATCTTCGCCCACGGTTGGTGGCTCAACGCCGTCGGTGGGAAGATGAGTAAATCCGAGGGGCCGGTGGTCGATCCGCTGCAAATGCTCGACACGGTGGGCGCCGATGCGCTGCGCTATTTCCTGTGTCGTGAGATCCAACTCGGTAACGACGCCCAGTTTTCACCGGAGACGATGGTGAATCGGATTAACGCCGAGCTCGCTAACAATCTCGGCAACCTCTTTAGCCGCGCGGTCAACTTAGTGGTGAAGTATTTCGATGGGGTACTCCCCGCGCAGACTGCGAGTCATCCGGCAACGGGCGAGCTTGCTGATCTGGCGCGCCAAACCCCAGCCCGTGTGAAGAAGTGCGTCGAGCAGCTCGATCTTAACGGCGCCCTCGGTCAAGTCATCGATCTTCTGAACGCAACCAACAAGTACCTTGATGTCATCGCACCGTGGAAGACCGCCAAGGAGAACCTCGCGCTCGCCGGCGAAAGTCTCTATGCCGCGCTCGAGAACGTCCGTATCGCGGCTATTCTCCTGACACCCGTGATGCCAACGAAGATGGCGGGGCTCTTGGGCGCACTTGGATACGCCGACGCCCAACCCTTCGGGGCCGCGACGCACTTCGGGGGACTGCCAGGTGGTCTTAAACTGGCGAAACCGGCCCCGCTCTTTCCGCGGGTTGAGATCCCAGCGTAAGGAAAAAGACTGCCCCCACGCGGATCTGCGCTGATTGACCGGCTGAGGCGGCGCCTCAGCTTGAGTAGCTCGACGAGCTCGTTTACCCTGGGGCAGCCTCGGCGGGGCCGCCACGCCGCCCGATGCTCAGGTGCTGCACCAAAGCAAGGCATGTGGCATGACTCAAAAATAGGCCGGAGACCCCGGTGAGCTGACCTTCCGTTTGGGCCCAGCAAAAAGCAAGCGTATGGTGTTTTTAAAGCAGGATAGAACGAGCCTCCATCCTCTTCGGCGAGTCAGGGGGCGGTGTATTCGCGCTGCCATCGTGGCTTTTCTCACCATGCCCTCTCTGTGCGGCGCAGCCGACGAATCGAGCCGCCTCACGTACTACCTGCGAAAGGAATCACCCCTTACCCGGATCGAACAGGCCCTCGGTATCACACCCCAGTCAAGTCGAAACACGGCGCGACTCACCGGCGTCCGGCATTATTCCCCTACCGCGATCCAACGAACCGAGCGGCCATTCACGTGGGGAAAGCTCTTTGAAGGGTGGCGCGGATTCCAAAGACGGGATCGCCTCTACGGAGTCAAAAACGCATCCTCAGCTCCGCAGCTCTTTGGTACGACCACGCGGGTAACGCCGAGTCGGCTTTACGGTATCGTGGCCGAACGCTCACGCCGCGACGACTTCGGCGGGCTTGCCTTTCGGTGGGGGGAGGATCGGAACCTTCTCTTTCGTGGCCAACCGCGCCCCCGCGACCACCAGATCTACGGCCCCCAGTTTACGAGTCAGCGGCGGATATTGGAGCGGCAGCGCTGGCGTCCAAGCGAGATATACGGATCGGGGTTAGTGGCTCCGCGGGATCGACTCTACGGGATACGACGATCCGACCTCTCGAGTCGCCGCCTCTCTCGGGTTAATGCAGGTGGTGTGTCAGCGATACTCGATCGCGGAAGACTCGGGCGTCAGAGCTCGCTGCGAGGGCGGAGACTTTTTGGACTGTAACACCAGCGGAACTACGCCGAGGACTCCTGTATTCCAGCCCTTAAAAGCCCGACGATGAACGGGGCAGTGAAGCTCCCCAAAAAAAACAGCCCGGCTCGTGTCCCCACGAACCGGGCCGCCAACCCGCTAACTCTCGCGCCGAACTCACCTCGAGAGGCAAGCGTCGCGTCGTTAAAAAACCTCGTAATCTCGCTCAACCAGCATCTCTTCCGCTCCGTGAGTACTCACCGGAGTAAAGAGATCGCCGCTATCATCGAGGATCGATTGCATCTGAGCGAATACCTCCTCGAACGGCTCCGCTGACCATTGGTCGTGAGTCGGTATCTGAACAACCTCAAGGATCGAATCAAAGACCGGTATCAGCATCGGGGCGGAGAGCTCCGCCTCGGAGTACATCCACCGGGCCACCGTTACCCACATCACCATGCTAAACATCAATCGAAACATAACCCCTCCCCTCGCTAACCTCGTCGGCTCGTTGGTGGCGTTGGACTTACGCCCCCAGCGAACAAGCGACCGACCTTAGCTTCACCAGAGACATCGTATCGATTGGAAAATCGGGTAACGATCGGGCGCTAAAAAACCTTAGAAAAAAATCGTACGTCGCCAAGACCGGACTAAGGTGTTGGAATCGCAACAGATAAAAGGCGAGCTAGAGTTGGCAATTTGAAAAATCCCCCCTGGGGCAAGGCCGGTCTCAGAGTGACACCTTAGGACTCGACCCCGATTCCAAGCGCCGCGGAGAGTGCCCGAGCGCGGGCCTTACGCTTTTTAATAGCTTCAACCTCGCTACGAAAGAGGGACCAAAAAAGAGGCTGGGGTAACCGTTCGCGCCGCTCCGCCGCCTTTACGGTGGCATCGCGAAGGCGCTCAACCCGTTCAGCGACGCGCGAGCGTTGCGGTGCAAGAATCTCATCGACAACCGGATCGGCCGCCTCGGGCGTTGGAGGCAAGGGGTTTTTAGACGAGGTACGGTTGCTTTCACTCACCCTACAATTATACCCGTGCACCTTTTGGGCAGCAACGCGAATCGGCATCCCCTCGCTGTCGAATCCATCCATCAACGCGAATTGATCGTCTGAACCCTCGGCCGATGTCCCCGCATTCGCATTGAATCCGATGGTTTACTCTCGCTTAAATTCCGGGGCTACGGGGAGACGCCGGAGGTTCGCGGGCAACCCTTTGACCACGGCATGTTGACCGGAGAGTCGCGCGGGCGGCCTTCGATCCTTTTTTGCGGCGGCCGCGGTTGTCTGCTACCCTTCCGCCATGGCAACGAACACCGCACCCCGCTCACCGGACAAGCTCTTCCTCGCTCTTTTTGCCCTCGCGATTATTGTGGTGGGCGGGCTGTGGTTTAGCATTCAAGGGATCATAGCACCATCGAAGGAAACCGCGACCGAGCTTCTCCGCACCCCCGCCCCCGAGACGCTTAATGCGCTCTACTCAGCGAGAACTGAGAGCGGCGATGTAGCGGAGTTTTTTGATAAGACCACGAACCATAAATTTAGTGTCGCGATCGCTCCACGCGAGGAACCAACAGCGCCGACTCCCCAACAGCTGCTTGATGCAGTAATCGAGTTTCAAGCCAGCCGCGCCATCAACCCTCAATTCGCTCCTCTTACCGTAAAATTTAGTCAGGCGCTCTTCACCGGTCGGCGAGCGTACGATGTGACGGAGGGGACCATTACCGTGGACGGCGTTACGTATCCGGTCCTCCGGTTTTTAACTAACAAGGGCGCGAATCACGCCATCACCGTCTTTAGTCGCCCGAATGAGCAGGTCGTTATCTTAGCGCTTAAAAAGAACGGGCCGGTTGATACCGCGGCTTTAGAGCGCTTTATGGCGCAGGTTCGCCCGAGCACCACCGCGAGTGCGCCGCCAACCCCTTAAAAACACCAAGCATCGAAAGCCCTTGATCCGCGGTTTTTTGACCAATGAGGCCATTCAACCGGGTGAGCGGCTTCCTGAATTCTCTCGGGTCGTAAGCCGTCTTACGGACGCAATTCTTGATTAGCCTCCCGATAAGGGAGATTATCGCGGGGGATGAAGAAAGGAGCTAGTCCGGTATGCTAAAACGCCTTGTCACAGCGATAGTTTTCCTTGTTCCGAGCGTCCTCGCCGCGACCGGTTGCATCCAGCGCCAGCAATACAACTACTCCTATCCCGACTTCCCCTACTATACGAGCGACGACAGTTGTGGGTCGGCGAGCGCAGCGGAGTGCCGCTGGGCGAAAGCAGAGGTTCAAAAGATAAAAGAGGAGTCGGCCGCTGCCACGTGGGGCTCCGCCGTTGCGCTCACCCTGCTCGCCTCAATCGACGTGGAGCCAGAAAATTAATCTGGCCAAACGACCGCTCCCTCTCGAAACGGAAGAAAAGGTCGCTCCTCCTACCGGCGCTTAGGCACCCCGCCCCTCAAGTCGCGCGATACGAAGATCCAACGACGGGTGGCTCGAGAACAGCAAACTGAATCGAGACGGCTGACCACTAATCTTGAGCGAGTTCATCGACTCGGCCTGGCTGTAAGCGAGTGTCGGCATACCCCGTTGGAGCGAACGGAGAGCCGCGATCATCTTTCCGTTACCAACATAGCGTCCAGCTCCAGCGTCAGCCCGGAACTCACGGTGGCGGGAGAACCACATCACGACCATCATCCCGAGAATACCGAGAAGAATATCGAGCACGAGTACGACAACAAAATGCACCATCGAGCGATTCTCCTCTTTCACCGTTTGCGAGGCGGCAAAAGCGATCACTCGGGCGAGGAACATCACCACGGCGTTCACGACGCCTTGGAGAAGGGTCATCGTGACCATATCGCCGTTCGCGATATGGGCTACCTCATGAGCCGCGACCCCCTCGACCTCATCTCGTTTCATACTGCGGAGCAGGCCGGTAGAGAAAGCGACCAAAGCGCGACTTTTCGTCGGTCCCGTGGCGAAAGCATTGATTTCGGGGCTCTCGTAGATTCCAATCTCAGGTGTCTTGGGGAGCCCCGCGCTCTTGGCGATCTGATCAACCATGTTGACCACCCACTGGAGCTCACCGGCGTTCTCCCGGCTGATAACCTTTACTCCAAGCATCCACTTCGCCATCACGCGAGAGAGGGCGAGGGAGATGAAGGCACCGCCCATACCCCAGACAAGACAGAAGGCCATCAACGCCTGATAATCGATCCCTTGGGCAGTTAGGTACGGTTTCACCCCAAGGACGTTGAGGACGATAGAGATCGTCACCAGGATGAGCAGATTGGTGATACAGAACAGAACGATACGCTTCAACATACGAAGAGCCCCGTAAAAAATCCGAAATCAGCCACAAATTGTAGCTGGCTCAGCGAAAGTGCACAAGAGAACGAGGAACCGCAATGACGCCGATTACGAGCGCGAAAAGATTAACAGGTCCCTTTTTCAAGGGAACGCCCTCCTCAGAGAGCACGGCCGGAGTATGGGGTTACCGGATTACCGCCCTTTCCCGTAAAGTCGGTCGACCGCCTCGACCGCGGCGAGCCACCGCGCCACGATCCGCTCGGCATCCCCCTCTCTCATGGTGGGGCGAAAGGTGCTCGAGGACTCCACCACCGGGGCGCAATCCTCGGGCGCAAGCCCGAGCCGGGCTGCGCGCGCCGCTCCCTTAGCGGTCGTCTCGAGATTCTCGGGGCGGACGAGCTCGCGACGCATCACATCAGCTTGAAACTGCATCAAGTAATCGCTGCGTGCCGCCCCCCCATCGACCCCAAGGTGCCCCACATGCCCGGGAAAGGTTTGTGCCATCGCGCGATTGAGCTGGACGATCTGCAACGCGATGCTCTCGAGCACCGCCCGGGTGATCTGCGCGCGACTCGTTCCCCGGGTCAGCCCGAGGAGCGCCCCCTTTGCGTGGGGATTCCAATACGGAGCCCCAAGCCCCGCGAGAGCGGGAATGAAGAGGACGTTTTCATCGCGGGGCTCGGAGAGAGCGAGCGATTCGCTCAACCGCGCATCGTCGAACCATTTAAAATTATCCCGGAGAAACTGCACCGCCGCGCCAGCGATAAAGGTGCTTCCCTCAAGTACGAACGTTCGCCTCTTGGCGTCACTGAACCCAACGCTCGTGAGAAGACCGGTGTCGCTCACGTAGGGCTTCTCGCCGGTATTCAAAAGGTAGAACGCCCCCGTTCCGTATGTCACCTTCCCCTCGCCCGCGCTATCTGCCGCGTGCCCGCACAAAGCGGCCTGCTGGTCGCCCAAGCAACCTGTAATCGGAATCCCATCGGGCAGCCCCGGCACACCGCGGGTGACACCGAGCTTGCCAGCGCTCGGTACGATCGCGGGGAGCGCTTCCCGGGGCACCCCAAAAAGCTTCAAAAGCCCCTCGTCGTAGTCCCCGGTGTGCAGGTTGTAGAGCATCGTGCGCGAGGCATTGGTATGGTCGGTCACAAAACTCGTGCCACCGCTCAGACGGAAGATAACGTAGCAATCGATCGTGCCAACGGCGAGCTCGCCCCCCGTGAGCCATTCCCGCGCCCGCGGCTGATGCTCTAAAATCCAGCGTATTTTGGAGCCACTAAAATACGGATCACATACGAGCCCCGTCTTCCGATGGATCTCCCGGCCCGTCTCTGCATCTTGGCCTAGCTCGGCGCAAAATTGAGCGGTGCGGCGGTCCTGCCAAACGATCGCTCGTCCCGCGAGCTCGCCGGTTCGACGATTCCAGGCGAGCACCGTCTCGCGCTGGTTCGTAATCCCAATCGCCGCGATATCATGCAGGCGTGCGCCAGGTACGCGGCTCAGCACTCGCTCCCATCCCCGCCCCAATGCTTCGAGGACACTCGCCCAGATCTCAGCACCATCGTGCTCCACCCAGCCAGGGGTCGGAAAATGTTGCGGGAATTCGACTTTGACGTTGCCGAGAAGACGCAGCGTTCCCCGTTCAAAGTACGCGGCGGTGGAACCGGTCGTTCCTTGATCGATCGCGAGAACGATATCCGACATAGAAAACTCCGCGGTAAAAATACAGCAAGGTCAGTGATTTATACCACACTCACGGCGTCATATTCGAGAAGTTCCAGCTTAAAAAGGGCTACACTCACACCGCTCGTTCGCTGTATCCTCAAGACACTATGAGCCTTCAGCCCCACTTCGCACCGATCATTGAAGCACCCCTTCCGAACGGCTTGGCCCTCCGGCGATTCAGCCTCGACGATGCTGAACCTCTCTTTGCGCTCATCGATCGCGATCGCCAGTATCTACGCAGGTGGCTCCCATGGGTCGACCTCACCCTCGCCCCCAACAACGTGCGGAACTTCATAGCGGTGACCCTTGAACAGGCGCGGAACCATAACGGTTTTCACTGCGCCATCGCGAAGGACACTGCACTTATCGGTACTGTCGGGCTTCACTCGGTCGACTGGCCGAACAGGAAAACCTCGGTCGGCTATTGGCTCGGGAGCGCCTACTCCGGGCACGGCTATATGACAGCGGCGGTTCACCGGGTTGTCAGCCACTGTTTCGATGTTTTAAAGCTCCACCGGGTTGAAATCCGGTGTGCCGTCGGTAACGAGAAAAGTCGCGCTATCCCCATGCGGCTCGGTTTTATTGAAGAGGGGGTACTGCGCGAAAACGAATGGCTTGGCGACCACTTCGTGGATCATACGGTTTATGCAATGCTCGCCCCGGCGTGGCGGAAAATCATTTGATTCGAGCGGGGTCATCCCTTATCTTTCCTCGGCACCGCTTACGGTGCTCATCCGACTCATAAGGATATAGCTATGAAAAAATTACTGTGTGCCTATCTCTTCCTCGTTGTCGCTCTCTCGGGCTGTGGCTACAACACCCTACAAAGTGGTGACGAGGACGTGAAGTCAGCCTGGTCCGAGGTTTTAAATCAGTACCAACGTCGCGCTGATCTTGTGCCGAACCTCGTA
Source organism: Bdellovibrionota bacterium (assembly GCA_044352465.1). GTDB lineage: Bacteria > Bdellovibrionota_C > UBA2361 > UBA2361 > UBA2361 > JBILDU01. The sequence goes on from JBILDU010000103.1 coordinate 8,299, forward strand.
TCAACCGTGAAAGGATACGCCGCTCACGAGGAGAAGGTACTTACCGAGGTGACCGAGGCGCGCTCAAAGATCGGCGCGATTCAGATTACCCCCGAGCTTTTAAACGATGAGGCCGCATTCGCCCGCTTCCAACAGGCCCAAGCGTCAATGACGGGGGCTCTCTCACGACTGATGGCAGTAGCCGAGAGCTACCCGCAACTCCAAGCCCAGGCTAATTTTCGCGATCTTCAGGCCCAACTCGAGGGCACGGAAAACCGAATTACGGTAGCGAGGAAGCGCTACATCGATTCAGTGAAGGGCTACAATATAACGGTACGTTCATTTCCATCCAACCTCACCGCGATGCTGTTCGGCCACAAAGTAAAACCGAACTTCTCAGTTGAAAACGAGCAAGCGATTAGCCAACCCCCGGCGGTGGACTTCTCGAAGTAAGGTGCCACGATGCCCGGTGCGTTAAAAATTTTGCTCGGTGCGGTGCTAGCGCTCTGCGCTTATGCCGCACCGATCGCTGCCCAGATTGAGCTGCCGGCGCTCACCCGCCCCGTGATCGACAAGACTGCGACCCTCTCGGCGCAAGAGATTACCACACTCGAAGTTGAGATTCGGGCTGTGGAGGCCGAAAAAGGAAGCCAAATCGTCGTATTTCTCGTCTCGTCGACGGCACCTGAGACGATTGAGCAGTTCGGGATTCGGCTCGCCGAGGAGTGGAAAGTTGGTCGCAAAGGTATCGACGATGGGGCTATCCTTATCGTGGCGAAAGATGACCGCGCCGTTCGGATCGAGGTGGGTTACGGCCTCGAAGGCGCGATACCCGACGCCATCGCGAAACGAATCATCGAAGAGCGGATCCTCCCCCAATTTCGCAGCGGTAGCTTTTTCGGTGGTATTCGGGAGGGGGTCGAAGCGCTTAGCCTTATCATCCGCGGCGAACCACTCCCTGCTCCCGCTGAAACTGCCTCCACCGACGACGCCCAACAGATCGGATTCACCCTGCTTCTTTTTGTCGGCATCGTGGTCTGTGCGGTGATCGCCGGAAAACTAGGGCGTGTCGGCGGGGCGCTCATTGGAAGCACCCTCATGGGTCTGATCGCTATCCCGCTTCTCGGCCTCGTCAGCGCACTCTTTCTTACCGTCCTCCTGCTTATGGTCGGCCTCGGGCCGCAAGGCCACGGGGGCTCACGGCGGGGCGGGTCATGGAGCAGCGGCCGCTCCGGCGGGGGCTTTGGTGGGGGCGGCTTCAGCGGGGGGGGCGGAAGTTTCGGAGGTGGTGGTGCCTCTGGTCGTTGGTAGCTGAGTAAACAAGATATGAAAAGACTCCTGACGCATTGCTTTTTGGGCCCACTGCTTTTGAAACGCTATTTCCCACCAGCGGAGCTTCAGCGGATAACGACTGCGATCGGCCAAGCAGAGCGACACCATCGCGCCGAGATCCGGTTCTGCGTTGAAGGTGCGCTCGACCTCGGGGAACTTCGCCGCGGCCTCTCTCCCCGTGAATGTGCGCTGGCCGCATTTAGCGACCTACGTGTGTGGGACACCGAAAACAATAACGGTGTGCTCATCTACCTGTTACTGGCTGACCACGACATCGAGATCGTCGCCGACCGAGGCATCAACGCCAAGGTTGAGCCCGCGGAATGGGAATCGATCTGCCGCGATATGGAGGCCGGATTTCGGGCGGGCCGTTACGCTGACGCTGTCATCGCCGGGATCGCGCGAATCTCGTCGCTGCTCACGTACCATTTTCCCACCGAGGCATCCCCG
>JBILDU010000029.1:0-31054 GCA_044352465.1 Bdellovibrionota bacterium
ATTCGGGGGTAGGGGTGCGGCCTAATTTTCGCAAGATGCCCACGGCGTGTCCGAACGGCGAAAACGACTGTCTGCTTGATTTCGATGGCGCACTACGGGCGGGCCGCGTCAGTGGATTTCGCTACGATGCTCAGGGCCAAGGGCCGTATTGCGATAGTCCGTTTGATCCCAACACCACAAGTTTTATCAACTGTGCGGCGAGGCCACCATCGACCAACCCTAATGCGTCGCCGTGTGTTTCGCAGTCAGTATGGAGCGGAGGGTGTGAGGCGTCAGCATTCTTAGCGCTCGGTGAGCCTGGGGTGTATCTCGGTCGGGTTGCCGCGGTAATGGCCGAGCTCGCGCTTCGGAGCGGGGGGCGGTATTGCCCCATTCTCCCGACCCTCGGGGAGAAGATGGCTTCGAATGAGAACTATTTTGACCACGACGGTGACGAGCCCCCAGGGGCGAGCTCCCTCTGTTCAGGGTGCACACCCCGCCAGCTGAGGGCGAGCGTCGTGCCGAGTGCCGATACTGTGGAGTATAGTCTTGAGCTTCTGACCAAAGGAGAGCAAGCGGCCGAATGTGCAAGTCGGGCTGTGGGTGGGAACCCTTTCACCCTGGTGGAAGAATAGACCCTCGTTGAATTAGGCCGCGGCAAAGATAATAAAGCGGTAGAGATCCTCACAACTCTGGCGGCATGCTCCGATAGTTGCGCGCTCTCTGGGGCACCAACTCAATCAGGCGATGTGTCTTCAGCCTTTGCTGTTTGCGCTCCGGATAGATGGTCGGCGTGGTGTTATGCCGCAAGCCACGCTTTGATGCGCTCGGTTACCGCCCCCGGGGTAAATCCGAACTTCTGCGCCAGGAGCTCTCCCGGTGCTGAGGCGCCGTAATGATCGATCCCGATCGTGAGCCCGTCGGAGCCGACGATTCTTTCCCAACCCATCGTGATACCGGCCTCAAGAGATACTTTTTTCGCTTTCGATGGAATGAGTTCGAGCTGGAACGTCGAGTCTTGTTCCCGCAGAAGCTCGAGGCAGGGAATGGAGACCACCCTAACCCGTTGACCTTCAGCCGCAAGGCTCTTCGCCGCTTCAACCGCGAGCCATACCTCTGAGCCTGTCGCGCAGATCACGATCTCGGGATTCGGTGAATCCACGACGATGTACGCTCCCCGGCGGATAGAGTCGGCGGTGAAGCCTTCGGGGCGCTCAAGAGAGGGGAGGTTCTGGCGGGTAAAGAGGAGGGAGCTCGGACGGCTCTTCATCTCGAGGGCGAGTTGATACGCCATCGCTACCTCCACCCCATCAGCCGGTCTCCAGACGTAGAGGTTCGGTATCGCCCTTAGCGCAGCGATATGTTCGATCGGCTCGTGGGTGGGACCGTCTTCGCCCACCCAGAAACTATCGTGGGTGAAGATGAAAAGCGACTGGAGGTGGGAGAGCGCCGCGAGCCTGATAGCGGGGCGCATGTAGTCGCTAAAAACTAAGAATGTGGCGCTGTAGGGGATCCAGCACTGCGAGTAAGCGAGCCCGTTGACCGCCGCGCCCATGGCGTGTTCTCGGACGCCGAAGCGAATGTTTCGACCACCAAACTCCTGCGCCTGTATTTCACCCCCGTCTTTAATCGCAGTCTTCGTCGAGGGCTCAAGATCGGCCGATCCGCCGATAAACCACGGGACGTTCTTGGCGATGACCTGAATCGCTTTCCCCGAGAGATTCCGGGTGGCGTCCTTCTTTCCATCTTTAAAGGCAGCGAGAAGTTCGCTCTGAAGGTTCGGCGGGAGCTCCCGCTGGAGGTGGGCGGCGAGTTTCTTCGCTCTGATCGGGTCGTGCGAATTAAATGCGGTAAGTTTTCGCTGCCACTCCTCGTAGCGGCTCGCTTTGGCTTTGTTGAGTGCCGCGCAGAAGTTTTTCACTTCATCGGGAACTAAAAATTGAGCATCGACCGGCCAGCCGAGATTTTGTTTCGTGAGCTTGACCTCCTCGGCACCGAGCGGGGCACCGTGAGCATCGTGGGTGTTGGCTTTATTCGGGCTGCCGAATCCAAGGAGGGTGCGGCAACAGATAATGCTCGGCCGGCTCTTTTCGGCGAGCGCCTTTTCAAGACAGCTGCTAACGGCGGCCATGTCATGCCCATCGCAGCTTTGGACGAACCAGTTGTACGCCTCGAAACGTTTCGCCACCGATTCGGTGAAAGTCACCTCGGTTTCGCCAGCGAGGGAGATCTTGTTGTCGTCGTAGAGGTAGACGAGGTTGTTGAGTCCCAAGTGTCCGGCGAGCGATGCTGCCTCGGCGGTGATTCCTTCCATAAGGTCGCCGTCGCTCACGAGCCCAAACACTCGAAAGTTAAACAGATCCCCACCGTATTCAGCGGCAAGGAGCTTGCCCGAGAGCGCCATTCCAACGCCGTTGCCGAAGCCTTGCCCCAGCGGTCCGGTGGTGGTTTCGATCCCCGGGGTCATACCAAACTCCGGGTGTCCGGGGGTTTTGCTGCCCCATTGTCGGAACGCTTTGATCTCTTCCATCGGGAGGTCGTAGCCAAAGAGATGGAGGAGCGAGTACCACAACATCGAGCCGTGGCCGGCGGAGAGGATAAATCGATCGCGGTTCGCCCACTGAGGATCGTGCGGGTTGAAGTTCATGTAGTCGGCCCACAGCACCGAGCTAAAGTCGGCCGCGCCTAACGGAAGACCCGGGTGTCCGGAGTTCGCCTTTTCAACGCCATCGAGGGAGAGCATGCGTACGGTGAGAGCAAGTGAAGCGAGGTCCGAATGGGCTGATTTCATGGGTATTTATTCCTTAGGCTGCGGGTTGGTTTTCCTAACTTGCTGATTTATATGGATAATTAGCCATTGGAGCGTATCACGGCGAGGTCTGCGATTACAAGCTGGCAGCTTCTCGTGCGGAGCAGGGTGTGGGCGCCCCGCGCGACGTAAAGGAGTGCCCCTTTTGTGGAAGGGTACACTAAGCAAGCCCCCACGGAGGAGCATCTTTCAGCCGAGCTGCCCAAATCAAGTTACCGAATGAACCGGTGACGGTGGTGGGTGGCCAGCGTTCTCCCTTTGGCACGCTTCTAGCTAAGTAAATTTCTTAGTAACCCGGTCGTTCTGCCGAACGATCGCGGTGAAATCAGAATGCCTGACTCCAGTTGAGTGAACCACCCCCCCCCCCGGTTCACTCAACTTTTTTTATTTGGATGCTCCGCATCTCGGTATAAGAGTAGGGAGCCTGGACGTGCGGGACTAGTCGGCGCTTCGTAGCCGCTCGGTCACACCATCAAGGTTAAGCGGCCTTCCACTTTATCGAACACCCGAGGGGGTGAACAAACTTTGCTGTGGGCTCCTGCCCGTGCAACACGGCCTCGATAGCTGGGGAAAGGTGGTCCGCGCGGGGTTTCGAGGGATCTTTCGGGACATCGGTTATTGCGCCGTGAAAAGCGAGCTTAAGGTGTGAATCGAAGAGGTAACATTCCGGTGTGCACGCCGCATCGAACGCCCTCGCCACCGCCTGGCTTTCGTCCCATAAGTAGGGGTAGGGGAGCTTTAGGGCGACCGACTTTGCTTGCATCTTTTCAAAGCTGTCGTCCGGATAGGCTACCGGATCGTTCGAGTTTATGGTCACCGTTCGAAGGCCGAGTGGGGCGTACTTTCGCGCAATCTGGGCGAGCATCTCTTCAGTGCCTTTGACGTAAGGGCAATGGTTGCAGGTGAAAACAACCAGGGCAGCTTTGCCACCACCCAGATAGTCCGCGCCAATGAGTTCCCCGTCGACATTTTTAAGGGCAAAAGTCGGCAGGCTAGAACCTAGGGGTAATTTATCGCTCGCGTTCGTTCGTTCCATGGTCTCCTCGTCGGGGGCCGCAATCTCCCGAAGCCGCGAAGGCTAGGGCTGCTGCGGCGCTTTCTTGTTGTAACGCGAGTTCTTCTCTAAGAAGCGTCGTACGTTCTCAGCGAACCACTCGGGGTGTTCGATCATCGGTGCGTGTCCGCATTTTTTGATCGAGATGAGCTCGGCGTTCGGGATTTCGCGATGAAAAGTCTCCGCAACATCCATCGTGGTGACTTCATCGTCCTCGCCCCATAACAGTAGCACCGGAACCTTGATCTCCTTTAGGAGGTGGAGCAGGTTGTCTTTCTTTGCACTTCGGGCGGCGTGGATGATGTTGAGCACGTTCATCCGTGGAGCGATCGTTTGATAGATCTCCTCGATGCGCTCTTCAGTGATGAATTGCGGATTCGTAAAAACCCGCTTCATGTGCTCTCGAATATAGTTTCGGTCAGGGCGCACCGGAAGCGCGTCGACGGTATGCTCGTAGAGCCCCGAGGTGCCGGAAAGGATGAGGCAGTCAACTAATTCGGGGGAGGCAAGGTAGAGGCGCATCGCCACGTGCCCACCGAGGGAATTCCCGCATAAGGTTACCGGCTGCAGCGACCGCTCGCGAATAAGATACTCCGTGTAAGCGGCCAGAGACTTGATCTTCACCTCGGAGCGGTGTCCGGAGAGGATTGGAAACTGCAACGCTATCGGTCGGCAAAAGTCGGTAAAGAGGGGGAAGACCGATTCCCAGTTGGAAAGTGCCCCTAAAAGACCGTGGAGCAAGATCATCTCGGGCCCCGTGGTACCACCTTCGACGGTATCGAACGTCAGGGGCTCCTCTTTCTTGAGCCACAACGGATCGACCCCCCCCACGCGGTGAGCCATTTTTTTAAGGTCGTTGAAAACGCTTGAGTTCATTCGGTGTCGTGTGCCGTATGGGCGGAGGAAAACGTGCGGCTCCTATTCGTGCCGCGGAGATTTTTTGTCTCAGGCGGATACTCTCCGCCGGATAGCCTCTGCCTTTCCCCATTATCGCAGAGCTTCGACCGGCCGAATAGAACGGCGCGAAAAAACGCTAAGGGGCTCACTTAAATAAACTTTTTACAGATCCAGTTCAAGTCTATGGGCATTTTCTTGGATAAGCCGATACCGGTCGGCGGTCTCTTTGCCGAGGAGCTGCTCGAACATTTGTGTGACCTGCTCCTCTCCATCTACCCGAATTCGCAGGAGATTTCGCGTTTTGGGGTCGAGCGTTGTCTCCCAAAGGGTCGATGGATTCATCTCGCCCAGTCCTTTAAACCGAGTGATATGTATTTTCGACCTGTCGCTCTTGCCTTTCAGGATGCGCTCCTTGTCCTCATCTGAGTAAGCCCACAGGAGCTCCTCTCTGCTCCCGGAGCCGATCCGAATTCGGTAGAGCGGGGACATGCCGATGTAGAGGTGTCCTGCGTCGACCAGCGGCCGCATAAAGCGGAAGAAGAAAGCCATTAAGAGGGAGCCGATATGCATTCCGTCCGCATCGGCGTCGGTAAGGATGATCACTTTGCCGTAGCGGAGCTTCTCGAGGCGGACTTTGTCGCCGATACCACATCCGAGAGCTGAGGAAAGGTCGAGGAGTTCGCGATTCTCTTTGAGTTTCGCCTCGCTTGCCGCGACTGAGTTTAATATCTTTCCCCGTAACGGAAGGACGGCTTGGGTCTTTCGATCCCGGCCCTGCTTGGCGCTGCCGCCCGCTGAATCACCCTCAACGATGAAAAGTTCAGATTTTTCGGGGCTCGTTGATGAGCAGTCCGCGAGTTTTCCCGGGAGGTTGAGGCGGTGGCTTATGCCGATCTTCCGCGAGACGCTCTCGCTGGCGGTGCGCGCCGCGGCGCGCGCCTTTGCCGCCATCATGATTCGCTCGACGATCGCTGCGGCGATGTTGGGCTTCGAGTTCAGCACGTTCTCATAGGTTCGGATAAGCCCCTCGACCGGTGCCGCGATCTCGGGATTGTTGAGTCGGTTTTTGGTCTGTCCTTGGAACTGAAGTTGGGCAACCGCGCCGGGGACGTTCACCGAGACGACCGCGAGAAGGCCTTCGCGGATATCCTCACTGACGACCTTGACACCCCGCGGGACCAGATTGTGGACCGACATGTAGTTACGGAGCGCTTTGCCGAGCCCAGTTTTAAAACCTTCGTCGTGCGTGCCGCCTTCCGAAGTGTGGATACCGTTCACGTAGGAGAGGACTTTTTCAGTCGTCGATTCAGTCCAGCAAAAAGCCACCTCCACCCGTACCCCATTGGTGCGTTCCAGAGAGAATGTCTCGCCAGCGATCGGCTTCAGTTGCTCTTGCTCAAGCAGCTTGCCCAGGTATGAGACGAGGCCGTCGGGGAAGCAGTACCGATTCGATGTACCTGCCCCTTCGTCCACGAAGGTTATGGCGAGGCCTTTATGGAGAAACGCCTTTTCTTGGATCGTCTTCTCAATCCGGGCAGCTTGGAACGCGATTGAGCGGAAGATCTCGGTGTCCGGCTTAAAGAAGATCGTCGTGCCGTGGGCCTTCGTCTTGGCCCCCTTCATGAGTTTGGAGGTTGCTTTGCCACGCGAGAACGATTGGGTCCACTCGAAGCCATCTCGGCGCACGGTGGCGCGAAGGTCAGACGAGAGCGCGTTAACCACCGATGAGCCGACGCCGTGGAGACCACCCGCAGAGACGTAGTTGCGATCGGAGAATTTACCTCCTGAGTGGAGCGTTGTCAGGATGAGCTCGAGCGCTGACTTCTTAAACTTCGGGTGGGTATCGACCGGAATGCCTCGGCCGTTATCTTCGACGCTGACGCTCTCACCATCTTTGTGGAGGGTCACCGTGATCGAGTCGGCGTGGCCGTTCATCGCCTCGTCGACAGCGTTGTCGAGGATCTCGTTGACGAGGTGGTGCAGCCCTTGGGGGCCCTCAGTGCCACCGATGTACATTCCCGGGCGCTTCCGCACCGGCTCAAGGCCTTCAAGAACCTCGATATCCTCGGCTGTGTACGATTTTGCTGACATGCCCATTAGCCTACCTTCTCCACAGAAACTATCTCACCCCGCGCGACCACCTTGTTGCCCTTCAGTGCGCGATGTCCCGAGCAAACCTCGCTCGAGGGGATCTCGGTCGTCTTTCCGTTGGTGAGCGTTATCTTTAATTTGGCTTGCCGTTGAAAGCTCACCGCACTGACGAGTCGATCGTCGGAGCGGACGCCGATGAGGGCGACCCCCACTGCGGCGGTATCACGCTCCGGTACCTCCTTCGCCGAGATGATGAGGCCCGCAGCCTTCTCGGTGAAGAGTCCGATCTGCCCCTCGAGTCGGCACACCGCGGCAAGAAAGTCGCCGTCGCGGAGCTTCATGGCGCGCTTGCCGCTCCTCTTGAGGCTGTCGAGGCCTTCGATGATAAGCGCAAATCCGACCCCTTGCTTCGAGACGAGGAGCATCTTATGCCCCTCGCGGATTTCGTGGACGGGAAGGAGCGTAGCCTCGGCTTGCTTGGCCTTCACCTCGAAGCTTTCCACGATCGTTTCGCCGTCTTTGAACTTCAAAATCTTTTGTACCGGGTCGCCATAGCCGCTCGAGGAGGGGAAGTCAGCTACCTTCAAGGTGTACAGCGTCCCCAGGTTCGTAAAGAACGCCACCGAGTCGACCGTCGAAAGGGCATGGGCTCGTTTAATCGAGTCGCCCTCCCGTAGGCGAGTTGAGGCGAGTTCGTTCGTTTGGCGGATACGTTTAATCCAGCCGTCGTTCGTCACGATCGCGTAGACATCCTCGTGCACTACATAATCTTCGGCGTTAAACTCGATCTCGATATTTTCACGCACGAGCTTGCACCGTCGCTTGTCGCCGTAACGTTCGGCGATCGCTTCGAGATCTTTCTTCACGAGTTCGCGAATCTTCGCTGGGTTCTTTAAGATCCGATCGATCTCGTCGACCCGCTTTTGTTTTTCCTTAAGCTCCTCACGGATCTCCAAGATATTGGTGCGCGAGAGTTGGTAGATCTTCATGTCGACCACCGCGTACGCTTGAATCTCCGAGAGCTTGAAGCGAGCGCGGAGCTTCTCCGCCGAGTCGGCCCGACCCTCGCTCTTACGCACGATCTTGAGCGCCTCATCGAGCGCGTCGTAGATAATGACGAGTCCTTCGAGGATGTGAATTCGCTCGAGAAGCTTCTTCCGCTCATACGTGAGCTTCTTCCGGGTTACGTCGATACGGAAGTCGATAAAGTGCTGGAGGCACGATTTTAGGGGCAAAACCTCCGGTCGGAGGGAGCCGTTGGGTCCGGGGACGAGCGCGGTGAAATTCACGTTGAAGGCGCTCTCAATCGGGGTGTTCTTGAATAGATACGCCATCGCGACGTCGGGATCGGCCCCACTGGCGAGCTCGAGCACGATGCGCACCTGATCGGTCGACTCGTCGCGCACGTCAGTGAGTTGCGGGACCTTGCGGTCGATGATGAGGCCAGCGATCTTCTCAACAAGTTGGGATTTGTTGAGCGCGTAGGGGATCGAAGTGATTACGATCGCTCGTTTGCCCCGCGCCTGCTCTTCGACCCCCCACTCTCCGCGCATCCGAATCGCGCCGCGCCCCGTCTCGTAGATCTCGGTGATCTCTTTTTTGCTATTTAAAATAAGACAGCCGGTCGGGAAGTCGGGTCCTTTGATCGTTGCGGCGAGTTTCGCACACGCGAGCTCGGGGTCGTCCAAGAGCTCGGTGAGTGCTTTGATCGTGTCGGTCAGGTTGTGGGGTGGAATGCTCGTCGCCATACCCACGGCGATGCCGCTCGCCCCGTTAATGAGAAGGTTGGGAACTCGGCTTGGAAGAACTACCGGTTCGGCGGTTGTGCCGTCGAAATTGTCCCGAAAGTCGACCGTTTCCTGATCAATCTCTCCGATAACATCGATCGCAAGGTCACGTAGCTTCGCCTCGGTGTACCGATACGCTGCGGCGTTGTCCCCGTCGAGCGATCCGAAGTTGCCTTGGCCGTCCACAAGGGGGTAGCGGAGTGAGAAGTCTTGAGTCATCCGCACCATCGCCTCATAGCAGGCGATATCCCCGTGGGGGTGAAACCGCGCGAGCACTTCGCCCACGACCGCTGCGGATTTGCGATGGCTACCGTTCGGGCGCAGGTTGAGGTTCTGCAGCATCGCGTAGAGGATGCGGCGCTGTACCGGCTTGAGCCCGTCGCGGACGTCGGGGAGGGCGCGACCTGACACCACGCTCAGCGCGTAGGTAAGGTAGCGATCGCGCGATTCTTGGGACAAGTTTGTGTCGATGACCGCCATAGAAAAGCCTGCGTAAAGTCCGGATAGCTCGGTTGAAATTTTTCGCCGCAAGGGGGTGCGGGGATGAAGGGAGATTACACAACGGACCCCGTTCCGTAAAGAACTCGCCCGGAATGGTCTGAGTGTCGAGGCTCAAAAAAGTGCCGCAGCGGACGCTGCATAAACCTGCGGGGACAGCGACCCGCCGGTTGCAGCGAACCCAATTTAACGTGCGGGGTTCCCCCGATGAGACGGAGCGTGACGAAGCCGTGGTGCTGTCCCTCTCGCCAGGGTGAGAAAACTTCGCGGCTGTCCCCGCGAGGCCTGAGCTAACGACCGCTAGCGCAGTGAGGCAGTATGCAACTCCGCGAAACGACACAACGCGGGTCGGTCCGCGCACATGGCGAGTTTCGGAGTTTTCGGAAGAGTCCTACGGTAAGTCGGCGATTTTCGGCCCACCCGCAGCATGGAGGCGCCCGAAGAGCTTGCCCCCTTTCTTTTCCACCGCGTCGTAGCGGAAAGGTACGAGATTACAGGCGATTTTACGCAGGATATCGCGGGTGCGTTGGTCGGTCATCTCATAAAAAGTCGATCCTCCCTGACTCCACCGCTGTGCTGCGGCGGAGAACGGTACGGCATATAGATTTGCATCGGGGGGGAAGAGTTTCGCCCGAGCGATCGTCGCAGCGGCCTCACTCGTAGTCAGATTTCTCCCCGTGTTCCCATTTAGGATCACCGACCACCGCTGTAGGTCGAATTCGCGCAGATCTCCCGATTCGCTACGGAGTCGGGTGAGGTTGGCGAGCGAGCGCTCGAGCGAGATGAAATCGTCGTCGACGATCAGCACCACATGACTGCACCGCCGTAGTGCGGCGAGCGTTGCAATACCCCACGATCGCCCGAGATCGAAAACAACAACGTTAAACTCACGTCCCAACGCTGCGAGGCTCGAGGTGATGAACTCGGTCGCAGCGGGGGCGTCATCGATCACGTTCGCTTTAAAATGAAAGGAATCATTGTACAGTTCGGGTTGGGGGACAACGACGAAGCGGCCGTCGAAACCGAAGACCGGTGCGACGAGCTCGTTGAGTCGGGTGGGCTCGACCTCGCCGTGTCGGAGACAGTGCGAGCTCATGGTCCGTTGCCGCGGAGTCGCGCGGGCCCATTGGGTGAGGTGTGGGTTGACATCGTCGAGATCAACGAGTGCCACACTGAGGCCGTGACGCGCCCAACAACCGCCGAGCGCCGCCGCGATCGTTGAGGCTCCAACTCCGCCTTTCAGTTGACAGACCCCGATCACGGAATCGCGCAACGGTTCGGGGGCTGTAAGTGTCGGCTCGGTCGCGGCGTTCAGGAGAAACCCGGTCAGTTGAGCGACGTCGTGAACAGCGAAAACCTGTACCGCCAGCGAGCGGCGTAGCGCGACGGCACGGTGCGCATACTCCTCGGCGGAGAGGGTGAGTGCAACTGAGCCCAGAGGGTAAGCGACCCGGAGGCGATCGACGATCTCGTCGGTCTCGGCGTTGATATCTGGCCCGAGGACGCAGCAGAATACGTCGTCCCAGTCGATCGAATCGATCTCAGCACGGGTAAATTCGCGTAACGTGATCTCACCGATGTCGGCTTGTCGAGCGGCTTCAAGGAGCCGACCACGCAACATCGCGCGACCTTCTGGGGAGCGTTCGTAGATAAGGATACGCTTTGTCATCGCTGTGGCTCCCGTTCGCGGTGTGACGCACGATCGACCAATGCCGTAATCGTCTGGAGCAGTTCCTCGTAAGCAAACGGTTTCCGCAGATAGCCGTCAGCTCCTTGTAGTTCGGCCCACTCTGCGGCGTCTTCGTCGTCTTGCGCGCTCACAATCACCACCGAGATAGCCGGGCTGTGCCGCTTAATCTCACGACACAGCTGAAAACCGTCGGCGCGAGGGCTCCCCGCTGGAGTGTTGAGGATGAGGTCGAGCAGCACGATGTCCGGCTCGAATGTGGCGACAAGTTGCTGGACCGGCACGCTCGCATCGGTGCATTTGTGCGGCTGATGCCCGGCTTCAGCGATAAGTTCAGCGATGAGCGCGGCTTGGGCCGGAGAGTCTTCGACGATTAAGATCTTTGCCATGCGCCCTCCCCCGCGGTGCTCTGAGTCCTGTCGTGCGGGGATATCCCTCGCGGGATGATGAGGCGACGAAGTGGTGTTTCAATCGCCGGGGTATCCCACTGTCGCCGGCCATCGATCGTTCCCTGAAAAGTCAAAAGATTCGGCATCGCCGCGATCGAGTTGTCAGCGAAGATCACCTCGCGAACCCGTTCGACGCACGGTGTGCCCCGTGCAAGGCCCATCTCGATCACAAGGATAGGAGTGCGCGGGAGCGCCTGGTGCCGTTCGAGGAGGTCGACCGTCGCGGTCGCATCGGGGGTGTTGAAGACACCAATAATACCGCGAAAGCCCCGTTCCACCGCAGCACGAAATCCAGCTATCCCCGGACCGCCGACGTCACCGAAGGTAAGACGTCGAGCCCCGCGACACCCAGCGATCTCAACAAGGCTGGGATATTGCTCCACGGGAGAGACGAACTTTTCAAGGTTGGTGGCTGGCGGAAAGATCTCCGCTACCGTCTCTATTGAGGCGACTCGCTCGAGCGAACCGATCGCTCCGCTCAGCGCGGTGGCGAACGTGGTGCGGCCTGAACCGGGCGCACCCACCACAAGGATGTGCGCGGCTCCGCTGTGGGCGGCCTCAGCAAGCCACGCGCCGAATTTAACCGGCAACGTCTTCGCGCGGATGAGCTCATACATCGTGACGTGGGCGATCCGCGGTATGCGAATGGCGAGTCGGGGCTCGCTCCCATCAACGAGCGGCTGCGCCACCACGTCGATGCGTGAGTGCCACCGGTCTGAAAGCGTCGCGGTGAGGTGCGCGGGAATCGAGGCGGCGCCGCAGCTTGAGACGAGGCGGGTGAGAAAACGTCGATACAGCTCCGGAGTGCGGAAACGAAACGGGGTGTGGAGCGCTGCACTTTTGCGGCGACAAACCACCGTATCGAATCGGTCGACCCAGATGTCGGTCACGGCGGGATCCTCGAAGAGTGGGCTCAGTGGTCCGTAACCCCAAAGAAATTCGGCGAGTTCCGCGACGCCTGCATTGAGATCGTCGGCGGTGAGCCGCATCTCCCGGGTTAGGTTGTGCGCGGCCGTTTGAACCGCCGTGCGGAGCGGCGCGAGCTCGCCGGGGGGCGGCGCGTTATGCGGTGAGCGCTCGTCGAGGAGCTCTAAAGCTTTCGGAACAAGGGCGTTGAGCACCCCGGAGTTGCGCGGTGGTGTGGCGAGCCACGGCGGATTGGGGTCAGTGGGAGGTGTCTTCGCGGTATTTGGCGGCACCGCTGCTGAGGGGATTATCTCACCCGGTGGATTCGTCGAGGGATTGGAGGATTCCCCGAGGGGCACCACCGGCATGTTCTCGAGCTTCAACGGAGCTTCGACGATCACCGTGGGATTTTTGAAAGCCTCGAATTGGGCAGAGTCGGTGCGCACGACCTTCTCGGTGGCGGTTTGGGCGCGCCGACCCCCCTTTTTACTCTGTAGTCTTTCAAGCAGTCCCGACATCGTCTCCCCTCATGCACCCGATTGCGCGGAGCTTGCGTAGGTATCCTTTCGCAGGCTTCCCTTTGGCTGCGCTTTGGACCTGCACAGATAGTACCATCGGCAGATTTGACGAGCAGCTTCAGCCCTTTAGGTGAGCTAAGCCGGGTAGCGCGATGAATGATGGGGGTAAGCTGCCTAGAGCCGGGGCTACTAATTTTTCGGTCACACGCTCGCGGGGTGTTAGGAGATACCGAGGGCGGGCACGATGAGTAAGTGACTAAAAGGTATGGAGTTATTTCGAGTCCGCCGGTGGGGCGGTTTCGGGTTGAGCCAGGGGAGCCACACTAATAGTTTCGGGGGGTACCTGGGTGAGGTGCGTGAGGAGGGGAAAAGCGAGCGAGCAGACTAAGGCGGCGAGCAGCCCCAGAACCACGAGTTCCAGAGAGCTCCCTGCGGCTTTCGATTCGTATCGCATGACTAACTACTCCTTGGTACTTGCGACGATTCTATGAGAAGCCATTTCGAGTGTGACGCGACCTTCCGATCCCCGAATTGGGATGCTGGCGGGGCGCGTTCGATTCGGCCGTTCGTTGAAAATTCACCATCCTGTTAAAAACCACCTTCTCTCCCGGTAGCGTTCTTTTGCAGATGTAAGAGAGCGATCTCTCGCTCGAGCCAGCGGGTTCGTTCGCGGACCTGGGCGGATGATATCGTCCCGGGTGTGGTATCGATACGGGGGGCAGTTGCGGAATCGTCGCCGCTTAGCGCGGTTTTGCCATAATCATCGCGAAGCTGGTTATACGTCGTCTCAAGCTCGGCGAGACGAACCAGTTCAAGACCCAGTTCTCGGAGCGCGACCACCCGGCACCACCGCAAAGTCGACGCGCTCCGGAGCGCGGGGCGGGGGAAGTCCACTGAGGAAAGTGGGTACTGCAATAACGAGGATAAGCGCTGCAAACGCCCCGACGACAGCTCCACCACCGGCGATGCGGGAGAGGGAGAAGCGGCGGGGAGTCAGTGGTGAATGGTTTCGAGGGCGTTTGAGAGGGGTCGTGCTCCAATCGGAATATTCGCGGCGCTTATCCGCTACGGTGTTGGGCCCCACACCCTCGAATCGCTCTAGCTCCCGGCCAACGTCGGCCGCCGACTGATACCGTTGGGCAAGATTCGGATTCATCGCTCGTTCAATGATCTGCGCCAGTTGGGGGGGGCAGTGCGGAGCGACCTTCACGAGCGGCGGGGGATGACTATTTTTCTTTCGTGCCGCTAAAAGCTCACGTGAGTCGTCAGGGAACGGCGACACCCCCGAGATCATCTCGTAGCCCAGCACTCCGAGGGCGAAGATATCGCCGCGGTGGTCGGACTCCCCCGTCTCGAGGTACTCCGGGGGGATATATTTCGGGGTGCCCACCATTCCGCCGGCTTGAGTGAGTGTTTGCGATCCACTAACCCGGGCCACTCCGAAGTCGGCGAGTTTTACCTGGTCGTCGGCAGTAAGAAGGATGTTCTCCGGCTTAAGATCGCGGTGAATGATCCCCGCTTCGTGAATAGCCTCTAGCGCTGCGGCGATCTGGCGGAGATAGCGGACCGCTGAGTCCGCCGGTATCGGTTCTCGTTTGATTCGGGTGAGGAGGTTGCCTCCGCTGACGTACTCCATGGCGTACGCCTGTAGGTTGTTACCATCGAAGTACTCGTACGCTTTGACAATATTGGGGTGATTAATACGGTAGGCGGCGACGATCTCGTTGCGAAAGCGCTCCCGGGCCGTGGGGGTTTCGATGACCCCTGGAGGTATCACCTTGAGCGCGACATAGAATTCCGGATTCGTAACGTCCTGGGCGAGATACACCTCTCCCATCCCGCCACTACCGATGCGGCGGACGATGGTGTACCGGTCGTTAAACTGCGTTCCCGCTCTAAGATTTGCCACTGCGGTTAGATCGTCGACCGGCTAGACGAAAATCTAAACAGATTGTTGAGTCGTTGTTGCCCTGCTAACCGACTGATCTTATTGAGTCGCTGCGCCGCCTCGTCGCTACGCCGGTTGGCTGGGGTCGGTTGAACGGCGCGGTAGTTTGAGCCATCCTGATACCAAGGCAGAATCGTCCGCACGATATGAGGTCTCTAAAGCGGTATGGTCGGGAAGATATCCAAAGAAAAACACGGTGCGCTCAATCGTTTACTCGAGGATGAGTACGCCTTAGTGCACCTTGACCCAGGGGTAGACGGAGTGGTGTTACCCCGGCACCTCTCGGCTGGTCCGACCGTAACGCTCAAGGTGAGCCGTCTTTTTCGGGGCGCTCTTGTGGTCGAGGATGAGCGTTTTGTCGCGGATCTACTCTTTGGGGGAGATTATTTTACCTGTGTGGTGCCTTTCGGGGCGATTTGGGGGCTGACGAGTGCGACCGGAAGTAACGTCATGTGGCCAGAGGATACCCCAGAGGAGGTTCGGGAAAAGCTCGTCCAACCTCAACCAGCTCCGGCGAAAGTGGCGAGCGGTGGAGAGCCGACCGAGAAGAAACGGGGGCATCTCCGGCGGGTGAAGTAGCCGCGCCATTCGCGGGAGCCGCGCGAAATAAAAAACCCGCTATCGGGGGGGCCGACAGCGGGTGCGCAATGTTCACGTTAAGGAGATATTTAGGAAAGACCTTTTAACTCGCCTTTAAGAAGTACCACGGGGCCACGCGGCGGGACCCCCGTTTCGGCATTTCGGTAATCTTCTGAGCGATCCTCTTCACATCGAGGTCCAGCTCGCGACAGATCCAGGTAAAAGAGAATTCGCCGCTTTGCTGGTTGTTGAGATCTTCGAACAGCCACGCTTCAGCCGCTTCCATTTCCCGTTCATCGTTACCGACGTAGTCGAGAACTGCGCGCTCGAGGACCGCCAGGAGAAGTCGGCGCTCGGGGGTTCCTGTCATATTCGGCGTATCAAAAAGAGTCGCCGCATCGTCATCGATAAAAGGAATATTAGCTCTCACGTTTAACTCCGTTGAACGATACCCCTCTTACAGGGGCACTAAAACGAGGGTCTTAAAAAACAAAGGTCTTGAAAAGTAATGGTTTTAAAACTCGTATTGCCGAATCGGCTTCGCGCGGTGTTGCTCGTAAGCCGAACCGTCTTGAGAACATCGATAAGACGTTCCGGGTGTCGTTAAATTCAAAGACCGAGTAGGATTTTTAAGGAATTCTCAATATTTCCTCGTAGAAGAAAAAGCCAAATGAAATCAACGATCTTTGTCATATGCGGTGTTGTCTGTGGGGTGGTTGCGACGGCGGCGTACGGCGAAACCGTGTGCCGAGCCGAGGTGAGCTATCAGTGGAAGCGGGAAAAGGAAGAGACCGCTGCCACGGTGGCGGTGTCACGGATTGAAGCCAAGGGCAAGGATGAAGCCGAGGGAAAGGCGAAGCTCAGCGAGGTGGGCGCTCGAGAGAAGATGACGGCGCTTGAGTCGTGTCGACGGGAGCATGAGAATAGTGCGGGATGCGTTGCGCGTAAATTTGACCTCTACGGCCCCGCACTCGCAAATGTCGGCTTCTCGGGGCGAAAAAAGTTAGAGGAAGCCATTCAGCGGGACTGCGCTACGACGCAGGGGACGTGTGTTGCGGCGACGGTTGGGGAGCCCCAATGCGTCGTCCTCGAGGTCGCTGCGGCTGAGGCCGGGGGCAAAGATAAGAAAGATAAGAAGAAAAAGTAGTGGAGCCCGCGCCCGTTTCGATTACGTATCCGACCGACTGAGGAGGATTTTTTCGATCCCGGCGATTTCGGTGAGGTGTTCGAATGCGCGGGTTGCGGTTGAGATGCGGTCGCCTTGAGAGACTTCAACCTCGCCCCGGCGATTTAAGAAGTCGGGAGCCTGCGGAAAGGGGTGATCTAAAGCTGCTCCGATAAGCTCGACGAATCCTTCGTCGAGTCCCGGCGGTGGCGCCGTTTGGGGGGATTTTTTAACGGCGCGTTTCAGTTCAAGGATTCTTCCAAGGCCTAGACGATAGAGCGGCTGAAGTCCGATCTTTCGGGCAAGGATAGTGCTATCCGTCTTGGGGTGGCGTTCGAATGCGAGTTCAATGCCTATGTTTAAGGCCCCCTTTACACGCTCGATGAGGGCTGTCATTGCGCCTTCGTCGCCAAAGTCGACGCCCCAGTGCACCACCGCGCTGTTCGCGATAAGCGTGATCTCCATCTCGGCGCTTTCCCGGTCAGGGTGAGCATCGAGAAATGAGGTGAGCGGCTGGAGTGCTAAAGAGTCGTAAACGATCGGTTCGATGACCGCGATATCGGCGATCGCTTTTGGCGAGGCGGTCTCGAGCATCTGTGAAAAATCAGCGCTGGTGAGCGGCGCGTTTATCTTGAACGCCCAGGCGCGGTCCGGGACACCTTCCGCTGAGAGTCTCTTGGTCCGCTCTTGAAACGATTCCTCCTCCAAGACCGCTTCGGTCGACACGTTCGGAATGTTTCAAAAACGAGGGCGAGGAGACGGGCGAGGAGGAAGTGCTTATCGGCGCTCAGTGTGTGAATGCCGAGCCAGGTGGAGCCTTTGTCGGGGGTATGAAAGCCGTTGCCAGGAGGGTTCTCGGTCGGATCTTCAAAGATCCGGACCTCAACGTATCGGGCGATGAGTAGGCCGATAAACTTGAGGTCAACAAAGCGGAGGAGCTTCTGGAGGAGTTTAAGTCCGTTGTCGTCGTCCGACAGGCTGAGCCACTCCCAAAAACGCTCCTCGCAAAAGCGATCGCCTTCCCAGCAGTCAAAGTCGAGCATGAGGCGACATTGCTCGAGCGTCGCAATCTCGATGAGATCGGATGAGGCGACGAGCCCGTTCTGTTTGACCGCCATGAACAGGCTCTGTGCCGGTATGGTGCGAATAAATTGCTCCGGCATCTCCGCCGCAAAAATGGTGCGCGCCAATGAACGGCTCGAGAATCCACTGTGGCGTTTGGGGACGGACGGGAGCGACAATCTGCCTCCGGAGGTACGGTGAGTGCTTCGTGTGACGGGGGCGACGAGCGCCCCCGCGATATCGTTACTTCGCTGGGGCGAGAACGATATGGATCTGTCGGCCGTAGCCAGGCGAGCGCTCATCGACCGTGGCCACATCGGCGAGCCGCTCGATGATCTGCTTGAATTTTTCCAAGCCCAGTTCAACGTAGGCAACTTCACGGCCTTTGAAGCGCATACTGAATTTGACTTTGTCGCCTTCGGCGAGGAAGTCCCGCGCTTGCTTTAGCTTCGTCTCCAGGTCCCCCACGTCGGTGCGGTAGCGAATCCGGAGCTCCTTGATCGTGCTTTCCGAGCGTTTCTTCTTCGCCTCGGCCTCTTTCTTTTGTTCCTTATACTTGAACTTGCCGTAGTCCATGAGGCGACATACCGGAGGCTTGGCATTCGGCGAAACCTCAACGAGATCGAGCTCATCAGACTCGGCGCGTAGGAGTGCGTCCCGGATAGACATGATGCCGAGTTGATCCCCGTTGTCGGCGATGACCCGAACTTCCTTGGCGATAATTCTGTCGTTGATGCGATGGGCGTCGGGTGGGGGGGCTTTGCGAGCGAAGCGGGGGTTACCGCGGCCGCCGCCGGAGTTAAAGAATGTATTCAAAAAAATCGCTCCTTGAGCTGGGTGGATGTTAACGCTTCTACGCCGCGCATCGATGATGCCGTACGGTTGTCTCTATAATGGCTCTTAAACCATCGAAAATCAAGGGGTTTGCGCATACCAACGGGGCGGAGGCGGTGCCCAGAGGTGGGAGACTTTCATTGACACCGGTCATAGCTGATTGATACCACTAAGCTCGTGAGTTCAAGGGAAGTCCGGTGAAATTCCGGCACGGGCCCGCCGCTGTATCGGTTGCCCCAGGGGTATACTTGGGGGGAGCGCACTCAATCCACTGTTTCCGCCCATAAGACGGCGGGGATGGGAAGGACGCGCTTTCGGGGGGGGGGAGGGAGATGCTCCCCCCGCTGCTGTAGTCAGAAGACCTACTCGCGATTGAGAAAACCTCAAACTCCTCGCTTGCGCGGCATGAGCGGAGGGTGAACGACTACTTCCATACGGAGGGGGTGTACGCCCCCAAGTGAAAATCAATGGCGAACCGCCTCTTTTGCGGTGCTGGAGTCCTATTGCCGATAGGGAGCCTGGCGCTGGTGTTGTCTTTATCGTTGGTACTATTTCCATCCTGCGCCGCAGCGCAAAGCTCGGGCGCTATCGTGGTAACGGCAACCAAAACGGGTACTCCCCTTGGGGAGACTGCGAGCTCAGTGAGTGTGGTTACCGCCGAAGAGATCGCGGCGAAGGGCCTCAAGACGGTCGCGGATGCGCTCCGTCTCGTCCCGGGAGTCGATGTGGTGAGGAGTGGTGGGAGTGGGGGTAACACCGTCGTGTTCTTGCGAGGAGCAAACTCAGAGCACACCCTCGTGCTTATCGATGGGATTGAGGCGAATAATCCCATCTCTCCGAATCGCGCCTTTAACTTCGCCGATCTTTCGACGGAGAACGTCGAACGGATCGAAATCGTTCGGGGAGCTCAATCGACGGTCTGGGGATCTGATGCGATGGGTGGAGTTATTAACATCATCACCCAGCGGGGAGCGGGGCCGGTTGGCGGAGAGGTATCCTTTGAGGGGGGGAGCTACACGACCTTCACCGAGCGAGCAGGCGTCCGTGGAGGAACTGATATCTACGACTACTCGCTCGGTTTCTCGCGAACCGATTCAGGCGGAATTTCAGCAGCCGATGCGCGTGATGGAAACACCGAGCACGATCGTTACGGCGCATCGGCGTTCTCGCTTCGAGCGGGCGCAGCGCCGCTCGATAATTTGGACTTTGAGGGGACCTTTCGCTACGAGAGCGGACGGAGCGATATCGATAATACCGGGGGAACGGGCGGGGATGATCCCAATCGACTCGTGACGAATGAAAATTTTTATACCCGTGGGCAGGCGACCGCTCGTTTCCTCGATGGTCGACTCGAGCAGATTTGGGGAATCGGTTACTCCGACCAACGGTTCGAGGATAACAACGACCCCGATCCGGCGCATCCCCTCGATCGGCTCCGTAGCGATTACGATGGGAATCGTTTGAAGTTCGATCTGCAAAATAATCTGACGATTAACGATGCCTCGATTCTCGTCGTGGGCCTCGAGACAGAGGCGGAGCAGGGCTCCTCCGCGTTTCGGTCGACGTCGGCTTTCGGTCCGTTCGATGCTTTTTTTGCCGATCGTTCGGCGCGCACCAACGGGGCGTTTTCGCAGCTCACCACGTCGTTAATGGAGGGGCTCTCTTCGACGTTTGGGGTTCGAATCGATGAGCACGATGAGTTCGGTAGTAAGGTAACGTGGCGGGTGGCGCCGCTCTACACCTTCGTGACTACCGGAACAAAGGTGGCGGCAACACTCGGTACTGGCTACAAAGCCCCATCGCTTTTTCAGCTCTACTCGGAATATGGGTTCGGTGAGCTTGAGCCGGAGGAGAGTCTGAGCATTGATGCGACGATTGAGCGAGAAATCACCTCAGCGGTGACTGTCGGAGCCACATGGTATCGGAACGACTTCGATAATCTGATCACTTTTGATCCGAACACCTTCGTGTTCGCGAATATCGCTGATGCCACCACAGCGGGGATTGAGAGCTTCGTCGCCGTCGAATGGGGCGGCGGTGTGTCGTCCCGCCTGAGTTATACTTATCTCGATAGCCGCGACGACTCGACCGGTGATCAGCTGCTGCGACGGGCGCGCCACAAAGCAGCGTTTGATGTCGCTTTTCCGGTGCGTGATCGGCTCTCTGTCTCGGTGAACGGCGTTTTCGTGGGGGTGCGCGACGATAACGACTTCTCGACGTGGCCAGCCGCGCGAACTGAACTCTCGAGTTATCTCCGCCTGAATGCGGGCCTAAACTATCGGATGAGTGAGCGGACGAAGATCTTTGCTCGAGTCGAAAATCTTCTCGACCGCGAATATCAGGAGGTCCTGGGCTACGGAGCGCCGGGGTCGGCAGGGTACGCCGGAATGACGGTGACATTTTGATGTTGCGAGGGTGTTTGTCGTGGTGCGGTGTTATTCTTCTCCTCTTTCATAGGGGGGGAGTTCCCGCGCTCGCGACCGATACTCCCCCAAGCGTTCTCTCCCCTCCGAGTGTCGCTCCGTGTGCCCGGATCGTGTCGCTTGCACCGAGCGTTACCGAAGTTATTTTTGAGCTCGGATTGGGGGAT
This sequence comes from Bdellovibrionota bacterium, assembly GCA_044352465.1. Lineage (GTDB taxonomy): Bacteria > Bdellovibrionota_C > UBA2361 > UBA2361 > UBA2361 > JBILDU01. The sequence continues at coordinate 20,854 of JBILDU010000029.1, forward strand.
GCGCTGGTCGGTGTCAGTCGTTACGACCGCTTTCCCACCAAGGTTCAGTCCCTTCCCCGAGTAGGGGGGCTCTACGACCCACATATTGAGGCGATTGTCGCTCTACGACCGAGCCTCGTGGTTGCGCTCGTCGAATTCGGTGATCGTATCGACTACGTTCGAAGCCTGGGGCTCGAGGTGCAGGTGATCGATCATCGCTCGGTTCAAGGTATCCTTGAATCGCTCCGAACCCTCGGCCAGCGATGCGGAGTTGCGGGGAGAGCCAATGAGCTTGAGGCGCATCTCAAGAAGCGGATCGAGGTGGTGCGCAGTCGGGTCGGTGCGTCTCCACCGGTGAGAACCCTCGTCGTAGTGGGGGGCGGGAGTGACGGTGACTCCCTCACCAGCGTCTTCGTCTCGGGGCGTGATGGATTCTACGATGAGATCCTGGCTCTCGCCGGCGGAGAAAACGTGGTGACGGGCAACACCGTCAGTGTACCGACCGTATCGGCGGAGGGGCTTCTAGCGCTCGATCCAGAGGTGATCATTCAGGTTCGTAACGAAGCGGAGAGTCGCGGGGTGTCGGCGGAGGCTCTTCGGCGCGCGTGGGATAATCTGTCGTTACTTCGTGCGGTCAAGCATCGGCGTGTCTACGTCCTCAGCGACGACTACATGACGGTGCCCGGTCCTCGATTTGTAGAGGCTCTTGAGCGTTTTGCGGAGATATTGAGCAATGCTCAACCTGGAGGAGAAACGCATGGTTGAGCGCCTCGGTGAGGTAGTTTTAGCGCTCGAGGATGTTGCGGTCATGCGGGAGGAACGAGGCATCTTGCGGGCCGTTTCGTTCGATTGTCGCGTGGGCGAGATGTTGGTGCTTGTCGGTGCAAATGGAGCGGGCAAGACCACCCTTTTGCGGTCGATACTCGGTCTCACGCAGAAGAGTGGTGTCGTGCGAATCGGCGGTGTCGCATGTGCGACGGTATCTCGCCGTGAATACGCGCGGCAGCTCGCCTACCTCCCCCAACATGTTGACATCCCAACCGAGCTGACCGCGGGGGAGTTTATCGAGATGGGCCGGCACCCGTGGCGGCGTCACTTTGCTCGCTTGAATGAATGTGATCGGAGGGCGATCGCGCGAGCTATTGAGCAGACGCAAACGGCATCGTTTCTGAACCAAGCGCTCGAGACCTTGAGTGGGGGGGAACGGCAACGGGTATATCTGGCCGCGGCGCTCGCTCAAGAAGCGAGGATCTTGCTTCTGGATGAACCGACGACCGGACTCGATCCGGTGCAGGGTGCCGAGGTGTGGCGACTGCTCGCCACTTTATGTCGAGCCAACGAGTTGACGGTGGTTGTGGCGACTCACGATATCGAAGCGGTGCGGCCGTTCGCCGATCGCTTTCTGGCACTCCGGCGGGGCGAGGTGTTTTTTGATGGGCCGCCCCTGCAGTTCTTTGCGGGTTCGGTGCGCGAGATGACCTATCGTATGGCGGGGGATGCGCCGCTGTGTGGTCCTGTTGGAGCTCCGCGCGTATGAGACCGACCGGTGGACGAGAGGCGTTGCGGAGTGGGGCATTGCCCTGGCTCCTGGGCATTTTCGCATTCATCGCGGTGGTGTTTGCTCCGTTCATCGGGGCTGTGCCTATCCCCTTCGGCTCTTTTCTTGGGGGGACTCTCGAGGTGACCGCTGCGCAGGTATTATGGGAGATTCGAGTGCCCCGAGTCTGTATTGCCTTCATCACCGGGGGCGCGCTCGCTCTGGGAGGCTTTGTCTTTCAGACACTCTTTCGAAATGTGCTCGCGACCCCCTATACCCTCGGTGTCTCGAGTGGGGCCGCGCTCGGTGCCGCGGTCTATTTTCAGATGGGGGTGGTGTTCTCGGTGGGGGGGGTCTCGGGGAGTGCGGTCGCGGCGCTGGGTGGGGCGTTGCTGATAGTCGTCGCGATTGATCGAATCGCCGCTCGCCACGTGACAACGACAACGTTGTTACTCGCTGGAGTGGTGCTCACCCTTTTTTCGGGGAGCGCTATCGCACTCCTTGAATATATGAGTGGGCCGAGCGGGGTATTTCAACTCTCGCGGTGGCTGATGGGAGGACTCGATAGTATCTCCGTGGGGTCGGTGCTGCCGCTACTCCCGCTGGTGGCGGTGGGGATGGGAATCGCGGTGTTCAAGTCAGCTGACCTGAATCTGTTGGCACTCGGTGACGAGCTCGCCATGAGCCGGGGGGTTGATGCGCCGCGCGTTCGGCGAGGACTTCTGGTGGGTGTTTCAATTATGATCGGGGCGGTGGTATCGTTCGCTGGGCCGATCGGATTTGTCGGGATGCTCGTTCCTCAAACCCTTCGGATGCTCATCGGAGGAGATAGTCGGCGGCTGGTGCCAGCGACGGCGCTCGGTGGCGGCGTATTCTTAGTTGTCTGCGATACGGTGGCGCGTACCCTCGTCGCCCCTCTCGAGATACCGGTAGGGATCGTGACCGCGCTCATCGGCGGGCCATACTTTCTCTATCTCCTCCTCCGTTCGACCGCGCCCGTGTCGGCGCGTGAATAGGTACCGTTAGCTGCGTTTGACCTTGGTTCCGCTCGGCGAGTCCTCGACGGCGAGGCCGTGTTGTTGGAGAGCGCTCCGTAAGCGGTCAGATTCGGCCCAATTTTTCTCGCGACGGGCGGTGTCACGTGCGTCGATCAGGGCTTGTACCTCAGCCGGGATGGCGAGCGAAGTCTCGCGCCAAGTCGCCATGTCGAAGCCAAGAATCGAATCCATCTCGTAAAGGAGCCACAACTTTTCCCCCGCCGAAAGAGCCGCGTCGTTAAGAGCCCCCCATACCGACGCGAAGCCCTTGGGGGCGTTGAGGTCGTCGAAGAGCGCCGCCTCGAAATCGTTCAGGTAGGTTGCCTCGGCGGGGCGACGGGGCGGTTCAGCTACCTCTTTGAGCTGGAGTACCGCACTCCGCAACTTTTGGAGGCCATGAGCTGCATTGCGTAAAGTCTCGTCGGTAAAGTTCAGTTGAGAGCGGTAGTGGGCTGTGAGACACATAAAGCGGTACGTGAGTGGATCGAGACCCTGCTCGAGGAGGGTATCCAAGGTAAGAAATCCCCCCTTCGATTTGGACATTTTCTCCTTATTCACCACGAGAAATTCGCCGTGCATCCAGGTGTGAACCCAGTCGGCACCGGTGGCTCCCTCCGATTGGGCGATCTCGTTCGTGTGGTGGACCGGGATATGGTCGATACCTCCGCAGTGAATATCGAAGCGATCTCCAAGGTATTTCATACTCATCGCGCTACACTCGATATGCCACCCCGGATAACCCCGTCCCCATGGAGAGTCCCATTGAAGCTCCTGATTCTCGAACTTCGATTTCGTAAACCAGAGAACGAAGTCGAGCGGATTTCGTTTGTTGGTGTCGACATCAACGCGGGCGCGGGCTTTCAGGTTTTCGATGTCGAGCTTCGCGAGCTTGCCGTAATCGGCCAGCTCTGAGACGTCAAAATAGACGTTTCCCCCGGCAACGTAGGTCATCCCGCGCGCTTCAAGTCGTTGAATAAGCGCTATCATCTCCGGGATGTGTTCGGTAGCTTTACAAACAGTGGTCGGGCGAACGATGTGGAGCTTGGCGCAATCGGCGAAGAAAACCTCGGTATAGTAGGCCGCGATCTCCGCGGAGCTCTTCTTTTCTCGGCGGGCCGCAACCGCCATCTTATCTTCCCCTTCGTCCGCGTCCGACACCAGGTGTCCTACATCGGTGATATTCATGACGTGTTGAACCGCATAGCCGGCGCGGCGGAGGGTGCGCACGAGGAGATCCTCGAAGATGTAGGTGCGCATGTTGCCGATATGCTGGAAGTTATAAACGGTTGGGCCGCAGCAATAGAGCGATATCGAGTCGGGAACGAGGGGACGAAGGGGCTCAACCGCACGCGTCAGGGTATTAAAGAGGCTGATCGATCGTGTCGTCATCGTTTGTCACATCCTCAAAAGGAGAAACGTTCGGTGGTCTCGACGGCGAGCCACGCGCCAGCGGCGCTTGGAGCGGCGTTGCGTTGATCACCTTTCAGCGGATCTACCGCCACCTGAACGGAAGCGCCGAAAGGGTTCTCTAATTTCCCCACGTTTCGCTCTCGTCTGTTCCGCTGTAGCTCTGTGCGCCCGAGTCACCGTCAGAATCGAATTCGCCGTCATGATTGAATCCAAGGTGCTGGGTGCCAGCTGAACCGGTACCGCTGCGGAAGTTTTCAAGCTCGGCGCACACAGTGCTCCGAGGACCTAGTTTGTCGCACATCTCCTCCAAGAATTCCAGGCGAGCGGCGTGGGTGGTCGTTGAGGTTTCCGCCCGGCCCTGTGTCGTGCCCTTCGTCGCAGTGTCGCCATACACCGGCACCCTCGGTCCGTTTGAGCCGAAGATGTCACTGGCCGAATTTTTTTCGAATTGTTGGGCGTTTCCAAGGGCGGCACCAGACAGGAAGGCAACGGTAAGCACCGCAACGGTCCACGAAACTGTCTTCATCGGGCTTCCTCAAAAATAAACATCGGTATTACTCGGGGCAGCTTTTAGCGACTCGGGCAACGCCGCACCTACCCTGATTATGCGAGAACCGAGGGGAAATGACACGTCTTTCCGGGGGGGGCGTTGGGGGCCCCTTTGACTCTGGAGCGGTCGATAAATAGGCGGGTCGGAGCTGCTGCTAAAGTCGAATGTGCGGCCGAGTAAGGGGAGGTCCGTAAGGTAGGTGGCGAATGCGAACCGCTGCATCGTGTCAGCTCTGCTTCCGAAGATCTCCTCGTGGCAGGGCCTCCGTGTTGTTTCGGGAGGTTGCGCTTTGCCGGCCTCGGAAGCTTAGCATTTGTCCCGGTCTTCCGGAGGTGTGAAGAACGTTTTTCACCCCCCTCCCCAAGATGATGTATTCCCCCTAAGCAACGTGATAATCTCGACGCATGTCGTGTGCTGACGTGAACAGAGCGGACCGTCCGATCGGACTTTTCGATAGCGGCCTCGGGGGGCTCACCGTGTTGCGGGAACTCGAGCGGCTTATGCCCGCTGAGCGGTTCGTTTACCTCGGTGACACGGCCCGTTTGCCGTACGGCACGAAAGGTGTGGCAACGATTACCCGCTACTCCAGCGAGTGCGCCGATTTTCTTTTGAAGCATCATGTCAAAGCCCTCGTCGTCGCGTGCAACACCGCTTCATCGGTGGCCCTCCCGACCCTGCGCGCTAACCTCCCGTGCGACGTCATCGGGACGATCGATCCGGCGGTCTCGTGCGCAGTCGCCGCCACGAAGCGGGGTGGGATCGGAATTGTCGGCACCGATGCAACGATTGGGAGTGGGGCTTATGAGCGCGCAATTCAGTCGGTCGCCCCCGCCGTCGAGGTCGTTTCAGTGGCGTGCCCCCTCTTTGTCCCTCTTGTTGAGCAAGGGATGTTTGATGGTGAGATCGTCGAGAAGGTCGTTGAGCTATATCTCTCGCGATTCGATCTCGCGCGAATCGATACGCTCATCCTTGGGTGTACCCACTACCCCCTATTAAAAGGGGCTATCCAGAGATATGTCGGTTCAGCCGTCACGTTGATCGATTCGGGATACCCCATCGCTTTGGAGCTCGGTCGAATGCTTGAGGAGCGGGACCTACGTGCTTCAGCGCATGGCGAGCGGGGCGGGTCCACTTTTTTTGTGACCGACGAAGTCAGTCGTTTTAACCGCTTGGCGGCGCTTCTGTTGGCGAAGGAGAGCGTCAGCGCGATTCAAACCGCAGACCTGAGCGCCGAAGGTCCTCCAGTACCCCGACAAGACAGTCTTTTCATTTGAGAGCTGCTGCGGCGGGCGGCCGAGCTGAGAACGGCCGTTCAGAAGAAACACTGCAGTAACTCTTTTCATCGAGAGATGCGAGCGCAACTGAAGGAAGTCGCCTTTGGTGACTCTTTCGTCGAAACCTATTAAGTCTCGGGGCATCGAAACGAAGAGGGGCGAATACTTATCGATAATCCGATGAGGATAGAAACCTAAACCGCCCATTATTCTGAGGTGCTATGGCGGAGAACCGGTGTCGTTTCTGTGTCGGCGAATTCTTAAAAGGGGGCGAGACGTGCTCCCATTGCGGTGAAACCCTGGAGAGTCCGATCGGCGCCCACGATCCCCGCCGAGCCCGCTCGGCGGGGGAGGTATTCTCATCCCCAACGGAGATATTAAACCGCGATAGCGGTGAGAAGGATGATAACGAAATCGAGAATATTCTCTTCGACTGGAAGAATCCGGTGGTTCTCAATATTGTCGGGAGTCTCGTTTGCACGATGCTTCTCATCGCCACCCTGCTTGAGTTCGTCGGCCGGTAGATCCGTTGGGGAACGCCCCGCGTGCCGGTTGGCCTGATTGCGGGTCAGCCTCAATGCAGGTTAGAGCGCCAGCTCGCCGGTGGCGACGAGGGTCGCGGGTCCTGTCATCGAGACCCGACCGTTCTTTTGATCCCATCGAACCTGCAGAGTCCCCCCGTCGACGACAACTTTAATGGGCGATTTTTGAACCTTTCCGTGCAAAGTTGCCGCAACGACCGCAGCGCATGCTCCGGTGCCGCACGCCTGGGTGAGGCCACACCCCCGCTCCCAGACGCGTAATCGAATCTCTCTCGAGGATCTGATCTGGGCGAAGCCCACGTTCACACGGTTGGGAAAGATCCGTGCGGTGAGCTCGACTCGCCGTCCAATCGGAGCTGGATCGAATTCCAGACTGTCGACGAACGTTACCGCATGGGGATTTCCCATCGAAACAAAGGTGTAGCTCTTCCCGCCGATCTGAAGGTCGGTGATAGGCGAGCGCTTCGCCACGATATCGGCTGAGCGGAAAGCCGGAAGCCCCATGTCAACCGTGACCGACGTCACGGCTCCTCGCGTCGAGGAAACTTGAGCTTTTATGGGGCCGGCGAGGGTTTCGATCGTCATCGCTCGCTGCCGAACGATCTTATGGTCGATGAGGAACTTCGCGAGGCACCGAATGCCGTTGCCGCACATCTCGGCAACAGAGCCGTCGGAGTTCCAGTAGTCCATCCGAATGTCATGTCGCTTGGAGCGTCGTGCCAAGATGAGACCGTCAGCGCCGATACCGAATTGGAGCGAGGTGATAACTTGGGCGAGCTTCGCTGGATTCTTAATCCGTTCGCGACGATCGTCGATAATGACGAAGCTATTGCCGCACCCGTGAAGCTTTGAAAACTCCATGCTCTGTCGACCTTAGCGCCGCCTCATGCCACTGCGAACCAACTTTTCGATATGGGGCGCCATAAGAGCTTCAAGAGCTGTCGCCGCTTCCGTGGCCCCACCATGGAACTTCAGTCGGTGGAGGAGAACGAAGGGGGCGATATACTTAAGATCGTCCTCGGTGGCGTAGTCGCGTCCGGCGACGATCGCCCAACCCTTGACCGCCTCCTGCAGCATAATCGCGGCGCGAGTGGATGCGCCGAATTGGAGCAGTGGATTTCCGCGGGTAGCCTGAACGATGTCAACGATCGCTGTGCGCAGCTCCGGAGTAAGGAAAACCTGGGTCGTTACGGCGCGAGCAGCCAGAATGTCGCTACGGCAGCACACCGGCGCGAGCGAGTCGGCGCTCGAGACGATCGCCGCATGTTGCTCGAGAATCGCATATTCGGTCGCGGCATCGACGTACGACATCGGTATCTTCAGCAGAAATCGGTCGAGCTGTACGAGCGGAAGGGGATAGGTCCCCGCAATGTCGAGCGGGTTCTGCGTGCCGAGAACGAAAAAAAGCTGATCGAGCGGGTGAGTGACGTTGTCGATCGTCACTTGTTTCTCCGCCATACACTCGAGGAAGGCCGCTTGAACCTTCGGTCCCGCCCGGTTGATCTCGTCGGCGAGCACCACATGCGCAAATACCGGTCCATGAACGAAGTGAAACTTCCCTGAGGTCGGGTCGAAGACGTTCACTCCGAGGACGTCGCCGGGGAGCATGTCCGGGGTAAACTGCACCCGGCGAAAAGCGACGATATGCTCGGGCGTCGTTGCGGGGACATCTCGAGCGATAAGCTTGCCAAGCGCTTTCGTCAAGGTAGTCTTGCCGGATCCGGGATAGTCCTCGAGCAGGACGTGTCCATCAGCAAACAGCGCCGCAATGACGAGCTGAATGGTATCGTCTCGCCCCTTGATAACGCTACCGAGCGCCGCGGCGAGCCGTTTCGAGAGGTCGATCGCAGTACTAAAACCGGTTTGATTCATAGTAGGTGAGTCCAACATTACGATAATCCTTCGGTAAATACCTCATCGGCGAGTTTATGCATAGTCTCGACCAGATCGTTCCCGCGCACTTTGATCGTGCCGATGAAGTTGCGTCGATCGGTAAACTGAAAGCCGTGTTCCCCCGCGGTAAAGTCGTACGTCACCGAAAAAGCGGTGTCTGCACTGGTGGGGAGGAATGCGGAGTGGGCGAGTTGTTGGGAAATGTCGGGTGGCATGCCAACCGTCGCGACCGGTAAGGGGAGTCCCGCGTTACGAAGCTGGGCTCGTGACGTGGTGAAAACGCTCTCGGCAAAGTGCCGATACTCCGATGAGTCGTGATCCAGATTTTGGAGGGCGACGATTCGTGCGCGCACTGACAGGAGTTGGTCAAAATCGGGGCGGGCACGAGCAAGCACACCCTCAAGGAGCTCCCAGCCGCGTTCAGATTTTCCGTGCGCAAAATAATTTTCGGCCAGCCAGAGCTCGTAGAAATTAGTCGCAAGGGAGCGATCGTCGCTGCGGCGTTCAACCTCAAGCCGTTGCTCGAGAAAGCGCGCCGGGATGGCGCGCAAGAGATGCCCGAGGGTCGGGTACTCAAGCATGCTATCGGTGTTGCGTACGTAGATGTCTTCGAAGTTCGCCAGGTCCTCGGCCAATATCTGTCGCGCGCGTCGTCCAAACCACCAAGCCCGTGTCGCATTCGTGGCGCGTTCGCGCGAGGCTTGGAGGCGCGCACTCCAGGAGTCGAATACGGTCAATTCGAGGTGGTGATTCTTCGCCTCGAGCGCTTGAGCGAGGGAGGCGAATACCCCAGCGCGGAGGTCCTCCTCGCTGGTGCCGATCTTGCCGAACCATTGACGTCGCGCGGCTGCGGCCTCGAGGTGTTCAAGAGCTCCGTCGACGTCGCCGGTATGAAGGGCGATTCGACCTCGCGCCAGATGAACAAGCGCGCGATGTTCCTCGCCGTTACGAAGTGGAAACTGGGCGACGCATCCCTCAAAGTTATCGATCGCCCGCTTGGCACCTTCGAAATTGGCTTGATCGATGTATAAGATCGCGAGATTGAGCGCCGGTAGTACGTGCTCACATCCATCCGGCAGGCTGGTCGCGCGAAGCCAGGCGCTCTCCGCTTTATCGTCGGCGAAGGTTTCCTTAAATACCTCGCCGGAGTTATTGAGTGGCGTCGCAGGCGAGCCGAGACTTCCCAGGGAGAATTCGTAGGCGATCGCTTGCCGAAATACCTCGATGGAGGCTTCGCGTTCGTGTTGCATCGAGAGCAAAATCCCCAGCATGTTGAGGGTGCGCCCCGGTGTTGCGGGATCGAGAGCGCCGAGGCGAGCAATACGAGTCGCCTCATCGAGGCGTCCGAGTTTCATTAAGACCCACGCTCGCGAGTCGGCGTACCACGGTGCGACGTACCCGAACGATTGGAACTCATCGAGTGCTTCGAGTGCGCCGGCGTAGTCATCGAGGTTTAAGCGGATGTGGGCGAGTAGAAAATAGAGCTGAGAGTGCTCAAGCTTTGTTACTCGATTGAAGTAGGGGGGCGGGCCGTTCTGATCGTTGAAGAGGGTGAGCGCTTGTTTCGTATATTTCAGCGCAAGTCGAAAGTGACCAACGTGGCTCAGATAGTAGTTGGCGAGATTCATGTGTGCCCGGTACGCCGCGGGATCTTTGGCGAGCGCTTTGAGTAGCTTCGTGCGGGCGTCAAGGGGCCGCTCTTGAAGCATGAGGAGCTCCGCGTCGTCGATGAGCTCCGTTGCCGTCTTGGTGTCATCTGACGACGGCGGTTCTGGACGATCGGGATACGCTTCGAAGGGATCGAACGGATCGAGAGGATCGCCCACGTCGGCTCGAAGGTTGGCCCCCGGTGCGAGAAGGGCCACACAGCACGCGATGAAGAGTCGTTTCGTTACCACCGTTCCCCCGTGAGTGTGGCCAAAATCGACGCTGGATTAAGGAGGCTGAGCAATCTCCGATAGCGGGGAGCGCGGGCCAGA
>JBILDU010000105.1:0-9800 GCA_044352465.1 Bdellovibrionota bacterium
TGCTCCTCTAGGGCTCTGCGCTGCCGGTTTTTTCGGGAAGCGACTGGGTTTGACGGGTGTGGTTTCCCAGGAGACTTTTAATCCAGCGCCTCCCCCTTCGGGCGACACTTATAATTGAGATGGGCTCAAGCGATATCGCGGTGAGTGGTCGCAGGTCGGTTGAGAGCTGCATTTTATAGGGGGTTCTGCCCTCAAGAAAATCGTAGGTCTCGACTCCTCGCTCAGCAAGAGCAGACATCGTTAAAAGATGGGCGAGGATACCTGTCCGTTTCAACGAATCGCTTTTTGGTGCATTGCCCGACTGATAGAATTGGAAAGTTTTTCCACACATAAAGCCGTACACCGCGGCCAAGGGCTCGCCATGAAGAGAGATTCGCGAGAGCACTGCCGATGCGCCAAGAGCGGCGATGAGACCGCGGTGAAAAGCGATTCGCTGCGGGGTAGAGAAAGCCCCGCTCTCTCCAACCTCGCGCCAGCGGGCCTGGTGAAGGGAGATAAGTTCGAGCAAAAACGTATCGCGTTCAGCCGAATCGCGAGCGATCTCAAATGTTGCTCCGGCGGTTCCGTGAAAGGATCGTAGAAGCCGCTTAAATTGCTGACGGGTTTGCGCCGACAGCTGATCGAGATAGCGCTGGAATCCTTCACGGAGATTCGCTCGCGGTGCAACGAGAGGGGTACGAGTCGTTGTATGCCAACGGGTCTTGAGATCAGGAACGATCGTGCTCTCGAGGATTCCGGGAGTCCGGCAAAGACCGCAATCGAAGGAATGGAAAACGGAGGAGCTCCTCAAGAATCCCGTGAGCGTCGCTTTCACGATCTCCACCGCGCTGGGGAGAGATAAGACATCGGTATATTCGGGATAGAACGAGTGGCTGGACTCAGAGCTTTGTGAGATAAAAAACAGCCTCTGGCGGCGACCGCGTGAGGCTTCTCGATAGAGGGGTAAAACCGCGATAAGTTCCCCATCCATTCTCACCGTAACGATAAAGAGCGTACGGCGGGGAGTACGGAAATGCCGCCACCACTCCATGGTCCACGCAAACTGGAGCGGAAAGGCATCGCGATCGCTACGAACCCAAAGTTGCTCCCAATCCTCACGGAGGGCCTCGAGTCCGGTGTCGTCATCGATGACCGTCAACGTGAGCGGTCGGGCGGTGGTTTCAATGACTCTTGAGGCTCCCGGATTCACGAGCGTCAGGTGAGGAGGGGTATGAAAGGGAGGTAGCACCGGGTGCTCAAACATATGCGCTCCAGCATTCGCTATTTTGACTAAGCCGCGTGGCAGTGGCGTGAGGTTCGATGAGAGCTCGATAGGTCTCCAGGATCGCTCGAGCCCGCGCCACCGGACAAAAACGGGGATAGAGCGATGCCCGCCCCGCACGACCGAGTGCTTCCCGCGCCGCGGAGTCCGCGGCTAGTTGCCGTAACGCCCGTTCGAGCGCGTACTCATCGCCGGGTGGCACCAAGAGGCCGTTCTCGGTATCGCGTATAAATGTCGGAACGGCACCTACCGCGGTTGATACGACGGGACATCCGAAGCTCAACGCTTCAAGGAGGACGTTCGGGAGCCCTTCCGTGAGGGAGGGGAGGGCAAAGATGTCGATGGCGCGGAAAAACGGGGTAATATCAGATGTGTGGGGTAGCAGCGTTATACGAGAAGGCCGCGGAGTTGCTTGGATGGTCTCACGGAGGGGCTGCAGTTCGGGGCCATCTCCCCGGATGAGTAGATGAATGTCGGAATAGCTCTGGGTGAGGGAACTAAAAGCATGCAGGAGATAGCGGTGTCCTTTCTCGCGACTTAACCGGCCAAAAGATCCGAGCAGGAGTGTCTGAGATGAAATCCCAAGGTGTTGCCGGGTCGCGTGGCGAATCGTGCCATCATCATACGGCGGAGGCTCAACGGCGTTTTCAATCAGAACGGTGGGCTCGTTCCCGTGCCGCCATGATCGCACCGTGGCCTGAAGTTTCGGCGATACAGCTACGACAACATCCGCCCGTGGGAGAAGGAGTCGATCGATCGAATGATAAAGACGGACCTTGGCATTCTCAGATGTCCATCCATGCGCAAAAGCGATCCACGGAAGCCCCAACATATTTTTAAGAAAAGCCGCGTAGAGATGGCTCTTATACCCATGCGACTGGATAAAGTTACAGCCCCGTGCGCGGATAGTAGCCGCGGCGAGCGCCAGCGCCTCGCGGTCGAGAGGGGATCGGGCGGGCAGGTCGAGTAAGGGGACGTTTCGGCTCGCCGCGGCTCGTTCGAACTCGGTTACCTCATCACCATACCGAAAGTGTGCCACGGTCGGCTCAAAGCCCTGGGGCATGAGACGATGTGCATTCGTCAGGAATTGAAAGAGCCCCTTTCCGGGGCCGCCCACAATTTTCGTGTCGATGAGAATAAACGGCCGGAGTGGATAGGTGTGTTCGAGGGGGGGAAGTGGGTGACGACTCATCAGGATCTCCATGTAAATCAATAATTGCATCGAGGGAATCCGCTGGCTGATTTCGCGCGGAGCTCAGTGAGCCCCTCCCAAGGTTTCACTCGAGCTGCGGTGACGATAGGGAATAGTCAACGTGTCGGTCGCTCCACGAGAACTGCGGCCCTCGAGTAGCACCTCAGGGGGCACCGCTGCGTCGTGCGGCTCTGATACGTCCTCACTCGGTCGAACCTATTTTTTTAAACTACCCTCGACGGGCGGAATCCCTCGATTGAACCGTTCCTTTTTAGTGTTCGCACCGAGCCCAACCTATGAGGCGAGTCATATACGATGAGCGAGCTTTACTATTTCATCCATGCGTCAGCTGGGGAGCGAGCTCCAGCGAATTTCAGTGAGGATAATTTCATGAACCCCTTGCAGAGCTTTCGACTGTTCGGAGTACTTACCTGCGCCGTTCTCATATCAGCTTGTACGAGCCGGCCACGGGATTGGGTGTGGGCGACCCGCGCGGCGACTGAGTCGCCGGCCTCCTTTGAGAGCACGACGAGCCCTGCTCGCCCAATGTGGCGGGTACGCGCTGAAAACGAGATCGCGCCCGGGTTCGAATTAGAATTGAGCTGCCCATCGGATCGCGCCCTTTCAGGCGCATACCGTGTCGAAGCAGACGGCCTGCTGCGCCTCCCGTACAAGGTGCAGATCGACGCGAATGGTCTCTCAACTGAAGCGCTCAAGACCGAGCTCGATCGAGCGTATCGACCGTTTTTGAAGGCGCCCGATTTTCGGGTGACGATAAAGCGTCGCATGTTCTTTGTTGATGTGCAGGGACTGGTTGCCAAACCGGGGCCGGTGCTGGTGAAGAGCGATAGCTCCCTTGATGAAATTATCGCTGGTGCGGGTGGCCTTCAGCAGACTCCGGAGCGACAGGCCCAGGCCCAGTATGTTCGGGTTGTTCAGGGAGCAACGAGCGGCACGTTTAAGCTCCGCGACTATTTCGCAGGGAGCCTCACCGGCTTACCGATCTGGCAGGGAGGGGAGAAGATTTTCTTTCAGAGCGAGGGAGGCCCGCTTGAGAGTAAGGGTAAAGTCGCGCGGCGTTACATCAATCTCTTGGGGCAGGTGCGTAGTCCCGGTGAGTATCCCTACGAACACGGCGATTTCCACCGCTATCTTATCGCGGCTGGTGGTCCCACTGATCGAGCTGACCTCGACAATATATCCCTGATCCGAATGCACGGTGATTCGGTTGGAACACGCAATTTCACGGCACATGAGCCCACCGAGCTCCCGACACTCGAGCCGGGCGATACGGTCATTGTGCAGGCGGATAATCCAAGTCCCCTCGAGAAGCGCAGTCGGGTGATCGGGGGATTCATGAGCATTCTTACCTCGATCGCTACGGTCGTCCTTCTGTTTATCGTCGTGTAATTGGGGAGGCATTATGATGGCTGAGGTTTGCCTTGAAGGCGAGGGGAGTGCCGCTCCCATTGGAGCGGCTTTAATTGAGTATATACGTGCACCCCAGTTCAAGCGTCTTCTGAGCGAGGTCGTCGCGCGCCAAGATGAGGGCGATTTCCGGAGTATCGCGGTCTTGAGCCGCTATCAGGGTGAGGGGAAGACGTTTGTCACTGGGGTACTCGCGCTCGGCTACGCCATCTTCCTCCGGCGGCGGGTCCTCATTCTCGAGACGATCGCTCAGGAAGGGGGAGGTGCACTCTTCCTGAGTCGATTGCTCCGCGAGACCGTGTCTCACCCGGAGCACGAGAGTCTCATTGAAATCGTCTCCTCACGGTCAATCGAGTCGCCGAACGAGGACTCGATTTTGCCCCCGACGCCGGGGCTTCCGGCGATCGATTTCGGAATCGCTGACTTTCTTCACCGTGTTGGCGTTGATTACGACCTGGTGATTGTCGACACTTGCGCGCTGGAGAGCTCGAGCGCGCAAACGCTCGATCCGGTTGTGGTCGCGCGACAGACCGATACCGCAATCGTGGTGACGTCGCCCCGCTCTACGGAGGCGGGCGCATTGGAGCCGTTGCGGCAGATTCTCAAGAAGAGCCGGGTTGACATCCTCGGCACGATTCATAACGGGGGTTCAGAGCAATGAATGATTCGGTCATTACCCTTCAAGATACTGCCGTGTTTATCAAGCGACACCTCGGACGGATCGTCTTGCCGACCGTCATGCTTGGGCTCATTGGGTGGGGAGTCTCTGGATTACTCCCTCCCCGCTATAAGGCGAAAGCGGTATTGAATATCCAGTCTAGTTATTTCCGGAATCCGCTCGTGAGCGATCTCGTTCCTGAAGTTACCGACGCAGCTGAGCTTTCGGCTCAACGCCAATCCCTCTTCCGACTCGCGTTAGATGAGGAGTTTTTGGACGCTCTGGGGGGGGAGTTTCAGGTATTTAAGCACGCCGCCAAAACGGTTGAGCGAGCTGAGGAGCGCGCCGAGTTTCTGAAAACGATCGAGTATTTTGCGCTTAATCCGACGACCTTTCAGATCTCCGCCCTGGCCCCGGAAGCTGCCGCGGCCGCCGATATGGTTCAGAGGATTGTGGCACAGATCACCCGGACCCTTGTTGTTGAGCGCTATACGACTCTGATGCGTGCCCGTGATGCTATTGCTGCCCAGATAAAGTTCCTCAGTCGCGCACTCCGCGAGCTCAATGGTGGAGCGGGCAATCTGCAGCCCGACTATTTGGAGGGAGAGCTTCAGCGGCTCGACGAGCAGATCGCTATCTTAAGGCGGCGTTATACCGAGAATCATCCCGAGCTCTTTCGCCTCAAGGGTAGGGAAGCCGAACTACGGGGGGCCCTCGAGCGTGCCCGTAAGCGGGGTGGGCTTGAGGGGGATGAGGTGAGCGCTTTTGTTACCCCGAGCTCGAAAGCACCGGTGCAGGATATCTATAACGATCTTTTGAAGAAGCTGAGTCATTTGACGATTATGCTGTCTATGGAGAAAGATCGCGAGAATCTCTCGTATCTCGCGGTGTTGGAAAATCCGACGGTGCCGTTGGTTCCCCATTCACCGAAACGATTGTTTTTCCTCGTCGGAGGTCTCGTTCTGGGACTCGTGGTTGGTCTTGCACGGGTAGTGTTTCTTGAGTTGCGCCGTCATATCGCGGTTACCCCAGCGAATGGAGCGGCGGCGTTGGGAGTTCCGCTGCTTGGAGAGCTACAGCCGTTTCCGAAGGCAGGGCAACTGCTGCTGGATTCAGGTGGGGCAGGGCCAAAGCTTGCATTACCCCGGTGAGTTGATGAACGTGCTTCCCCTTGGTCTCGGTGGTTGTACCCTTGGAGTTGTCGTGCTGCTACTCCTCCTGCGCGGCCTCCCCCTCAGTCGGGGGGTGCGTTGGCTGGCCCTTGCTCTTTGGGCGGGGGGCTGCCTCGTCGTCACCCTTGCGGGTATTCCGCTCGTTAGCGTGGTGGGGGCTCTCCTGGCGGGCGTATTCGTCGCACTCGCCCGTCCTGTTGGCGCGTTAGGAGTGCTGCTGGGCCTCCTGATCGTTCGGCCGTGGGAGATGCCAGGCGGTGAGGTGCTTCAGTCGATGCCCCGTCTATTTGCCCTCTGTACACTGCTGAGTGTGGGGGTAGCTCTCTTAAGAGGCCGTGTGAGTGGTCTCTATGTGACCAGGAGTACGGTGTGGTTTGCGCTCCTTATTAGTTGGTTCCTACTGGCAACACTCGGCGCGGCGGGGCCTACCTACCTGGGTACCGTTGAACTTGGGAATTTCATACCGATGACGATCCTCTTTCTTTTAATTCCCAGCGTCGTCGTCGCTCCCGATGACAGTGTCCTGATGAAAGAGGTTTTTGTAGTCGCCGTTGTCGGTGCGGTAACGGCAGCACTCTTTACTCCACGGGTACCTCTCCCTGGGGGAGGTGACTTTGCCCGACTAACGGGGAGCGGTCTTTTCGGCAATTCGAACGATCTGGCTGCCCTGATCGCCGTGGCACTAGCATTTGTGCTCGTGCCGCGAATCGGCGGAGTAAGCCGCCAACTGACGGTCGTCGAGCTAGCCATGGGAGCAATTCTTGTCGTCGGGTTGTGGCTCACCCAGTCCCGTGGGGCGATTATCGGACTTGTTGTCGGAGCACTTTTGGTAGCAGTAACCGGACGATTACGCCGGTGGTCCTACCTCCTCGTACCGCTTATCGGTTGTATGTTAGTTCTCTTCTTCTTGAGTGTGCGTCGAGAAGAAGTCGACTTGGCCACGTCGCAATCCTCGCGCTGGAACTATGTGATCGCCGGTGCCCGTATGGCCAAGGCCCATCCCCTGTTCGGTGTTGGCATGGAAAACTATCCGCGCTTGTATGAGCGATATACCCCCGCATTCGATGAGTGGGGGGAACGCACCGCTCATTCGAGTTGGATTCTTGCTCTCGCCGAAACCGGATTGCCGGGGCTTCTGCTCCTTGTGGCGTTTTATCTATCTGTTCTTCGAGCGGCCTGGCGGATTCGCAGTTTCGCGCCTGAGTACCTCGGAATGTTCGTTACCTATGGTGTCGTGATGTCGTTTCTCTCCCATACCTATACTCTTCTGCCGTATCTCTTAGGTGCCTTGGTATTGGCGGCGGCGCGCGGGCAGAGCGGAGCCGCGTTGAGGTCGGGGCGTCGTGTCGCCCAACAGGAGGCAGCGGTATGTTTTTAAAAATCCTCCCGACAGAGAGATTACGACGAAGTCTTCGTCACGTACTGGAGGCCCCGGGCTTTGAGTTCGTACGGACGTATTATGCTGGGGTCGGCAGTTGTTTGCTCTATCATCGGGTACGGCCGAGCGGACAAGCCCCCGCTGAGTTCTCACCTTATGCAGGCCTTACGGTATCAGCCGAGCGATTCGCAATCCAGATGCGCTATCTCCGTGATAACTTCGTAGTGCTGGCGCTCCCTGAATTCATTGAGCGGCTTCAACGTGGCACCGTTCCCCGCGGGGCGGTGACCGTTACCTTCGATGATGGGTATCGGGATAATCTGGAGGTAGCGCTGCCGATATTAGAACGCTTTCAGATTCCTGCGACGGTATTTGTCACCACGCGCTTTATCGGGTCTGGGAGGGGGTTGTGGTGGTACGACCTCGAGAGGATGCTTCGGCGCCTTGAGAGGATTGACGCGGTATGGCGGGGACGGAAATTTAGTTATCTGCTGCGCTCGCTTGAGGAGAAGACGATCGCGGCGAATGCTTTGAATGATGTTCTGAAAAGTCTCGAGCCGCAGAGTCAGCAGGCTGTGCTTCGACTCACTGGTGGCGTGGCCTATTCGGAGGATTGTCACAGTGACGCGATGCTCGACTGGTCCGAGCTACAGTGCTTCGCCCAACATCCGCTGATTACCATCGGTGCCCATACGGTGACGCATCCGGTGCTGAGTAGCTTGAGCTCGCTGGAGCTGGAGTTCGAGCTGCAGCAGTCTCGGCGGGAGCTCAGCGAGCGGCTCGGTCGGCCGATTGCGCTGTGTGCGTATCCCTATGGCGGCTTAGGCCAGGCTTCGCGACGTGAATTCCGCGCGGCCGAGCACGCCGGTTACACTGCTTCTTTCACGACCCGTTTCGGTCATGTCCAGCACGAACACCGCTCCGATCTTCATGCTATACCGCGATTGTCGATCGTTGATACCGATGACCTTGCTGCCTTTGCACGCAAGTTAAGCGGTCTCACGGCGTTTGTGGCACAGCGCGGGCGACGCTTCGTTACCGCCTAACACTCCTGCGGCTTAGCTCGTCGCAGTTTTTTGCGTAGCATACCAAGCTCGACATGACGGTTTCGTACGTCGCTCCGTGAATAATTCGGAATCAGCGCTCGTGTCTTCGGGGCTTCAGACAGAGCTGCGAATGTGCGGGATAGTCATCCGTACGATATCACATCGATCTTTTTTCACCGGGGCGCGCGTGCGTCCGGTCGATCATGCTTACCGGTTGAGCTCGCTTCTCGTGGCATAGCTCTTGCTCCACGTCCTCCATCTTTGATTCATGGAGGATCAAGCGAACATGAGATGGTGTTATTGGCGATCCAACTTTATCGCCGCTGTTGGTGTGCTCACGGTAAGTGGGAGTGTGCTGGCAGCGGAGAACAATGTCCGAGTAACCAGCGGAAATAGTTCCCGCTTCGAAACTCTGGTGATACCGGGCACGCGGATTCAAGCCGCGTGCTATCTGTCGGTCCGGGGAACAGCCCGTTTCGGTCTTATTCGCGGTGGTGTATTTCGCGACATAGACCCCCAACGGCCGGCATCTCGCTTCGAGAAGAAGCATCGGGCGCTTCTGGCTGCGGCGCAACGGCGGTGTCGGCGGAAGGTTCAACCCACCCCGACTCCGCTGCCGACCCAGCCGCCGGTAAGCGACCCAACGCCGGTGCCGACGCAGCCTCCGAGTGTTACACCGACCCCACTACCGGTGACGCCTACCCCAGTACCGCCGAGTGGATTTACTCCAGTTGCCATCCCGAGTCTCTCTCAGTGGCAATCACGGATGGTGACGGTGGGTGCCCAACATTGTGCTAACCTCGCGAGCTCCTCTTTTTCCTTCGACCAAAAGTTGGCAGCGACGTATTACGATGCGCAGTGGGTCTTCTATCAGATCGCTGATTATACCGGCGATTCCAGTTGGAATACCTGTGCGGCGCGGGCGGAGGCGGTGTATCGCGATCAGTACGTGGTCCCCAACAACGGTAACGTTCCGGGATACTGGAACTTTAGCCACGGACTGATGCACGATTTCTTACGGACCGGTGATGTCGCTTCAAAGAATGCGGCGATATCGTTATCCCGTAACGCGGCCTACTCTCCCGATGCGACCCCACTGGCGTGGACGGTATCGGCTGAGTATAGCCGCGAGGTTGCCTACGCTATTATGGGATACCTCAATGCGGAGACCCTCGGCGAGGCTCATCGGGCACGACTCGACTCGTTCGTGAATCAGGCCTTCGGTCATCTCGACCAATGGTTTGGTTCAAGAACCGCTCCGTACGTTCGGCCCTTTATGGTTGGATTGACCGCTCATGCGCTCATCTCTCATGCCGACCAACGAGGTGATAGTCGGGTGCTGCCGGCGCTGGTGCAGGCGATGGACTGGCTGTGGGATAATACCTGGCTCCCCGGTTCGCAGGCCTTCATGTACACCGATCGGAACGTCGACTCGGGGGGGATGGAGCCTGCTCCGGACCTGAATATGCTCATCGCACCGGCGTTTGCATGGCTCTACCACCAGACTGGGGAGGTTCGGTTCCGCGATCGCGGTGACCAAATCTTCGCGGGGGGTGTCGCGAATGGGTTCCTTGGGAACGGGAAGCAGTTTAACCAGAGCTATCGCTGGAGCTTCGACTACGTGAAGTGGCGCTCCATGCCGCCGCTCAGGTAACGGCCCTTGAT
>JBILDU010000106.1:0-9725 GCA_044352465.1 Bdellovibrionota bacterium
TTCGACAGAAGCGTGTAGGTCGGGCACTGCGGCACATTTTTGACTCAGTGATAAAGCACTCGGCGGGTATTTCTGATTGTCTTGCCCGGCGTGAGGAGACGGAGAGCCGCGTTGCTCGGGCTATCCTGAGCTCGGAGCGACGACACATATGCAAAGGGGGGAGAATATGGCGGTTCAGCAGGTTAGTGCGGAAGGGGGGCAGGTGCGCTCTCTCGCGGATGCGGACGTTTCGACCTCGTCAGTTGGGGTGAGCGGAGTCCGTGGTTCGTTCCAAGCTATTCTTCTGGGGCTTGAGCGATGGAGTAGTGCCTCGAGCTCAATTGGAGAGGCGAATCGTCTTCGTGCCGCGCTCGACCGCGGCCAGTCTTTATCGCCGCGCGAGCTTATCGCTCTCCAAATCCATGCCGGAGAGGTCGGCATTCGAGTAGAGCTAGTCTCGCGGGTTGTGGAGAGCGCCCTCGGCGCGGTTCGACGGCTGCAATCCCCACAGTAAAAGGAAAGATGGGAATCTCAAAAGTCGAACGAATCGAGCTGAAGCGGCACGCGCTTTTGGGTGAGCTACACCGTTCAGTGGCGAGTCGTGAGGAACTCACCTCGATACGGGGGAAGGCTCTGCGTGAATGTGGTGTTATGCACGAGTCCTTCGCCCAACTTAAACACAGATTGCGTCGATGTGGAAAAGGGGGGACGGGGGTCGCTGAAGTGACAGATGCAGCCCAACTGGCACGAACGCTGGCCATCAAAGCTCGGGAGGTCGCCGATGCTCAAAAGCGGCTTGATGAGGTCGATGCTCGATTGGAGGTCGTTCAGCGGAATCTCGGTGGTACATACGAGAAGCTTGAGCGACTTGAGCTCGCGACGCGCGAACAACGTCGCCAGCTGGTTGCTGAGGTTGAGCGGCGTGATGACGACGCGTTCGTGGAGTTCGGACTTATCGCGCAAGCCGCCGGTGGTGCTGATCTGCTCGAGGATGCGCGGGTTGGCAAATTCGGATGGGAAACCGTGGGCAGGGATCTGGGGGGTGTACCGGAGACGGGGCGACAAGAGGTGAATGCCGGTTGTCCTAGCCTCAACGTCTCGGTTGCCGCGAGTCGGTTAGAGCATCTGCCTCAGCGTATGGGCGATAGCCCCCCTGATGATCGTCGGAGGGAGGGGGAGCGCTCTCTGGAACGGGGGCTCGCCCCGGAGGAAGGTCTTGGGGAGCTTTCAGCCCGAGAGAACGACAAGGGGAGCTGGACTTTTTTTTATCGGACACCGCATGGAGCAGGTATCGAACTCGGTATCACGCAGCTGCCGGGGGGGGCTCTCGATATCTCAGTGGCACCCGATCGATTAGAGGATGGGGTGCGATTACAAAGTGAGCAGGCGTCGCTCACTCGCGCGCTTAGAGCCAAGGGTTATTCGGTCAGGCGTTTTTTGGTCGAGGCTCACGGGGTACCCGCTGAGCCTCGCTGACGCGAGCTATTGCCGGGAGAAGGAATATGTCTGCAATGAAGTCATGAAATCTGAGGATGACATGCGGGGGAGGGAACAGCCATCATGGTGGTCACGACTGCAATGGATACGCGGCGTTTTCGTTCCTCGAAATAAGGAGGTTAGCATGCTCAAGGTACTGGAGCGCCGCTGGCTTACCCCTCGGGCGGCGATAGTTGCCATTGAGTTTGAGGGAACGCGCCTCCTTTTGGGGGTCTCGGATCGGGCGATCGGTGTTTTAGTTGCGGGGGATGCGGCGGTGGTGGCTGCACCAACTTCACTGAACCCCGGCCTAGTATCTACTCCGCGGAGGGGCCGATGATTGTAGGTGGTGGAGCCAATCCATACACCCTCATCGGTGTGATGTGTCTCGTGGGTGTTGTTCCACTATTGGTCGGATTTGCGACGGCGTATCTCAAGCTCTCGATCGTCCTTGGTATGTTGCGTAATGCCCTTGGTGGGCAGCAGGTTCCGGGCCAGATCGTTACCTCAGCCTTGGCGCTCGTCCTTACCCTAGTTGTTATGGAGCCGGTCATCCTAGGGTCACTTCAACGAGTTGAGACGATAGATCTTAAAGCCCTTGGTGCTCATCCATTACGGGAGGGGCGCCTGCTCGTTGAGCGTGCCGGAGAGCCGTGGCGTGAGTTCTTGCTTCAACATACGGGGATGCGCGAGCGCAAGACGCTTGAACGTCTGATGCACCTTGAGCCAAAGGAAAAGGTCGATTCTCCAACAGTACTGTCACCCGAACCCACCCTTGTCGTCCTACTCGGTGGTTTTATGTTGACCGAGCTACGAGAGGCATTTGTGATGGCGTGCGTCCTCCTTGTCCCGTTTGTCGTTATCGACTTAGTGATTGCCAATCTCTTAGTGGGGCTCGGAATGTTCATGTTAAGTCCGGTCATGTTGACGCTCCCGATTAAACTTGCCGCTTTCTGTGCCGTGGATGGGTGGCTCTTACTAACCGAGGCTTTAGTTCGATCCTATAGGGGAGGTTGATGGCGATAGGCTTGCACCCAGCTTCAGTCACGTCAGATCGGATAATACGATGATTGAGAACCTGCTCGATGACTACATTCGCTTTGTCCTGATTTGCGCTGCGATCCCTCTTGGAATCGGTGCGCTTTGTGGTCTCGGAGTCGGGGTCCTGCAGGCTGCGACGCAGATACAGGAACAATCGATCTCCTATCTCGTAAAACTCGGTGCGGTAACGGCGGTCTTGTGGTTTGGCTGGCCTTTTTTTCTTGGTAGGGGGCTCGAGTTACTTGCTCAGACGCTGGCGGCGATCGCGCTTCTCGGGGGAGGGGGCGATGGTTAGACTAGTGCTTAACACTTATCTCGGCATCTCAATTGCGGGGCGAGGCCCAGGTGGCTTTGTTCGGCCCCCTTGTGGTCCCCTGTTGTCTCGCTTGCCCCTGACCGCACGCGCGCATGGAGTTCGCAGCCTATGAACTCTCTGGTGGTGAGTTTTTGGTTGGCAGGCTTTCTCCGCTCGCTTGGATTTATCATCTTCCTTCCCTTTGGCTTCGACTCCTTGGGAGGTGCGCGCCGCATTGTGCTGGCATTGTTGGTGGGGGCCGTTCTCCTGGTCGGCGCGCCGTGGCCCTCCGAATCTCTGAGTGTCTTGCAGTTGGGAGGTGAATTCATACTCGGGGCGATCTTAGCGGTGCCGCTTCTCTGTGTCGTGGGCGGTGCGATGATGTGGGGAGAGATCTTCGATGCAATCCGGGGGGAGTCGATCGGGACCCTCTATGAACCCACCTTTGGTCCGAGTGCCACGGTAGCATTACTCGCCCGCTCAGTCGTTTGGGCGGTTTTACTCTCCAGTGGGGTTCTCACGGAGTGTGTCGCGCTTCTTGGTGCCTCGGTTAAGGTCGTCCCTCTCGGGCAAGGTTGGGCCTTGGGCACCGTGGGGCCGCGAGTGATGGTTATCGGGATAGAGGTTTTGAGGCTTTGGCTCGACGCAGCGCTTCCGTGGATCGCGCTATTTCTCCTCTGTGAGGTGGCCGGGGTCTTCGTGGGGCGAATAGCGCCACAGCTTCCGCTTAACGGGGAGTACTTCCTGGTGAAAACACTTCTCGGGTTTAGCCTTCTCGGGATTCTTGAACATGAGCGCGTCGGTGAGCAGCTGGTTGCCCTGGCTCGGGGGGGTGGGGGCGCGGTGCTCACCGCCCTTGGCGCCGTCGAAGGTGTTTTTACGCCGTCGGCGGAGAGCCCATGAGTCAAGAAAAGTCCCATCCGCCCACGCGTCGCCGTCTCGAGCGCGCTCGGCAGGATGGAAAAGTGTATAAAAGTCAGCTTCTTACCAGGGCACTGGTATTAGGAGGAGTGTTCGGTCTGCTGCTTGGTGGAGCACAGTTTTGTTGGGTAAGGGGGGCTTTGCTGTTAAAATGGCATTTGACAGATGGTTTCGTGGAGCCACTCGCGAGTTGTCGTGAGGTGGTTTTGAGTGGCCTCCTACTCGTCGCGCTCCTGCTTATACTTGGAGCAGGTGTCGCCTCGTTAGTCGAGGGGATGCAGGTGGGAATCTCGTTGGAGTTTCGCCCGCTTGCCCTTCGCCTCGATCGACTTGAACCGTTCGCGGGCTTTCGTCGTATCGGCTCCAGTCTTCGGAGTGTGGTATGGCAGCTCGTGAATCTCTGTCTCGCGTTGCTTTTCGTCTACGGTTTTCTTTCTCACGCAGCGACCACGTTGGCGGCGCTGGACCCGTTTGATCGGATCGAAGTTGGAGGAGCGGGGAGCGCTCTCCTCGGCACACTTGTATACGGAGGGGTCGGTCTGACAGTTTTGATTGGTGGCATCGACTTTTTGCTACAGCGGCGTCGATTCATGAAAGAGGTCGCTATGTCGACAGAGGAAGTGCGGCGGGAGCACCGGGATGAGGAGGGGGATCCCCTGGTGCGGGCGAGGCGTCGGGCCCTCCACGAGGAGCTTTCCCGGCGGGAACAGGTAATGCGCATAAGACGATCGCGAGTGGTGGTTGTCGAGCGTTCGATTTTGTAAACACGTATGTGGCGTAAGGGCGGTAAATATCGTTGGTGGAGGTGGCATGAGCGCTGCGCTTAACCGACGCTTTCTCGACGGGCTACGCCGGAGCCTCTCTGCGGCTGAGGGGCTCCCTGCAATTCTCCAAACTGTCGTCGATGGTATCGTGGCTGACCTCGGAGCCGACGAGGTGCGGGTCGTCTGGCGGCATGGAAATGAACGTATCGTCGCGTGCAATCGGCCGATGCCGGGTGCGTCTCCTTCTGCCCAGCCCAACGACGGGCGCGCGGATCTCCGCGATGATACGATGCTCCTCGGTGGGCAAGTCACTCCAGGGCCACTTGCTATACACGACGTCGGAGCTGCACGGATGAATGCAGAGGCGCTGGTAGCGCTGTCGGGTGTACGTTCCTATGCGTTACTGCCAGTGTATGTGCGTGGACGAATCGTCGCGGTTTGTGAGTGTATTTTTACAAGTCGGTATCATCGCTGGGAGAGGGACCAGCTGGCGGGCCTCGGAGCCATTCTCGATCTCATGACGATTCACGCGGAGCGTTTCGAAGCCCACGCCGGTGTTCGTGAAGCGTCTGATATTGGTCGAACTGAAAGTGCCGAGCTCAAAGAGGCTCGACATTTGTATGAGCAGCTGATCGATCTCGGTAACATGCTTTTCCTGCGTACCGATGGCGATCTTCTCGTCGTCGATGTCCAGGGCAACTACGAAACACTGCTTGGTATGACCCGGGAAGAGATCCTGGGGAGTCGGGCGGTGTGGCGACAGTTTCTTACTCCGCCGGCGTTTCGGCGCGCGGCGCGTCGGCTCAGTGCAACCCCGGAGCGTCGCGAGATTAGCGAAGAGATCGGGCTCGTCAACCGCAAGACGGGCGAGACCCGCTGGCTCCTTCTCAAGGGGATACCGCTCTTGGATTCAAACGGGGAGTTCCGCGGGTGGGAAGGACTCGGTCTGGATATCACTGAGCGCCACAGAATCCGCGATGAAGCGACTCGGCAGACTAAGCGGGTGGAGGCGCTTTATGAGGTCTCGCGCTCGTTGCAGGTGACCCTCGAGCCGGCGAGCATGACCCTCAAAGGACTACGTGCCTTAGTCTCGGCGACGGGCTCTAACTGCGGTCTGGGTTGTTTCTACGATGCGTCGAACGATAAGTTGGAGTTAGTTGCTTCGGAGGGTCTTTCGGCGACCTATCTTGAGTCGTTCGAGCGTATCCTTAATGGGCCCACACTGATTCGCCGAGCCGTTGAGGGGCGTCAGGGCTTTATCGTTAACGATGTGCAGCTTGACCCCCGGGCCGCGGTGGATCTGGCGCGGATGGAGGGATTGCGCGCAACGATCATTGTGCCCCTCGTCAGCGACGGACAGGTCATTGGGGCGCTCGCGCTCTTCTGTCGCCGAGCGAATCAGTATAACGAAGATGACTTTGAATTGATCTCAGCGGCAGCTCGTCAGATCGCCCTGTCCGTACGCCAAGCCGCGTTGCACGCCGCTCAACGCCGTGAAGCGGACTCTCTGGCGGCGTTATATCGATTAAGTCACGAGTTGACGAAGCATCTTACCCCGGCCGAGGTAGCTGCTCACGCTTTCCCAATTATCCAAGAGGAGCTCGCTTGTCGGCGTCTCTGGCTTGGCGTTATCAACGACCAGGGAACTCATATCATTGGTCAAGCCGGTGTCGGACCGGGGGTGCGTCGTTCGATCGTCGACGCCCAGATCGATCTCGCAGTGGCACGGCCCCAGCTTGATCGGGCTTTACGCTCCAAGGTTGCGGTCGTTATGAAACCGGGTGATGTCGTCGGGTGTCCCGGATTCGAACGAGTGATGGCAAAGCTCGAAATTGGGGGTCTGATCATCGTTCCGCTCGTTACTCTTGGTCAGGTTGTTGGTGTTTTGCTCGTCGAGCCGGCGATCAGTAGCGCTGTTATCGACGAACGCAAAGTGACACTTCTGACAGCGATGGGCAGCGAGATCGCCACCGTGATTATGGCGCGGCGCTTTGAGTCCCGGATGGCAGAGTCGGAGAAGATGCGCATGGCCGGGCTCCTCGCCTCCGGTGTGGCCCACAACTTCAATAATATGCTCCAAGCGGTGATGGGACAAGCGTCGCTCATTGAGATGCAGTCAACGCGAGAGTCCCCGGTCGGTGCTTCGGCGCGAATGATTGTTGAGGCCGCAAGTAAGGGGGCGGGGCTCATCAAGCAACTCATGAATTTCTCGATGCAAGGGACCGCGGCCCGACGGAATCTCTCGCTTGAGCGGCTGGTGCAAGAGTCCGCCGATCTCTATAAATCCGTCATCGGATCGGGGATTTCGTTGGAGATAGATATCGCTCCGCAGACCCCGGAGGTGTATGCCGATTACGGGCAGCTCCAGCAGGTAATGACCAATCTTTTGATGAATGCTCGTGAAGCGATTGGTGAGCGCACCGAAGGTCAGGTCCGGTTACAAGCCCGTCCGGTGACTCTCCGCTCGGGAGAGATTGATCGTGAGCTGGCACCGGGTGAATACGTCCGTATCGATGTGGAGGATAACGGGGGTGGGATGGATGCTGAGAGCGTTGTGCGATGCTTCGAACCGTTCTACACGACCAAGAATGTCGATGTTCGAACAGGAGTTGGGCTGAACGGATCCGGGCTCGGTCTATCTTCAGCCTATTCGATCGTGAAGCATCACGAGGGCCTTATCACCGTGCGTAGTCGCCCCGGAGCGGGTTCGGTGTTTAGCATCTATTTACCGGTAGCGCCGATACTTGAAGGACGCAAAGAATTGAGTGCGGTCGCACGCGATGGGGAGTCTCACGTTTCGGTGATGCGGGAAGCGATCGTCTATAATCTTGAGGCGACGGTCGAGCGAGCCGTCGTTTCTACGATCGATTCCCAGGGAATGCAAGCCGTCTTAGTTCGCTCTAGCGATGAGGTAATCCGCGCGCTCAACGATGGTGAACGAGAGATTCAGCTCGTGGTGCTGGACGTTGACCGCTGTGAAGCTGAGGTGCGTGGGCTTATCACCGCGATACGCCGCGCCCGTGACCGGATTAAGATCTTGTGCTCGACGACCGATCGGGTGCGATGGAGTAAGGACTTGGCGACGATTCCCGGTGTGGAGGTCGTTGAGAAACCTTTGGGCGTCTGGACCCTAACTTTTCATGTTCGACGTGCCTTGAAATCCCCCCTCACGGGAGGGCTCGTTCATCGGGTGGTCGTCAAATCCGAGGAGGTCGGTGAACACCGACTTTCCGCCTCGTCACCGCTTGAAGGGTATGTTGAGAAAGGAGCGTTATAGCACTGCGGTAGCTTTGCGCTACGGGGTGGCGGAGCAACGCAGCGGCGTTGCCCCGCTGGTGACGACGTCAGGCCGCGGCGAAGAAGCAGATGAGATCGTTCGGGTCGCCCGTCGTTTCGGTATCCCTGTGGTTGAAGATGGGCGGGTTGCCCGCCTTCTTCAGAGTCTCCCCCGCGATATACCCATACCTCCGGCCCTGTTCGAGGCGGTGGCGATTCTGCTTCATCGGATCGAGGCACCGCTGTGCAATTCGGCAACTTCTGTGGGAGGTGTTGGCGCTCCGCGTGTCGGCCCCCAGATCCGTCCTCAGCCCACCCGGTAAGGTGGGCGGCTGTGAGGCCGGTCTTCGCGTGCCCATTTTTCACCGATGGGTGTTCGCTGGAGGGATGACACTCGTTCGGCGCTCTTAATCTTGCCGGAAAGGGGTTTGTATGTGAGCCTGTTCCCGTAAGGACTATCCACAACCTAGCCATGGCTGCATTGGTTTTAGAAGAGCTCCGGCCCGAGGGTCGAGTCGAGATCGGTCGTCTTGAGGACGGCGAGGTCGTCGTTGGTCGGGAACCCAGTGAGGGGATCGCTATCAGGAACGGCGCGATCTCGCGTAACCATGGTGTCTTTGCTCGTATTAGGGAGCACTGGTTCTATAAAGATCTCGGGAGCACCAACGGTTCGTGGCATAACGGAACCCAGCTCAAGGCAAACCAATGGCGCCTCGTCCGCTCAGGGGATATCGTTCAAATCGCCGATGCGGCGATACGAATAACGACGGATGACTCCCGGCGACCGGAGACCTTGGTCGGGCTGTCGAGTATTGGGGGACGTTCCCTGATCGTTTTCGCAAAAGGCGATTTCCTCGATGAGTTTCCGGTATCCGAATACGGTCGAGCCCTTGTCGTTGGGGGCTCGAAAGCCGATCTTTCCCTGGAAGCGGACCTCGCCGAATTGCCGAGCCTTGTCATCGAGCGGCGCGGGGACAATGTCTGCGCTTTTCGTCTTGCCAAGGATGCGCGTGTTCTGGTTAACGACCGTGAGCTGAGTGAACTTGTCAATCTCGCCGATGGTGACGAGATTCGGATCGGTGACTATCAGGTTATGCTCAACGATCCAACGGCGCTGCAGCGTCGTGAGCGCTCGGTCGATCGACTCACCGGCTCCACTGAGCCTTTAGTCGCGGGTGGGGGGCGGACCGCCCATTTAGATTGGTCGAGCGATCGCGACGAATCCGAGGTGACCCGCACTCGCAGCACGGTGCGTATCCCGTTCGGACAGACAAATTTTGACGACGACGATGGGAACGGTACGGTATCGGTCGATGCCCGTAAGCTCGACGAAAGCGGGTATGATCGGCATCCCTCGATGCGATTTAGTTATGAGACCCCAAGTGGTTCCCCCGGAAGCTCCCTTGAGGATAAAGTCATAATCGTTGTGGGTCTCCTCTTGCTCGTTGCTCTGAGCGTGCTGGTTCTGCTTTGGGTTCTAGGGTAGCCATGCCGAGCGCCGAGCATTTTTCTCCCCGGACGGGGTGAAGAGCTTCTCAAAAAAGCACCATGAAAGGAGTGCTCTGCGCATCTTTAGTTGTCGCAGAGCGGCATAGAGACGATGTAAGCGACCCTTGCGTCGTCAAGAGGGCGTTCCTTGAGGGTGAGTCCGTTTTTATGGGCGATCGTTCGCGCGGCCTCGAAGTCAACCAGCGACATCCCGTCGATCGAACGATGGGCGGATCGCTCCGCCCATGAGCCGTGGAGGAGCCGTCCGATGATGTCGCCGCCGGGGGCGATGATTTGTCCGCTGAGCTCGGAGACCACGTGCAGTTCGAGTCGTTCGCCAGCGAGGTTCGTGGAGATCGATGTCTCGCCGCCGATACCGCCACGCGCGACGCTGTGCAGGATCAGGTGCCCCGCAAGCTGAAATACCTCAGGGACGGGAACAGCGACCATTGCTTCGGTCGCTAGATTCACCTTGAGCCGCGCCC
>JBILDU010000107.1:0-9650 GCA_044352465.1 Bdellovibrionota bacterium
AGGATTCTGGCTGAGGTGGCCGGCGTATCTTGGGCGGAGCCTGCGCCCGTGGAATACAGAGAGAGTCAGCGATTTTGATGATTTCCCATTCATCGGCAAGGAAGGCAACGATTCGAGCAGATTTCTATGCCCTGGGAACTGCTTCTCCGGAGGCCAGGTAGTCGCAGCGATCACGATCCGACCGAACCGCCACTCTTCACGAAGAGTGGTTACGGCCTTACCCGGCGCGCCCGGGCCCAACTTCATCCGAATCTGCGCGACGATCTCCTCGTGGTTTTTCGCCGCATCGTCGTGCAGAAGATAGGTCGCGGTCGCGTACGAGACCGGATGGTTCTCGATCTCAGGTGTATAGGGAACGTATAGGGTGAGGGGTTCATTCGTAAGGTTGGTTACTGGGGGGAGCGCTACAACCTCTCTGCCGTAGCGCTCCGTTATCCCATGCCGCCCCGCAAGCTCTTTCAGAGATGTTCGCCAGTCGAGTCCAGTGCCGGTAAGTAGAGCTATAGCGGCACCCTCACTCCGATCGGTGAGCGGCATCCCGTGGGGCGGGACTATTTCCGGGAATACCTTCGAGAGCCAAGCGAAAGGGCAGGGCATATGACACCGCGGAGAAAACGTTCGAGCAGCTTTATCCTAAAAAAGACAGGCTTCACCAGGTTTTTACATATTTCCCGCTATCGCCCGAAGTTCACCAGGAGCGAACCAGTTTAAGGCTTCGATAGCGGCGTTTAGCACACGGTCGTGTCCATCCTCGATTACATCGCTCCCCGCAGTTCCCATCGGTCTACCATGTGCTATCCATCAGACCGTTCGAACCTCGATGGTATGCCCCAACAGGAGGAATCGATAGACAGGCCAAATCCAAGATGAGCTCCAACGTTGCATTCGCATCGATATGTCACTGGCCGATGTTTTGCGAGCATCGACTCAAAGTATCTCCCTGCTGCACTGAGAACGATTTGACTGAGAGGCGCGCAAAGGTATCGAATGGGTGTGGAGAGGGGACGAACCAGGGGTGAGCTCCGACGTAGCTCAAGGGACTAAGGATGCTGGGGGAGAATCCATGAAAAACATTGAAGAAAAACCCCCAGCATCGCCTTGCGCAAACACCCACCCAACGATCACCCGACGGCCGGTTCAGAAACCGCGTAGAGGGGGGAGTGGAAGCCCCCTCTGGATCTGATACATCCTATCCATCACCTCCTGACGAAGTGCGTAGAAAGCATTCGGATCCCCTTCAACAGAGTCGACTCTGATGAGCTTCAAGGCGACCCGCTTACCTTCCATCTCGATTTGATCGATCGGTTGGTAAGACTGCAGAGCCTGGTCGATAGCTTCAGCATGCTTCCTCATGAACTCGCGGAACATGCCGCCCCACATGTTGTTTTCAGCGCCCATGTGGGGTGCCTCAGTGAAGTAGACCGAGCAATTGAGGACCTCCGGAACGAACGACTCGAGTCCCGGAGTTCCTACGTCTAACTTCCTGAGGGCGTTCCACACCAGCTCTGATGCCGGGTGTTTTGAGCTCGCCATGTCCCGCAAGACAGGGAACAACGGTTCTCCAAACATCCGGCAGAAAGCGAGGACCTCCGGGTAGGATTTATCATCTTCCCGAAGCCTCTTCCTCAAGACAACAATACCTTCGGTACGCAGAGTATCGGCTGGAGCCCCAATTGCTTGGAGGCTTTGACCGATGAGCGCAAGGTCAGCTTTCGGATTCTCGATCTCCTGCAGCAGCCGCCGTACGCCGTCGGACCGAAGAGCGTTCTCTCCGGAAGGCCCGATAGCAATCAACCCTTGAACGACAAGGTCCAGCTTTGCATCAGGATTCTCGATCTCCCGCAGCAGCCGCCGAACCCCCTCCTCTCCCGTCCCTTTAAAGTCTTCGGGATTAAAGAGGAAGTGAGGCTCCTTGTACCACCACGTGAAGCGGGTGTTCATCTTCGCTACAGCCACCTCCAGAGGCGGAGCAGAGAAGAATGTCCACACCGACAGCCCGAGGGGCGCAGCCAAAGCGGAGAGAAGCCAGATAGTCTTCAAGCGCCCTCCGCGCGGACGACGACCCCGTGCCTCAGTGGCTCCACCCGAACTTGTCGCAGGCCACATCGTTCGCGAGCCCGGGATGGCTGCAGCGAACAAAAGGACCGTCTGAAGCAAGTAGTACCTGAAGCACATACCGCCCAGATGGTACGCGGTGATTGCGAGGTATGGAGCCGTAGCCACCAGAGCGAGCAAAAGAATCCCCACCAGCCACCAGAGCAGAAAACTCCAGTCGCTAATGTTGGATCCCGTGGAGTAGTTGAAGCGACCGGAAGACTGCTCGCCTGCCCCGGTCGCCGCATTCGGCCGCCTCATTCGGTCCGAGTGCTCCTGCTCCTCCTGTTCGCGGCTGCGCCGGTCCCAGTAGTCCCGGTTCTGTCTGTCCCGGTAATCTTGGTCTCGCCGCTCCTGCTCCTGCCGCAGACACTGCTCCTGCTGCCGAAACTGCTCCTGCTGCTGCTGCTGCTGCTGCCGAAACTGCTCCTGCTGCTGCTGTTGCTGCTGTTGCTGCTGCTCCTGCCGCCGATACTGCTCCTGTTGCTCCTGCTGCAGCCGGTTCCACAAGTTGGGATCGTGATTCATCACTCAACTCCCTGCCTTTTCGGCAAAAGAATTTTTGCTGTAGAAACCTCAAAGACAACCTTTGATGGACTCTTCCCACAGCGAAGAGCATAGACTCTTCGCTGCAGGAGTCCCTATTCCGTCTACCCAAACAAGAGATGTAATTGGCGACGTCAAACCCAACGTGCCGGGCCGCACTATAAACTCAAAAGAGAGCTTTGGATACCTTAGAGGTCCGGCCGGGGATACAGAACAGGATTCAGAATCCAGATCTCTGACGATACGCCCCAATTTTTTTAATGCTGCGACTGGAATAAAAAATCAACATACCGCCCTGACTTCTCATGGAATTTCAGATTCATTCAATTTAACGCCGTTCAAGTAAGGGCTAGTCCTCCCACACTAGAGACCGGCGCCCCATTCAGATCGCATCTCCAGTCCACTGCAGGGAGCCACCGTCGATAAACCGAGTGAGCACCGCTCGGCTCACGGCACATGCCTGGAGGGTAGGAAAATCGATTTAACCATCTGAGCTAATTGGGCAATCTTGGTAGTGAGCTGGAGGATGCGTTAAGCGCATTGAAGTGCCGTGTGGTCTGCGAGCGCAAGTGCGCCAAGACAGGCGGCGGACAGGTGCGGAGTGATGGACTTCGAGAGGTATGGGGTGCCGAGGCTTTGGGAGAAGCGTGGCGAGGGCGTTTTTTGTAGAGGCTTGGGTGCAGTTTTCCTGAAGCGGCGCTAAGCGCTGAAGTCGTCGGGCGGGAAGTGGCCAGAAGGATTCTGGCTGAGGTGGCCGGCGTATCTTGGGCGGAGCCTGCGCCCGTGGAATACAGAGAGAGTCAGCGATTTTGATGATTTCCCGTTCATCGGTAAGGAAGGCAACGATTCTCATCTGGCTTTTGCAGCGTGGACATTCGAGTGGGTTAATCTCGAACACCCGCTTCATGCACGCTGCCCAGCTTACTGCGGGTACTGCTCTCGCCTCCAGCGTAGCGGCGTCGTTGAGAACCGGCGCACGCTTTGCGCGCTCCCCCCGGGCTCTGCACGAATACCAAAGGACTGCGTCGTAGAGGTGCTCACCGAACTTCACTGCACGTTTCGCGTTGCACGATGGGCAAAGCCCTCGTTTCTTGCAGGAGAACGCGACCAGGAGGCTATGCTTGCAGGTATCGCAGTACACCCGAGCGGCTCCGCGCTGCAGGAGCCCGCAGTTAAGATACTCGTCGAAGGTTTCGAGCACCTCGTCTCTCAGTACTCCATAGGTGGGTTGGAACTTCTCCTCCCAGACCCGCGGGAGTTCCTCTCGCCCGTGGTACACAATCCGGTAGAGTGGCGATTCTTCCGGTTGTCTCCGGCGGTAATGTGGGAGCTTCGCCTTGGCCCGCTCCCACGTGCGGCAGCTGTACATACCGCCGGGCGTGACAAGCTCCGTGCCATCGCGGCACGCAGACTAAGTCGTTCCAACTACTGGGCATCGCTCCTCACCAGCTGGGGCGTTTCGCCTCAGGGCGGGGGCAAAATACAGCAGCTTTGCTGTAAATTTGAGGCTACAGCAATGCTTGAATGGTTCAGGGTGTGTAAAAGCGGAGAACTAGAAGTGGTTTCAAAAATACCCTGGCAAAATACCTCTATCTGCATCGAGTAGCCCCGGTACAGAGGGCACAGAGGGCAATCCCTAGGGGGGGGAATACAAAGATAGAGCAGTCTAGACCGCTCCAGAGTGCGACTCGGCTAGCACCACGGAGGCATCCCCCATCTGCTCGCAGTCTTGGGGAGGACAAGCGACGACCCTTTGGAACGAAAGAGGGCGCGGGGCTCCGGAAGGGTAGTACCAAGGTTGGATAAAGCTTCAGCCAACCCTCAAGGAATTATTGCGATGAACCGACCCTCCCCCCTATCTCGCATAGGGCGTGGAGCTGTGAGTTACTACCGGTTGAGAGAACCACCTTATGTGTTTTGAGCAGATCTTTTGCCTGGGAATTGCCCTTGCAACATTGTTGGCCGTCGTTGCGCGCGATCGCATGGGGTGGTTGCCCCGTCATCCAGCAGGCTGGATCGTTGCACTGATACCGATAAGTTCGATCATAGTGATGGCTCTTTGGGCAGTAAACCCCGTCTGGACCAAAGCCAATCTACCGTTCTACTTCAACTCCCCTCCCCGAGCGGAAAGCTTGACCCACGATGGTTTGGAGCAGAGTCCACGCAAGAAACAAAATCTGTTCGAAATTCTTTCAGGGGACATTAAGGAGCATGAATTGGAATTCTCACTGGCAGCCTCACTGCTCCCCTTTGGCTCTCTGATGGCGACAGCGTTACTTGGCGACCTCAGGAAGAGGAAATTGACAATTAGTTACGAGGATCGAGAGTCAGAGGTCGTCACACCGCAGGATGATCCATACCGGTTCTGGCTAGAGATTGCCCTCCGCATGGTCATAGTAGTGGGATTCCTCTCGGTGGGGCTTTTCAGTACGACTCGGCTCTTAGCGCCCACGTTTTGAGGTGGCGGTCGTGAAAGCTAACAGTGGGGGCACGACCCGTTGACGGGTGATTTTTACGTCTTTGTGAGCCGCCGCCGTACACTTCTCAAGGGAGTATTCTGGGATCGAACCGGGTGGTGCGTGTTTGCGAAACGCCCCCAGCGGGGCAGATTTGAACTGCGCTCCGCCGACGGGCGACGCGAACTTGCTTCGAGGGAGTGTACCGCTGCCGCTTCTTACGACTTTTATTCGTCGCTATCCTCCTGTAAAAAAACACGAGAATAGTAGGTTATCTCATCAGGTCAAATGTTCGTTTTCCGGGGAAGCGGTACAGTCTGGGTGAACGGTGAGCTCGAAGGTCTGCGGTTCATCACCCGCTGACCCATGATAGGAGGAAGCATGCGGATTGCATGGCTCGTGATGGTTGTCGCGTTGGTCGGTTGCGCTTGTGTCAATAAACCATCTCCTCCGGGTTGAGGTTTTAAAGCCGGTATTCGAGAGATTAAATATTGTGATTGCCAAGCGACGGGGCCGGGATTCAACGGTGAGTGGCTTATAATCGAGGGGACGTTGCAGTTGAGGTGTTAATTTCCACGCGCACACGTTCTCTTGGCAGTTTGTCCTAAGCTATGAGGTATTTCGCGATTTTTACCCCGCTCTATCCTCGCCAGCGTAATTCCGTCGCTCCTGAGCTCGCTTTTTGATTAGGGTGATTAGTAAAGGTGGATCCTGAGGTTGAACGGAAAGTCAAAGGAGTTTCGAACTGGCGTATACCGCCTCCCGGGACAGAGAGTTTGTTTATCCTACCCCCCCAGGTAGTACCGGCGCATGCCGCACTCGCAGCGGTTTCTTATCCGAGCTGAGCGATCGCTGAGGTGAGTGCGCCTTGTTGATTCTGCATCCGACCCACCGACGATTCAAGGCGGGCGAAGCGGGCGCGCATCGATGCTTCGGTACGGAGAATCTGCTCCTCAATCAGAGCGATCCGGTCATTGAGATTATCGATTTGGGATTTGTTTCCGTTGATCGTGGTATCGAAGAGCCCGCCGAAGCGTGTGTAGAGATCGATCGTACCTCCGGTAAGACCGATCGTATCGCCGAACGTCTGGAGCACGGCGTTGACCGAGGTCGGCTCTTTACTCAGCGCGCTCGAAAAAGTCGTTGAGTCGAATTTGAGTGTTCCATCACGCTGAGTCGTTATCCCGAGATCGGCCAGGATTCGAACCTCTTCGCCATCCTCGTATTTGGTGCTGGAGATGGCGCTCCGGATCTGGCTCAGCACGTTGTCATCGACTCGGGTCTTGCTGAGGGTCCCGAAGGTGTTGGAAACGTTATTGCCGTTTTGCTCGCGGGTGATTTGATTGTTCTCCGCGATGTATTGAACGACCTCGTTATAGGCCTCAACGAATTCACTCACCTTGGCGGTCGTTCCCGCCACATCGTCGCTGACATTCACCGTAACGGGAGTCGCTGACGTTGCCGCCAGGTTAAAGGTGACACCGGGAATCACGTCGGAGATGCTGTTGGTGGAGCGCGATATCGCCCCGACGCCGCTGAGGGTGAAGGTCGCATCGGTGGCGGCGCTCAGTGTGCTGTCGTCTATTCCTGCCACGGGGGTCGTGAGTGCCAGTTGACCCTTCCCGGTTCCGGTGTTGGTTGAGTTGATAACGATCCGGTAATCCGCTGTCGTGGAGCCGACGTTGACTACCGAAGCCACGGCCCCAGCCCCGGCGGTAGTTGCCGCGGTGTTGAACGACGAGACAAAATCGGCGAGGGTGGTCGTGCTTCCCACCACCGCTACGTTGACCGGCACGGGGGTACCGCCGGGGGAGGCGCCCACGGTGATGGTAACTGTCCCGGTGGTTGGCAACGTCGAGGTACTCCCTGAATACGGACTGCCCGAATCGTAAAGCGACATCGTCGCGTTTTTTGCAAGTTGGCTGACGGTCAGGGAGTATGAACCGTTACTCGCTGCATTTGAAGCACTGGCGGTGAGCACTGTTTCATCGCTCGTCGCGGCGAGCTTTTGCAATGGGCCTCCGAATACCGAGCTGAGGTCGCGGGCTTTCGATTGAGCTGAATCGAGGAGGGTGCGAAGTTCTTCGAGTGAGTCGTTAGTGTCGGTATATTCGTCGACCTTTCGTTGCAGGGGTTTAACGCGAGTGTTTCGGGTGGCGTCGGTAGTCGCTTTTAAGAGCCCCTCGGTGTCGATACCTGAAGCTAGTCCGGAAAAGTTGATGCCTGCCATATGTTGCTACCGGCAAAAAAGTCTCGATAGATCTTCCCGTAAAGAACGTTTGCAAAAAGAGCGCCACCGTCGTGCCGAAGCTAACCCCCTGACTCCGCGCGGATTTTACTGTTGATGGAAACGTGGTCCCGAGGCAGAATCTTCCGAGAGGGGTTGTGAAAGCTCCCCCAAAAATAAATAAAACTGCGCTCTTTCGCGGCTCAGCGAAGCTATCTAGTGAGTCGCATTTGGTATTCATTGCTGGGAGTTCTTTGTTTTAAAAGCAGCGAGTTTTTAAGGAGTTCGCTTTGAGCGTCACACTCAAGTTTCTCGGCGGCGCCGGCACAGTAACCGGTTCGAAATATCTCGTTTCGTACGGGGAGACGCGAATCCTGGTCGATTGCGGACTCTTTCAAGGTGATCGCACTTGGCGTGAGCGCAACTGGCACGGTGCTCCGGTCGATCTCTCCTCGATCACCGCGGTGCTCTTGACCCATGCCCATGTCGATCATGTGGGCATTCTCCCGCGCTATACCAGTTTGGGGCTGCGTTGCCCGGTGTATGCAACGACGCCGACGGTGTCGCTCGCCGATCTTATCTTGCGAGATAGCGGACGGCTGCAGGAGGAGGAGGCAAGCTACCGAGCCGAGCGAGGGCGGTCGCGGCATCATCCACCTCTCCCTCTCTATACCGAAGCCGATGCGATTGCAGCGTTGAAGAACTTTCGTGCAGTACCTTTTCATCGACGCACCGAAGTGGTTCCCGGTGTTTTTGCTGAATGGCGTCGCATGGGACACATCCTCGGTGCCGCTTCGATTCGGCTCGAGATCGGGGGGCGGGTGATCAACTTCTCCGGGGATATCGGGCGCTATAACGCGCCGATATTGTGCGATCCGGAGCCGGTGGCGTTCGGTGATCTTCTGCTGATCGAGTCGACCTACGGTGATCGTCTCCATGCCGGAGGCGAGATCGAGTCGGAGCTTCGCGAGGTGGTCGCTCGGACGGTCAAGCGGGGTGGGGTGGTGCTTATCCCGGCGTTTGCGGTGGGGCGAACGCAACAACTGCTCTTTCATCTGAGGGCTCTCAAAGAGCGGGGCGAGATCCCCCGAGATCTTCCAATTATCGTTGATAGCCCGATGGCGCGAGACGCGACGTCGCTCTATGTCGGCCATACCGCCGAGTACGATGCTGAAGCGATGCGGCTCTTAAAGCAGGGGAAGCAGCCGTTCCTTTGCTCGAAACTTCACTTCATCTCAGATCGGTTTGAGTCGATGCGATTGAACTCGATCCGTGAGACGATGGTGCTGATCTCCGCTAGTGGAATGCTGACTGGAGGTCGGGTGCTCCACCATCTGCGTCATCGGGTGGGAGACCCGCGAAACACGATTATGTTTGTGGGTTTTCAACCTCCGGGAAGCCGTGGCGCATGGCTTAAATCGAATCCGGAGACGTTGCGAATATTCGGCGAGGAGGTCCCCCGTCGCGCTGAGATAGCTGAAATTAGTGCGTTAAGTGCGCACGGGGATCGTTCAGAGCTCCTGAGGTGGTGTCGGGAGAGTCAGCTTTTCTCGGAGGGCCGCGCGCCGGGACGCTATATGGTTGTTCACGGCGAATCTGACCAAGCGGCGAAGTTTTCCGAAACCCTGACACGAGAGCTTAGATGGTCGGGGCGGGTAGCCGAGTACCTTGAAGAGATAGCGGTTTGACCAAGCGGCGGATTACGCCGCGGCTTGTTTCCCGCCGCCCCCCGAGCCTGGTGGGGTACCGCCGGCGCCCTCTTTGGCGCGTTGGGCCGCCTCTTTCTTCTTTTTCTCCTCTTCCTTCTTGAGGCGGGTGTAGTCGAGGTAACTTAAGTTAGCCTGAATATTGTCGGTATTACTGTAGACATAGGCGAGAAAGAACTCAGTGATTGTCGCCTTGCGGTTGGCGAGCTCTTCGGCCAGGCGTAACACCAGTGCGTTGCGATGTTTATTCTCGCTTTCGAAAGCCTCCCACCACTTCCGCGCGCTCCCTGTCGTATTGTCCCAATCGAGGGTCTTCTTGGTCTCGGTGAGTTTGGTGAGGATCTGCTCATCGGTCCAGCCCTTCGTGTTGGAGATTCCCGCGGGTAAGGCACCTGCGGCGCCGCCTCCACCACCACCGCTGCTGGCTGCTCCAGCCTCCGGCAGCTTCTCCTCGTACTTAATCGGCTCGTTGCGCAGTCTGAGCTCTTTTTCGTCGGTATCAAACTCCTCGATACGGGAGAGGATCTGTTGCACCTTGAAGTAGGGGACGAGGTGACCCTGGAATACAGGGGTGTTCGGCATGAAGAACGTCGAGATATTGTCGCCGGGGCGTCCAATCTC